>JBAWVO010000316.1:0-7400 GCA_037147235.1 Planctomycetota bacterium | reverse complement strand
GGACTCGCACAGACGGTTGCGGGTCTGCGACCTTTCGCTGAACTTATCTGAGCCGTTCGGGCCTTCCCACACGACGTGTCATGGAGTGTCGCAGGACACGGGTTCGATGCCTTTGATCTCCACCAAAACGCCTTGCCGCGTTCACTGCAACTGTCTCGTGTCTGATGTGTCTGATTCCGTGTCTGATTTTGGCCATTTTTTGATGTTTTTGCCAAAATCCGCATTCTCTGTAAATGCTTATGTAATAAGTGTTTGGAGCAAGTCAGTTCGTGTCATGCTTCGTCCCCGCCGCCTCCACATAATAAGCCACTTGCATTTTTGATGTAAGTGGCTTATTCTATTGGTGTTTTGCATCGTTGCTCTGTAGCGTAAAAACGATCATTACCCCCCGGTTTTTTGTAAAAGTCCCATAGACATCGTGTTTTTGTCCCTTTAGCAGGCAGAAACGTGGTGCGGCTGTCCCTTAGTAACGTCCCACTGACCATCAACCCCGCAGGAAATCCATCATTATGGGTGGTGTGAAGTTATGAGCGAAGACATTGACATGGAAGACGATTTTGAGCCCGATTCGGACGAGCGTGTTGACAAGTCGAGAAGTCGCCGTACCGAGATGAGCTTCGACCGAGTCACCGGTCGGTATTGTGCAAAACTCGGACGAAAGAAAACTAAGTCGAACAAAATCGACGGGCACAAATTCCGATTCACCCCAGACTCCAGGGAGTCCGAGCGCAGGAAAATCCCGGTCGAGCAGCATCAAGGCCACCCTCGTCATATAAATCAGATCGCCGTGCTGCGAGGACGTGATTGCGGGGACGAGGGCCACCAGGCCAGGGGGGCGGCATTGGGGCTGCTGCCGCCATAGATCAGCTTGCTGTGCGGGCTGGACGTGACCTTGGGCATAGGGGCCGGGGGCTGGCGGTCAGGATTAAGGCCAGGAACGCCGTTGGGCAAGTGGATCGATGACATCCAGTAGGAGTCGTTCAGCGGTAGCCCGCAACATCATCGACGTAACGCCTTGCCCATTCAATAGCCCGACATCGGTCGTTTTTTGTGCGTCGTCCAGGGCGTTATCGTCACCGAGCAATTCCTTCAAACCGTCCCCAAGACAAAAGGCTGGCTCCCCCCAGTTGCCTGGAAAGCACAACTGCAATGCCTCAAGCCACTCAGGGAGCCATCGCTCCGTTTCGTTACGCCCTGCCAGCCTCGCCAGAGCGATCACTCGCCCCAAATCCTTCGCAGCACGTAAGAGGCCCACCATAGGGCCGGATTCGATCCGGGCTGTGCCGATCTGGCGATGAGCGAGCAAGTTTGCCAAAGCCATCATGGAGGGAGATGCATATTCAAGACCGACACCCGATTTGAGTCTGTGCAAGGATGTCACGCTGAGAAAACGAAAACTCGGAAGGCCATACCAACCATCGTCCAACTCTACTGGAATCCACTCTTTGAGTTCCTCCTGGTTTTCCGAAGGCAAATTGAGAAACTCAATGAAATAGTCATGCGGGCCGGGTGGATACAGGCGGATGGCACGAAGGTTTTCCTTGGGCTCAGGAATTGGTCTTGGGTAACACTCCTCGGTTCTCGTCCATCCTAGCTCAATCAGCCTCGCCGCCATCTGCTGGCATGAGGCTATATTACCCGCTGGATGAACGACCACATCGGCATCCTTGGTGTTGATAGCCCTTTCTTCCAACTGAGCCCGGAAGTGGTAGGCGGCGGCGAGGCTCCCCGTAACGAACAGATTCTTATGCAGTTCGTCGGAAATATCGTTGGCGAGTCGCTGGAACAAGGCTACTGGATCAAGCTTCATGGCAACCGGATCTCGGGTCTGAAATAAGCGAGGAGTTGTCCAGCCTGTGCGGTCAATCCGAGGTCGTACAGGTCAAGGGTTGTCTCCACCGGATCAGCAAAGGGCAGGCTCTTGCCCGATACAACGTCAAAGAGCGGGGCAGACCGCTGCAATGGCCGAACAACGAGTGTTGCCGGTGCGTCGTAGTCTTCCGTAAGCTTCAACGCAGGATCAAGCTTCCTGACAAAGCTCAGATCTGCGGTGTTCTCTGGTGCATGGAGCAGCAGATCGAGTCGAGGTATCCCATGCAGGTCAAATTCCGAATGCCAGTGACGTGCGGCTACCACACCGCCCAGGGCGACCGATGATGGCTTCATTCGTTCCAATCGTTTCAGGAGTTGCTCCGGGTCGCTCTTCTCCCCGGAAACATCCCGGTAGCGGAAGGATCGCCTCATGCTCCCGGAAAGAGCCAGCAGTTCGTTCCACGAACTGATCGGGAACTTGGCAAGTTCGACGGATCGATTCACTTGCCTAGTGATGCTTCTCCGTTGCTGGAGTTTTTCTAAAGCTTCTTTGACCGTGGAGTAAGCACAGCCAACCTGTTCCGCCAACTTGCCGATGGGAATAGCTCCTTCTCGCAGCAACCAGCGGTGAAGCAGCACCTTCAGCACCTCCAGGTGCTTCTGCTTGGGGTGAGATTTGATGAGGACCGGTGTCGTATCGGGGGTCTCACCACTCGTCACCTGGAATACGTTGGCGATCCGATGAAGGAACTCCTCGTCAGGCTCGACCCACGCATCGCCTTGGCCGATAGCAACCAGCGACAATCCCTGGGCCGCTTCGGGATGAAGCACCGCCTTGATCTTCATCCACTCCCGCCGCACACGACCCAGGGAGAGACGGGAGAGCCGCAATACCAGACACGCCCGCTTGATCTCGGGCTTATCGGAGAGGGCCAGAGCGAGTTGCATTGCCACGCTGTACAGCCCTCTAATTCCCGTGGCGTTTTTGACTCCAACAACAGTGCGACCATCTTTGCTGACGTACCCAAACTCATCACCGCCGTTAAGGGGGGTGAATTCCTCTCGCCACCAGAGATGATTCATCGATTCGCCCATCTGTTAAAGTATAACCGATGAATTGTAGGTTGCAACAAGAATTCTTGGTGGAAACAAGATATTTTGGTTGCAACAAGAATATCTACGATAGAACAGGCGTCCACAAATCTTTCCCCACGAAAGATGGGGTTATGGATCGGAGGCATGGGTTAGGAGATCGTCGAGAATGTCATCGAAACTGCCTCATGCATTATCCGTGGAAAATCTCACCAAGGACAGCGAGGAAGTCGGGAACGGGAAACTCCGGCCGGAAAAGCGGGTGTTCACGAAGGCGGATCACGCCAATGCTCGTCGGCGCGGAAAAATCGTCTCGAATGATTTCGCGAGCCGTTTGCACGTGGCCGTCTCCGCCGTACTGATTGCCTATTGGAATTATCTTTCGAGCCGCAAATTCCTTCAACTACTTGGCGAGACTCTTGCCTTGCAAGCCTAGCCGCCAGACTGATTGAATCTCTTTGTCGGTCAATGCTCTGTCAAAAACTGCCACTTCGTCCATGACACCATCAAATGACCAGCTTGGTGGGCCTGCCCCCACCTTCAAGTTACTAGAAGACGGCGGCATTGCTCCACTCATTTCTGACGAACTTCTCAAGTTTCCGTCCACAAACACTTTGAGTTTGTCGCCATCATAAGTTCCGGCAAGGTGATACCATCGCCCCAACTCAAGGCATGGGGGGCACCTTGTACCGTGCCAATTTCCGTTACTAATTGTCAACTCTAGTAAACTAACAGTAACTCCACAAAGTCTTAGATAGTATCCCCGGACACTTCCCTGCTCGTTGCTCTCCTTGGTGACAAGATTGTGAATATCTGCACTTCCCCACGAATGAGCCTTTACCCAGGCACAAATCGTAATCGCCTTTGTTGGATTCAGACTTTCTGAATTCTTGCATTCAACGCATTGGTCTTTCCCGCCAAATGACAACGCAGAGCCGACTCGGCCTTCTACCAGATTTGCGCCGTTTACTATTCCGTGGTTACCCTTGCCGCTCAAGTCTTTCACGTACAACTTGCCACCCCGCCTATAGAAGGTAGCCTTATCGAAGGTAAAGAGAAGAACTACACCACTTGGTAAACGACCTTCCTCTGTAAGCAGCACTCCTTGTGTCATCCTCTTCTCCACCTTGTCTTTCGTAAGTCCCGCAAGCCCAGGCAACGCCTCCTGATACCAATGCCCCGCCCGTGCCTGAATCTGCTTCTTCGCCATTCCCTCTTGCTTCTCGGCAAAATCCCACCAATCATTTCCAAGTTTCGTTTGTTCAGCCGATGATGCCGCCCCTGCAAGTTCCCGTTTCGCCAGTGCCTTCAGAGTCTCATCCTTCCCTAGAGCCAGCATAAGCAACCCCTTATCCCAATCGCCTTTCACGAAGCATAGATATTTGCCCATGACCATATTGGATTCGGGATTATCCGGCGTTTTCTCCAAGGTGACTCTTGCGGCCTTCATATCGTCATACGCCTTGAACAGTTCGGCTATTTCAGCAATCCGGCCTTGGACATGGGCAATCAGTTCCTTTTCAACGGCTTTCCGAGCTTCTGCAAGAGCCAGTTTTCCAAGCTCATCGGCAACCTTAAAATTGTCTTGGCTTATCGCCACATTGACCAGCTTCAACGACTGCTCTGCGATGGCCTTATGCTGTGCAGGCTTCTCGGCTCCTGTAACAAGTTTGGTCAGTACCGCCAGTTTCATTTCGGTGGCATCAACTTGAAACGATTCGGCCATCGCATCAATTGTCTTAAATGCCGTCTGCCCATCTCTTGACTGCGTAGCAATGTCCTTGGCAAGTCTCAATAGAACGTACTTGCTGGCCGGATCGTCCTGGGTATCCATCGCCTTGCCGAGCAGCTTCTTGGCTAAGGCTTGCTTTTCGGCGGACGTTCTAGCCTTGGCCCATTCATCACCATAGACCTCCTTGACGAGTTTGGTTGCTTCAGTCTGGGCGTCGGCAGTGGGAACGGGGTCCTTTTTGGGTGGTTCCTGGGCTAGAAGAGGCAGGGCCGAAAAGACCACAATGCTGAGCAATGCGTAACCGACCTTGGATGGGATGCACATTTAGAGTACCTCGTTATTCAAAGAGTGGTCCTGAATTATCCCGCCAGTCTAATGGCTCATTTAAGCAAGTATTGTTCTTCTACCTTGGTAAGGTCACTGGACGTAACCGAAATCTTGAATACGGTCTCCGGTATTTCATCCCCTGCCCATACATACGCTTGATGGTCGTCTACTCCAGCCCTGTGCCCGAAGCCCCATCCCGAGCGATCATCCATATTGCCGAAACAGACAAGGCTAATAGCACCACGGCGCATTGAATTCATGTTCATGTCATACACCCCCAAATGATTCGCCTGCCAGTTAAAGAAGTTGGCCCCTTGCCATCCAGATCTGCCATCGGCACTCTGGATGAGAAGCCTATCCTTAGTAATTGGGATAATAACGGGAGGTTTGTTGTCGGTTTGTATCCGTAGGTATTTGATGTTGTCAGGCACTTTGGAAATAGAGATGGCGAATCCGCCTTTCGGATCATTAACATCGGTATTCCAAATCTTGGGATTCGATGAACGAATCAAGACTTTCCAGTTGTGGTTGTCGATTTCAGCCTTCACCAACATTTGTGTGACTGGGCCACTTTGGTACAATCCATTATCCTTGACCAATCCGTTCAACCGATTCCTGGCCTTCTCTTTCATCGCATCAGAGGGTGGCGAGTCGGCTTCGATAACTCGCAAAGTGGCTTGCTTGGCCAACGCCGTGTCATCCGATCTCCTTGCGGCAGAAAGAGCGAGATTGGCAACGCTCTTCACAACATCCTGTTTCGAGTCCACGATGGCTCGATCAACCAACTCAAGGGCATGTTCCGCAACGGCCTTGAACTCTGCTGGTCCTTTTGCGTCGGCAAGAGCAGTCGTCAACCGCCTTTGCATTTCTTTCACCGTTTCGGCAGGCGGTTCCTCCTTAACAACAGGTGGAGGCACTGGCAACTGAGGAGGCACAACAGCTAAGTTCTCGCCTTCCGCTGAGGGCCTTGCCTCCTTTGGCTTCGGTTGGATGATGGGTTCTGTCTTCTTGGGTGGCCTAATGGGTTGTTGTTCCGGCTTGGAGAATGGTGCGACTTGTTCCTCTGCCTTGGAAATAGCGGATTCCTTCTTACCACTGAATGCGACCACGGCTGCGATCAAAAGAAGCAGGATCATGCCTGCTAAGATGGCTAATGCTGGGACTTGCCAAGATTGCTGTTTGCGGCGACGGGCACTGGGCCGATGTGTGGACTGGAAGCCAGCAAAGTCTACATAGGCGGTTTCGGGAGATGAAACACTCGGAGTCGTTTCGAGCGGAATGTCAGGGGAGTCGATTAACTGCCGCAGGCTCTCGTCGTAATTAGCCTTCTTCTCTGGGTTGAGAAGACAAATCCTGCTGGCGGCAATTTCGTTGAGGAGTTTCTGCGAGAGGGTAGAGTGTTGGCCCGTTTGAAACGACTTAACGTGCGCCATTCGTTGGTCGGCGGCGTGGGTGATGGTGTCAAGATCGTCTTCGAAGAGCGTGATTCCCAGCAGCCGGTAATGGTTGGCGGGCTGTTCCTCGGGTCGAATGCCGAGCCATTTATGGTAAGGATCGAATTGTTCGGACATGGTTACATCTTTGGCACCGTTTCGATCAGACTTAATCGTGCCTATCCAAAGAATTCTGGTGATAATGTTACTCAGCGACCATGTATCTTCTGGCCCGTGGGCTGACGATTAAAAAGCAGCAATGCCGAATTAACTTCAGCCGGTCCAACGAGAATCCCAATTCGCTGCGATTGAGGCGGCCTAGCAAAATGCGGACAAGTAAGGGATGATTCATTCCCATTCCATGCGATGATACGCTTTCCGTTGAGGGAAACTACAATTGCTGCTTTCCCTTTTATTTGTCTCACTGAAACACCAATGTCATATCGCTGCTGCGGAACGAAAACGAGGCGAATACCCGTATTGGTTTCATTATGTTCTCCTGATTTTCCATCGATATATTCCAGGGCACTTGCCTGGGCGTTCCAGCCTCCAAATACCACGCAAATATCATGGCTTCCAACCGGGAGTACGATATGAAACTCATTTCTCCCCTGTCCCTGTGGTGTGAAACCGATTTTGAGATCGTAGCTACCCTCAACAGCCTGTGCAAACATAAACCGATTGTCGGGCGTACTTGTCGTGATGCCTTGCGCAGTTTTCACCCATTCACCACCGTAGCTATCTCGTTTCACATCGACATCAGCCAGAAGGTCAATGAGTTTGCTCTTGGAGTTGCCCTTATGTGCGAAGGCCGCCTTTCCGTTTGGTTCGGTCTGCCGCAAACGTACCTCCACCTTTTCCTTCACCAACCCGCTCAATCCCGGCAACGCCTGCTTATACCAATGGGCAGCCCGTGCCTGAATCTGTTTCTTTGCCATACCCTCCTGTTTCCTGCGTGTCCATTCCAGACATGACCGGGTAGGACGGAACGGTGCAACGCCGTG
>JBAWVO010000315.1:0-7411 GCA_037147235.1 Planctomycetota bacterium | reverse complement strand
GTGTGAAGGGTGTGAAGGGTGTGAAGGGTGTGAAGGGTGTGAAGGGTGTGAAGGGCCCTCGGCGTTATGGTACTGAGTACTGAGTACTGAGTACTGACCACCGCCCGCTATTTCCTTCCCGGCACCATCGACCGGCCGGGGGTTTGATTCATGTCCAGCGAACGCACGCCATCGGCGTTCACCTGACCTGTTTTGAGGAAGTAAAGAATCTTCTGGGCTGCAAAACGCGAGGCCTGAAGCCCTTCGCGTTCCTGCTTGAAAAGTTCGGCGTCGCTCCGTCCGTCGCCCTCCAGGATCAGTAAATCCTTCGCCTGAGTATAGGTTAGCCTAGCACTGCGAGCGGTGAAATTCGACCCTTCGGCGATCACGTTGTCCAGCGCGGCCAGTTCCAGATTACCGCCGCTGCTGCCCGACACGGGACTCATGTCGTTGACCGCCAGGTTCTCGCATCGCATCACGACGGACTGCGGCCCAAGGCGGTTTGGATCGTCGCTTTCCAGCGTGGTCGTCCACGATTGTGCGGGCGCGTAGGCCGTGCGGACCTGCCCATGGAACACAAGATCTTTGCGAACCTTGTTGCCGGTGATCGACTTCATGAATCGCAGGTGGAGGCACGTCAACGAATTGAGGTCGGACGGACTGGGCGGTGGCGAGCCGAAGCCGACCGGGCGAGTTGTTGGCGGGCGTCCGGATCCGGCGAGCGGCCCGCCGGGCATGGAGAAACCTTGGCCGCCGCCACGGCGAACGCTGACCAACCAGCCCGGCCCGTCGGCGTGAAAATCGCCGCTGATATTGTTCAGATCGAGGTTTTTCAACTGAATGCGATCGTAGGAAACTTGCTGTCCGGCCTCGATCGTGCGGTTCTCGACGAAGACGCCGTCACCGCAGATCAGCTTTTCGACCAACGGCGGCTGCTGCGGCTTGGCATCCGAGAAGCTGATCGGCTGCTGGAAGTAGATATCGAGCCAACTGGTCTGCAACCGTTGCGAATTACCCGTGACGTTGACCAATTCCTGGAAATGGGCCTTGCGGCCGTCGAAGACCATCCCCTTTTGCCAATCGATCTTCACGGTGCCGGCTTGGCTTAGGGGTCGGTTTTCCAGGTCGCGATCGAGGAACTTTTCCATCTGCCCGGGGCCTTCCATGGTGAGCTTGTTGGCGCCCCGATCGATCTGAATGTTTGGTCCGGTAAGGCTCATGCCACGGCCCTCCATGTGGGCCGGTTCGCCTTTAACCGTCACCTTGGTCCGTGGCGAGTTGGCCTCCGTGGCATGCAGCCATTGGCCCGTGATCAACAGCGGTAGATCGTTAGGCTGAGCCGTTTGCGTTTCTTGCAGTTTCACGTTATCGACGACCGTGACCTCGGTCAGATCGCCATGCTGCTGATCGCGCAGGAGCACGCGCGCTTGCAGCAGGCGGCCACTAATTTCCAGATGCGATTGCCGACCATCGGCCGCCACGGGACCTTGCGTGCCCAGCGGCGGGATTCGTGACACCGCAGGCGCGGCTGCTCCCCTCTCCCCTTGCGAGAGACTGGCCGAGGGTGGGGAGGCCGTGGTCGATTGCAGATAAGGCTCGGGCGAGCTGGCTACGGCAACTCCTGCCGTGGAAGCAGCGGGTGCGACAGGCGCAGTGCTGGTGAACCAAACTTCCAATCGCTGTACCTTGCTGGAGAATTGGGGCGATGTGCCCACGACGCTACCTTCGGCAAGCAGTCGATCGGGCTGGAAGCTGCTCTGCCCTGCGGCGTTTTGGGGTGTCTCGTGCAGCCAGAAGTGAATATCTCGGGCATCGAGCTGGCCCATGGCCTGGAGTTTCAGTGTTGCCCCGCCGCTGAGCGAGATCACTTGGCTCTGGTCCTGGGGCCGAATCTCCAGCTTCTCGCGCCAACGGGCTTCAAGCTGTTGACCTGGCCGGTCGGCCATTTTACCTCGCAGCCATCCGGGGCCTCCGGCAATCAACTGAAATTGCCCCGTGTGGCCTGGCGGTCCTGGGGTATAGCGAAGGCTTTGCGTGTGAATTTCGTTGGATTCCTTTTGCAGCATCACCTCCTGCGTGTCTTCCAGATAGATCTGTCCATCGTTCAGGTTGTATTGCAATCTTCCAGCTCGAGCTTGCAGATGATCCATCGGCGCGCTGAGCGTGGTGGGTGTGCCCTGAGCCACAATGCGGGTAGGTTGGAGATCAAATCCCGGCGCGGTCTGTTTTGAGGGCGGTGTCGCGCCCGGCCGCGGGGCCGGCCGCGTGAAGAAGATCGAAAGCAGCTCGCAGCTCATGCGGTCGCACGGGCCGTTGGGCTGAATCCGCAGCACGTCAACCTGGTCGCGGAAGGTGGCTATTTGCTCGATCAGATGGAAGTGGAACGGCCCACGGCAGGTAATCTCAATCGGTGCGGCAGGCGAGGAGAGCGTACCCAGCATCGCCGAGCCCGTCGGTTGCGACTGGGGGGCGTTGCCCTTGGCCGTCGCCGCCGAGGCCGAACTCATATCCAAGTGCAATCGCTCGACGTGTTCGAGCTGGAACTGTTCGATGCCGCCGATGTTCGGTCCGTCCTGGTTCGCGACTCGCGGTCCCAGGCGAGGCAAGAGCTTGATCTCCATCTGCCGCCCGCGGCCCGAGTGAAGACCCCAGCGAAAATCGACCTCGCTGGCCGTGGTGATTCGCTGTTCACTGAGATCGACGTCGTGGGTATTCACGAGCAAGTCGTCTTGACCGTTCGGCCGCTTACCTTGGCTGCGGATCCGCACCGGCCCGCGAAGCCGGCCTTCGATCAGCCGGCCGATGCCGCCTTTATTTAGATCCAGCGGCCGGTCGAAACGCAGATTCGCGCCCTCGGGCACCTCCAACACCACGGCGTGGCGCAATCGCTCGATGGGGTCGAGCACGGTCTCATCGAGCATGAAGATGATCGTCAGCGGCTTGAGATCAACCCAGCCGTTATCGTGGTTCTGGTACTTCTGCCACAGCAGCATGGCCCGGCCGTTGCTGTTGATGGTTTTGGCGTCGCGAAGCTGCCAGGAGTCGGGCGGGAAGAGAACCGCAAGATCGTTGCCTCGCGGCACGGTGGACACGGTGGTCGGGCCGGTGGACTCTTTGGGCAGCGGGGGCGGCGGTTCGATCCACGGCACCGCCAACAGCGCGTAGGTCCAATAAGCCACCAGCACGATGGCGAAGCTGGCACCGATATGGATCGTGCGAGGCGTCACCGCTGGATAATTACACGCGATCCCACGGAAAGAATTCCAATCACGTCGTCCATGTCCTGCTCGTTCAGCCAGATCGAGCTGCGACTATTCGCGCCGGTCGTGACCCGTGTATCGTTGGTTCCCTGCATGTTGATATTGCCGTTGGCATGACCCAATTCGATCCACGCCTTACCCGATTCACTGCCGGCGACTGCCGTCCGTAATCGTTTATCGCGAACCGTACACAAATTCGGGGCTTGGCACAAGTCGTTGCTCAACACGACACTGAATCGGCCCGCATAGCGGCCTTCGAGCATCAACGTCATTTCCGAGCGATCGGTGCTGATATGCGCGCTGAAGGGACCTTTGAATACCTTAAGCTCCTTGCCCGGCGGAAGGTTTTGTGGATCGCCAATGCCGTTGATGCGTGCCAGAAGCAAGGCCGGCACCTTGTAGCGGTCGGCGATGGTCTCCAAGGTGTCGCCTGTCTGAACCAAGTAAGGATTATCCAAGCAGTGCTCGCGTGAGTAGATCACCTTGGCGGCCATCTGGTCCAGAATTCGCGTAACCTCTCGCGCCTGGAATGTTGGCAGGTCGGGGTTGCCGTAAAGCTGACTAAGAATCAACAGCGCGTCGGCAAATCGGTTCTCTCCAACCTTCAGCCTGACCTGCTGCATGATCAGTTCAAGATTAGTTGACGACGAAGTGTTGGCCGGCGTTGGCGGCACGGCACCTAGCGGAGTCGCGGGATTGATCGTAAGCGGCGGAGGAAGAGAAGTAGCCGGGCCGCTTCCTGTACCAAATGGATCTCGGACGCCCGATGGGTAATTCAAACCTAGCGGCGAGACCGGCACTGCAAGCGAGACCTGCGCGGCAGGCGGCGGGGTGGCCAATGCACCCGAGCCAGCGGACGGAAATGGCGGTGCTATATTCGTCGGGCCGGCGGCCACGGGTGGCTGGAACGGCGGGGCTATTAAGCCAGCGGCCGGCGGACTGGACATCGGCGGCGGTTGTGCCGGAAAACCAGCAATGCCGTTGGTTTCCTGGCCGGCCGAGATTGCTGTCGGCGGGGCATTCGTCAGACCGGGAATATCGATCCTCGGCGGCCTTGTATCTCCCGACAGCCCCGGTGGCAACGCAGGCTCCGGCGAACGGTTCAGCGAGAGGTAGACCCCGCCAAGCACTGCGAGCAAAAGGCCGAAAAACACGATATTTTTGAGCGCATTCATGACCGTCCTCCTTGACGAATCATGTCCAATATGTGAGAACCAACCTGCCATTGGTGGCGACATCCTATCGCCCGACACCAACCAATCCAGCCAAAGATTACCGACTTTAGCGCGGGCATCCTACGCGAAAAAGATTTATAATGCTATGGCAGTTTGGACGGGTATTTTATTGATTTCGCCCGTCCAGCGTTCGGCGCGGGTCTCCTGACCCCGCCGAAACGTCCGACCGGGTGTGTGGCAAGATTCTCTGGCAGACGGATGCCATCGTGGCACGGGCATCTTGCCCGTGTCGAATTCCACGGGCTGGAAGCCCGTGCCACGCGATTGCCAGAAAATCTTGCCACACACCTGGCCGGATGCCTGCTTGAATGTGACCTTGAATATGACCTGCTTGAATATAACGAGCCAATTTGTTAACATGGAAGACTACGATGTATATCCGTGTAGAGTCGAAAATACCAACCAAAGGTTCCCTTGATGTGGAAAAACCCCCTTCTTCTGAGTGTCACGCCTGTCGTCCGGCAGGCGGTAGTCATAGCAGTGTGCTGCGCGACTGCGTTCGTAACGCCGCAAGCCCGAGCAGTTGAACTTGTCGGTGGACAGGCCGTTCGGCAGGCGGTTACCGACCTGATCGCCACTTTTGCGGTGCGCTACCCCCAAGGTCCGCAGTATCTGGCAAGGCTGGATCGCATCGAAAGCGAGATGAAAACGGCGGCTGGCCCCAAGGTAGTGGAGCTTCAACGGCAATTTGAGAGCCTGCGACGCGAGGCATTGCTGGCCAACCCACTCCTTAGCGAGCAGCCGTTGCTGTTCGTTGTGCGAGCGCAGTATGCGTCTGACCATCACAACACCGAGACGATGTTTCAGACGGGCGAGATCAACACGGGTAGCTTCCGTGGCGGTGGTTCGTTGAAAACGATCCGACTTACCCAGCCCGCTCCGCAGTCCGGCCCTGATGCCAAAGCGGCCAACGCATCCGTTGCGGTTGCGACGAGTATTTATGAGGTGCCCAAGGGCATCGTGCGCGATCCCGACATTAGTTTTGACGGCAAAAAAGTCCTCTTCTCGATGCGATTGGACGCCCGAGACGATTACCACCTCTACGAGATCAACATTGACGGCACGAACCTGAAGCAATTGACCTTCGGCCCGGGCGTCAGCGATATTGACCCGATCCACCTGCCCAGCGGCCAGATCCTCTTCACATCGACCCGCGAGCCCAAATACTGTATGTGCAACCGGCACATCATGGGCAACCTCTTCACGATGGATGCGGACGGGGCCAACATCCAACAGATTGGCCACAGCACGCTGCACGAGGGGCATGCCTCCTTGCTGCCCGACGGTCGCGTGATTTACGATCGCTGGGAGTACGTCGATCGCAACTTTGGTGACGCACAGGGCCTCTGGACGACCAACCCCGACGGCACCAACCATGTGGTGTATTACGGCAACAGCACCGAGTCGCCTGGGGCAAAGCTTGAAGCCCGCGCCATTCCCGGCACGGAGCAGGTAATCTGCACTTTCTCCTCATGCCACGACCGCCCTTGGGGTGCGCTGGCGATTCTCGACCGGCGGTTGGGCGTGGATGGCCGCGCGCCGGTAGTACGGACCTGGCCTGCTCCTGCCGTCGGCCGGGTCGGCCACGGAGGTTACGACACGTTTCAGAGTATTCGACCTAAATACCAGAACCCCTACCCGCTCTCGGCCAACTATTTTCTTTGCTCGCGCATGACGGGGCAGGGAGAGCAGATGGGGATCTACCTGCTGGATGTTTTTGGCAACGAGATTTTGGTCCATGTCGAAGGCCCCGGGTGCTTCAATCCCCGGCCGCTGGCTGCAAGGGTCAGGCCGCCGGTTATTCCCTCGCGCGTTGATCTCAGCAAGACGGAAGGGTATTTTTACGTGTCCAATGTGTATCAAGGCACGGGCATGGACAAGATTAAGCCGGGGAGCGTCAAGCAACTCCGCGTCGTGGAATCGCCCGAGAAACGCTTTTGGACACACACCGGCTGGGATGGCGGCACCGGGCAGCAGGCACCGGGCATGGCCTGGAACGACTTTAATAACAAGGCCATCGTCGGTACGGCACCCGTCGAAGCCGACGGCAGCGCATATTTCGCCGTGCCGGCAGATAAGTTCGTCTATTTCCAATTGCTCGACGAGAAGGGCATGCTCGTGCAGTCAATGCGAAGCGGCACGATCGCACGGCCGGGCGAACATGCCGGCTGCGTCGGCTGCCACGAGTATCGACTCGGCACCGCCACCAGTAACACCACGCCGCTGGCCATGCGTCGGAATCCAAGCAAGCTCACGCCCTGGTACGGTCCGGCGAGAAACTTCAGCTACCTTGTCGAGGTCCAGCCGGCCTTCGATCGAAATTGTGTATCGTGCCATGATTATGGCAAGGAGGCAGGCAAAAAGCTCAACCTGGCAGGGGACGTCAACTCGTGTTTCAATACCTCCTACGTGGAACTCCGCAGGAAAAACTATGTTAAGGTTGTAGGGGCGGGGCCTGCCCGCGTGCTCATGCCCATGACCTGGGGATCGCACGTCAGCCGCTTGGCGGAAGTCCTTGTGAAGGGGCACGGCAAGGCGGAGATTGACCGTGAGGTGAAGCTTAATCACGAGGACTTCGACCGCATTGTCACCTGGATTGACATCAACGCCCCGTATTACCCCGAGTATGCCGGGGGCATGTATCGCGACAATGCCTACGGTCGCTGTCCGCTCAATGGCGGGCAGGTGCAGAAGCTCGGCAGTCTGACCGGCGTGAATGTCGCCGGTGATATGCTGCAAGCGAGTTTCACACGACCGGAAATCAGTCCTTGCTTGGCACGCATTCCAAACAAGAGCGATCCGCGATACAGCCAGGCACTGGCGATTCTGCAAGCCGGCAAAGAAATGTTGACCAAGCATCCCCGTCCCGACATGCCCGGCTCGAATCTCGACAACCCGCTAGAGATTAAGCAACAGTGCAAGTTCGATCGGTTCCAG
>JBAWVO010000314.1:0-7426 GCA_037147235.1 Planctomycetota bacterium | reverse complement strand
ACCATTAAACCATCAAGAGGCCAGAGTCAGTTTTAACAATACACGGGACATCCCCGAATGGGGTTGGAGGTTACCACCTTCTGGTTTGCCTTTCGGATGACGTTTCATCGCAAACCGTTCATGAGTTTGTTTCGGAGGTCGTGAAGAACTTCGCTGAATATAGCCTCGATAAAGCTCCCGAGGTATATCCCAGCGAGCCTGAGGTTAATCCGCATCGTCCGTATGGTAGCTGGTGGCGACTTCCTGGGAAGCATCATACGCGTGAGTTCTGGACCCGTGTATGGGACGGATCGCGGTGGCTAGAGAATCAGGAGGCCATAGAGGCGATTCTGAGCGTCACAGGAGACTCCCCAGACTTGATTCCGTGCGATAACGATAGCTCGGTTTCTACAGGGCAAGGACAGGGCAGCACGATTCAATTTGCAAGATTCCTGCTCTCAGAGGGTTTCGAGCCGCTGGATGTCGAGGATTTCGCGGTACGCTGGGATGCGACCCAAAACCAGCCGCCTAGGAATGAAGCCGATATTCGCGAGATCGTTCGAGACCTAGTGGAGCCTGGGCGGACTGGAAGATAGTGTAAGATGGCCAGAATCGCAATCGCCATCATCGGATAGCCTCCTTGATTGTGATAACGCGAACTGACGGGCTTATCAAGACATCCTAATAAAATTATTTCCAGGCTATTGCATTTTATTCAGGATGTGGTATAGTAACTGCCATGGGATCCCGATGACATCTTAACTCTTCCAGCCGTCTGCGTCGCAACGCTCATTGGCCTGGGTACAGGGGGCACCTGCCCTTCTAAATCGCGGTGAATCTTCACCGCCGCAGCCGCCGCCTATGGGCTCTTCGCGATGTTGGGATTCATGTCTCTGCGGAGAGTCTCGAAATGCTCTATTTCTTCAATACCAAATACCACTGCCACGACAGGCTTCCCGTATTTATCGGCTCTAAGCAGGCAGATACACTCCCGACCGCGGAAGTGATCCGCAGCCTATGGACGGGCGGGCTTGATGAAATCCCCGAGCAGGATGTCTATGAGGACATTGAGGCAGAGTCCGTGCTCGCGGCTACTGAACCCAAAGAATTATGTCATAGCTTTCTCCGAGAATTCCCTGAGTGGGACGAAGTTCCGGACGTTACGACGGAGCTGTGGAATACCGGATCCCACGTTCTGATCTACAAGCATAGCCACGACGACAGTAAACTCGTGCGACTACCCGCAGAAGACCCAGGACACGTAATTGAACTCTTGAAAGAAATTCTGGACGATGACCGGGAAGAATCATAGCTCAAGATACCGACGCTGTTGTCGCGGTATAGATTGACAATAGGGTCACATGGCCCGGTGGTTACGCCACCGGGCCGTTTCTTTGACCTCGCTCCTGCATTAGAAAATCGAGATTCAGGTAGGTTTCTCCATCGACCTCGAAAACAGGCCATTTAAGGCTCTAGCCGTCGAAGTGGCTCATTTGACCAGGTTTGCCCCAAACATCGCTCCAGAGGGCCTTCTGCTTCGTCTGGGTG
The DNA here is from genome assembly GCA_037147235.1 of Planctomycetota bacterium. Classification (GTDB taxonomy): domain Bacteria; phylum Planctomycetota; class Planctomycetia; order Pirellulales; family Thermoguttaceae; genus JANXQG01. The sequence continues at coordinate 5,899 of JBAWVO010000314.1, read as the reverse complement.
GCTGTCTATACCACTTGTGGGCCACTAGGGTTCAGGTCGAACTATTAGGCTGGGAAAGCCAAGGATCGAGAACGGCTGGAATTTTCAGATCACTTGCTTGGAATAGATAAAAAATTCCCAGACTTACTTACTTACGATAGTAAGTAAGGAAGGAGTATACAGCTTCAAACATTTGCCAGCCCACTATTTCATCTCAACATGAAAATCTAACGGTGCTCGACGTGTGGTATGCGAGTCTACGGGCCAATACCGAACTACACGGCATCGCCCTCGTTGCCAGCGACTGCAATGTGCTGCCCGAACCGCAGGTCTCGTTGAGATCGATGTCACGGCCGATTAACGGACTTGGCTTCCCGCTAGCTCAACATCGACGTCACGCTGTCGCCCCACCTCCAACTTCATCGCCTCCCATCGCTTATACCGGCCGCCTCACTCCGCCGTGTCCGTCTCAACCTTATGGGCGTAGTAACGTACTTCTTTCTTTCCCCAGGCGTCCGGATGGTGGATGAACCCCTGCTTCAGGCTCATATTGCGGGCATTGTGAACCCCCGCCTGGATGATCTGCGGACCTTCGGCGTCAATCAGCTCGTCACTCTTCGTGCTGGGGCGAACGATGGCAATGTGGCCGGGATGCCTGGGATCTCTTTCCTTGTAAACGGCCACGACGAGATTGCCCTGATTGGCAAAGTACTGTGCCCGCTGCCCGTCGCGTAACCATGTCCATCCATATTGTTTTCCATGTTCTTTACCGGATTGATAGAGCCAATCGTACTGGGCATTAGCCAGCAGCGTGGTCGCGTGCTCAGGCGGACGAAGGATATAAACGCCCAATCGCATGCAGGCCGCCGCAACAAAGGCACTGCAATGTGTGCCACTCGCTCCCGTTTGCTTGGCCAGTGGCTTGCCAGTCTTCCAACTCACCGTCTCCTTCGCGAGCCAAAGATGTTCAACATCCATAGCGTCGAGCTTCTGGGCCAGCGATCGGCCAGCCGGCGAAATCTCTTCGGCACGGCAGGGTAGAGATGCAAAAGCGATCAGAATAATGAGCAACTTGAAGTATCTTGGCATGGTTCTGTCTCCTTCTTCGTAGCCTCTTACGATCTCGGTCAGATAATGTTACGCCGGATGCCATTTGCGGGCAAGCCAACTTCCGCAACGGCATTTATTGCACACCACCGGAACGCTACAGGTGCGGCAAAACCAGCATGGCCAGCGAGAACACCATGACCCACAGACCGAGGACGATTGTGGCCCCGGCGATGATCCTCTTGGTCCTGCCGGTTGTCACGAAGATGAAAGACATCACCAGCAGCATCGTTGCTCCGAAGATGCCCGAAAGGGTGTCGCAGGTGCGGAGGCTGTGCGGCCATCCTTCAAGCGTAACATTGAAGGTTGGTGGGGGCAGCAGTGCCCTCGTGCCCCTACAGCGTCCCAGCGTGCTTCTGGCGAGCTTTCCTGCCTACTAAGGCCCCGGAGGTCATCCAAGACCCAAACTGCCTCCAGAATGCCTCCAAGAAGCTCACGGAGGGTATGGCGATCTCTTCCGTCATGCTCTTCGATTCAAAGCGTTGCCTAAGCAGACAAAGGCCCAATCATCCGACTGGCATGCCTCGACAGGGCACATGTGCGGAACGCGTTCGGTTCGCAAGGAACTGCGGAAATATCGAAGCTGCAAGAAGCGGCTTGCGGACTGGTAGCAGGAAACGAGAGCGGGCCACCGTAATTGGTGACTCGTTTCGATTGTGACTGTTGTTGTGGGGCTTAGGCTGGTTTGCGTCGTCGCCATGCGAAACCGAGTAGGCCGATGATGCCGACGCTGAGCAGGGCGAGGGTCGAGGGTTCAGGAACACTTGCAACGCGGAAACCCATATCGAAGTGCTCGAGCGACGGGGAAGCAAACCCAATACGCGTATTTGCATGCAGGCCATACTGAGGATCGTCGAATGCCCCGCCGCGCACCCCACGAACATCCTTCCCCTGATAATTCACCCACCGAGATTCATTCCACTCCCAGACATTGCCGCCCTGATCGAACGTGCCGTAGGGGCCAGCAGACTTTTGAAACTGGCCCACCTCCGTAGCATAATACGGTGAGTCAATCGGGGTCAGGAATGGGAATGCGGGTGAATCCGTAAGTGGACAATTGGCGTTGTTGCCCAAGGGATCAGCCATGTCGCGTCCGGGGGCCGTGTTACTCTTCGTCGGATAGTCCCAGTATCCCACAACTCCCATGCCACTCTTGTTTGGATCGTAGTACGCAGCCTTATACCATTCGTTCTCGCTGGTCACCGCCCACTTCCAATCCGTTTTGCGGTTAACCGCTAGCAAGTCCGCATCGCTTGTCGCTCCATTGACGAAATAGGCACCGTCCTCTGTTGTGCTGTTGGTCTGGGTTCCGGTTGGCTGGCCGTTTTGCAGCCAGTTGGTAAAACGCATCGCATCGCCAAAAGAGACATAGTTTACCGGCCTGTTCGCGTATTCCGAGGCTACGCTGTACACATAGTGGTTGGACAAAACACTCCGCTCGATCTTACATCCGTATAATGGATCCTCCCACATTTTCACGTTGTACAAGGCGTTGTCATCCGACGAAGCGGCCACCGCGTTGAGGAAAGCGGTGTACTGACCCGCCGTCACTTCGTAGGTGCCAATATTATAGTTGTAGGAAACCGATCCGTATCCGGTTGAATCGGCCGCGTTCCCCGCGTCGCCCACAGGCACCAGATCAATCGTGACCTGGTCCGCCTGCACTGCCACGGCAGAGGCCACTATTGCTACCGCAAAAATCATCGAACTCAGTTTGTTCAATCTCATGTCTCTCGCCTTGCTTCTGGTGATAAATGAATTAGAAATCGTTGCTACTGAATGTCACGCTGAATGCTTCCGCCTTCTCCAACCGTAGCCCAGCAGCCCTATCATACCGACGCCGAGGAGAGCGAGAGACGAGGGTTCAGGGACGACGGTGATCGGGGAGGATAAAGCGTAGACCGGCAGGGTGTGATACGCGAATTCGGAGTTGCCGAACGAAATCCACCGATTGTAGTCCATGTTACTAGGGTGGCCGACCGATGGGGCTACCTGACCGAGCGAGTTGTCGAGCATCGCAGAGCCGTCATATGTCGAGCCGGTCCAAACCTCCAGAGCGTCATCGAGGACACCGAACTGGTCAAAATTTATCGGGTTCACCAAAGTCCCGCTCCAGAGGCCCCACTGACTAGTAACACGCTGGCCATGAGTGTTGTAGATTGGCAGGCTTGAAGCATTTACATTTTTATTTGCGGCGTGGTTGCCCGTAGTGGACGTTATCGCCCTCCATGTGGTGCCGCTTGGGAGCATGACCGTCAGAGGTGCTGCCTCCTCCGTTACGAAATTGTTGTAGTAGCTTTGCAAACCACTCGTCCCACTCGTACTGCCAGCCGTAAGGAAGGCAATCTGGTACTGTGAGCCGGAAGCCAAGCCTGAAGGAAAAATGACATCCGCCATCACCGTCCCGCTCAGCATCGTCATCATCAATGCCACCGTCAACAGTCCTCGAATCACCGTTCTGCTAAACATTCGTTCTCGCCTCAGGTTGTAAAATCTCAATGAGCCACAGAGACCATCTTGTTTCTAGTATGCTTCCTGCTTACAAGCCTGTCTGCGGACGATCTGTGGACGATCTATAGAAGATCTGGGGGTGATCTGTGGAAGCTCTGTGGAAGCTCGCCCTATTTCATGCCATTTATACAACCAGCAATGGGGTCAATTTCCCTCAGTAGGGGCAGTCACCATGAATTGCCAAGAAATTACGAAAATAATTTCAGGCGAATCGGGGTATCCGCCTGTACGTTGTGATGCCCCAGGAATAGAGTATTGCCGGCCTGACTTGACCGCAGGTTGCTCGCATGCCTTGGAGGATGTAGACTGGCTTACAAAGGATCAAATCATGGTCATCCTCGCAACGCCAGACTGGACTGCTGGTCACGCTCTACAACGTCTGCTGATTGTCTGGGCGGTCGTCCTGGCGATTTCCGCAGTCGGAATCATTCTCGGAGCACGATTGCTGCGAGGTAAGTCGTCAGTAGGCAAGCGATGTGCGGGATGCCTGCTTTTGCTCGTAAGTTGCCTGCTCCCAATCTTTTGCTATTCCACCCATATCGTCGGTTACGACAAACGTCCGCTTGGAAGCTCTGCCAGCAAACAAATAATGGAAGGCATGTCTGGCGACGAAGTGAAGGCGATTCTGGGCATGCCGCATCAACGCAACAAGAACAATGACGGAGAAACCTGGATCTACTGGATCGACTCGTACGATGGCTACCGGTTCGGCGTCAACTTTGGGCCGAACGGCCGCGTGACAGACATGTACGGCAACTGACTCCTCGAAGCCTCAGGGCTTCTGGTCAGCAATACCTTCCAAGTCGTCCTGGCAGCCATAAAGACTTGGTCCGGTGGATTCGTGTTGAGGTTGTGAACGGGCTGAAACAACCGCTAGGCCAGTTCCTGAGATGGAATCGCCGGACTTTGTTCTTGATAACAAAATGTGCCGTCACTGTCAGAAAATGCCCTCCTGCCGCCCGATTGTCAGAGTCATCGATGTGGCCGTATACTATGGTTGGCAGCGAGAAACGCGATTATCCGGTAGAAGGCCGTTATAGTTCAGCGACGTGACTGTCGTGGCATTCCCAATTGCACCAGGAGGAGTTCGCAACGTGGGCGAACAGATCGAACGCTGCAAGAACTGTCGATTCTGGCAACTACTGCAAGGCGAACGCGGCATTTGCCGGAGGAATTCTCCGGTACCAAGAGACCAGGAAATGGGCGAAGATGGCCGTTCCGTCGTCTATCGAGTGTCGTGGCCCGAGACCCATGAGGCGGATTGTCGGTCCGCTTCTCAGCAGTCATGCCCATAGCATAGCAGAGTCACGCACGTCTTTTGAATCCTCTCGCAAGATCGGTCCGATCGTTTCTGCTACAAAGACCCGATGCACACAGCCGAAGTGACCGCCGAAATTGAACTGCCAGAGCATCCTCAAGCGATAGGGAATCTGCCGCAACTGGCATTCGGCGGATGGACTCGGGTCGGTGCGATGTGCGAAGCCGATGCGTCCGGAAGCGGGCCAGTGTACGCCGTCAAACGTGCCAAACACCAGCGTCCCCAGGCCGAGAAACCAGACGTCGCCGGCTGAGTAAAAGTTCCAGATGCCGCGTTCGGTCCGCTGCATCGCGGCTTCACAGGAGTATTCCGACGACATAGCCGGGGCGAGCAGCACAATCCCGGTCACAGACTGTTCGGCCGGTAAAAACTCAGCCGTCAGCAGCGACATCGCCCCGCCGGCCGAGTGACCGATCAGCCACACGGGACGTCCCGGATATTGCCGGCGGTAGTCGATCACACGATCGGCGATCTGACGAGCGACTCGATGATTCCGCTCCCACGCCCGCAGATGGTAGATCGCTAGCAAATTGCAACCGGTGGTCCAATCCAGAATCTCCATTGCGTATGGCAGTCCCGCATCGAGCAAGCCGGCCATCAGCGACACGTTCAGAAAGCTGCGGCCTTCGATGCCCGGCAGCACCAGCACCATCCCGCGATCGAGACGTTCCGGTTCCATCCGCTTGATCAATCGCCCGCCGCAAAGTCGCCCAATCGGCGAGATCAGGAAGCTCAAGGTGCAGAGGAGGCCACGCCAGAACCGACGCAACGTCGAGTTTGCGGGAGCGTTCGATTTTGTAATCGTAGCGTCTTTCACAGCAGACATTTCCTAGATGCCTTTGCAAAGCTGCTTACACGGCTCTTGATCAACGAACTTCGCAAATGGTTACCGTTGAAGCTTGAACATGCGGAAGCAGCTGCCTTTTCATCTTAGCGACCGCGCAAAAATAACCTGAACAATTTTTATCTTCGTGGTAACAGTGT
>JBAWVO010000313.1:0-7448 GCA_037147235.1 Planctomycetota bacterium | reverse complement strand
CGCACGACCACAACATATAGTGGTCACGCCAGCCAAGGGGATACCCCATTTCGACCTATTTCTCCTCGTTCAAGCCGAGATCCTCCGCCGGCCGGAGTTTTAGGTCCGTTTTTTGATGAGGCAGTTGTGAGCCAGATCGAAGCCTCGTGGAGATTTTGGCATTATGACCCTAGCAAACTTTGAATTACCAACGGCAAGCCTGAAAGTCTTTTGCGATAAGTGGAGGGTTCGGGAATTGCTAGAACTGTTGATTCGCGAGCATGGCGGCCGACGAACAGACAGCGGGCCGAGACCGGAGCAGCCGTTCAGCCATTTGCGGTCGTCTCCGTTTTGGATTCTGAAGACCCAAATGATGCCCGTATATGTATCGCCAGCGTGTTCTCCGCTCAACAGGACGGCGGCCTGCCGCTTGAGTCGCTAGCAAATCGAAGCCTTGCGGTTCAACCTCGCAAAGAGATCGCAAAGCGATTTCTGGATTGGCATCGAAACAATGTTTACCTTGGCACTGCGGAGTAGCAAGGGCGACTTAGGGTGATTATTGTGTTAACCCTATCGCAGACAAGTACATTCGGGCGATTAAATAAGACGACCCAGGAAGCGTTGGAGGATTTGGAAAGCACCGGTCGATCGGAACTTGCGCGGAGATCACGGCCGTGTACTCCGTGATATTGCTTACTCAGTTTATCCATACTACGAAAAATGACCCCGCTGACTGTCCTACTACTGCTTTCACTTGGTGCGGAAACCAAAGCTGTAACCCACTATCCTGGGGCATCCGAGGTATTTCATTACACCTTTGCGTCAATTCGCAATGAGGAAATCTCCGGTTGGCCGCCAGGCTGGACGCGACGTAGTGGCCCCGGGTTTCCGAGATATGTCCGTATTCGGGTTGCCGAAACCCCCTCTCCCGGTGGGGGCGGCAGTCTACGGGTCGATTTGGATGGCGGTGCGGCCACGGCGTACGGCCCTGCTGTTTCCGCGAACCCCGATGTGCAGTACGTGCTTGAAGGTTACGTGGAGACTTCAGGGCTTCGTCACGACGGGGCCTATCTTTCCCTGATCTTTCTGGACTCGGCCCGGACCAAGCTCAGCAGCATTTCGTCCGAAAGAATCCGTGGCACGAGTGCTTGGCAAAAGATTCGCATTGGCCCCGTATCACCGACGGCGGGAGCCAGTTTCATGCTCGTTGGACTGCACGTGGAACCGCAGGGCAAGACTCAGGATCTCAGCGGGACAGCCTCTTTCGGTGCTCTGTGGCTGGGACAACTGCCGCGGATTGTGTTGACGGCACAACCGGCCAAGGAGATTCCACGGGAGCAAGAAAAAATCAGCCAAAACGGGACTGCGGGAAAGCGTGTACCAAAGCATGGTGCCAACGATGCGACTTTCGCGCTCTTTTCTCGGGGCCAGCCGATTGAAATCAGATGCGTGGTCTCCGGTTTCGCCGCACCGGTGTATGAAATTCGCTTGGAATCGCTCGATATCGATGGCCAAAAATTGGCTGAACACCGACAAATTTTCAACCAGACACAGCCGGCCATCATGACGCCATCTCAAGAACCGAATACGCAGCCCGAAAGGCTACGCCCCAGCCCGGTGCTTGAAAAGGACTCTAAAACCGAGAAGCAAAAGCCATCGCCTTTTGCGAGAATGACTTGGCAGTTGTCGGGCGACGCCGTGGGATTCTATCGCATACGCGCCACCGTCGTGCCCGTCGTCCCATCGGTTTCGCCGTCTTCTCCGGCCGCCATGCCCGCCGCGGCGACCACCCCTCAAGCCGAGCTAAGCCTTGCGGTCATCGAGCCTCAGTCACTGTCGTTTGAAAGTGAATTTGGATGGAGCCTCGGCCCAAACGACGCCGATGTGGGGCTGGTGCCGCTAGGGGATCTGCTTTGCCAGTGCGGCATTCATTGGGTGAAGTTCCCCTTTGCAATCCAGAAGTCGAAAGAGTCCACGGCAAATTCCCTTGAACCCTTGATCAACTTCAGCGATCAGCTTGGCATGGCTGGTGTTCGTCTGGCCGGCGTGCTTCAGCCACCGCGCGTGGCGGAGGATGCCGAAAAAATCTCCGACGATTTGCTTGCCGTCGAGGCATTCTCTCGAGATCCCAAGACATGGTATCCCGCGATCGAGCCGATTCTTGCCCGATTGGCAACGGAGATCCGCTTCTGGCAGCTCGGGGACGATCGCGATCCGGGCTGGATCGGCAGCCGCGATCTGCCGGGGATTGTTTCTCGGACGAAAGCCGAGCTGGACCGGATTGGTCAGGACCTTGATATCGGCATCGCTTGGAACCTTGCCGCGCCTTTGCCGATGGTAACACCAAGCTCCAAGGCCGATCGTTCCGGTAGCCCCCCCACGGACTCGCTGGTCGTGGGTTCTAATCCGCGGAAGACACCGTGGCGTTTCCTGTCATTGCCCTGCGATGAAGCGATCGGCAATGACGTGATGGCACAGTATCTGGACAGCACGAAATCCACGGGCGTCGCGCGTTGGATTGCGCTGAATGCCCTTCCACGAAAAGGCCATGCCCCACACGATCGAATCGCGCATCTGGTCCAATGCATGTTGACGGCCAAGATGCACGGGGCGGAAGCCATCTTCATTTCATGTCCGTTCGACCCCGACCATGGACTGATCGATCGCAACGGATCACCGAGCGAGCTGTTCCTGCCCTGGCGCACCACGGCCCTCATGCTTGGCGGTGCCCCGTATGTTGGCGATATCGATCTGCCGCAGGGCAACCAGATTCATTGTTTCGGCAGCAAGGGGAAATATGTCGGCGTGCTTGCAGGCCGAAAGCCGGGAGAGGAAACGGTCTATCTCGGCACGGAATTGCGAACACACGACCTCTGGGGCAACCGCAAGGCTTGTCCGCCGACGGTTTCCGGCGACGACGGACCGGCGGGTCTCTCGCCCGCCCAGCAGTCGGTGATTGCCGTGCAGCAACTGCCGGTGTTCCTCGTCGGGCTCGATGGCCCCATCACGCAATGGCAGCTCGGCGTGGCCTTTTCGCCCAATCGGTTGGCGAGTATTCCCAGTGCCATTTTGCCGGTCATCTTGGAGCTGAAGAATACCTTGCCCAAGTCGATCACCGGTCGCGTCAACATTCGCGGAGCGCAGAATTGGTCGATTGAACCGCGGAGTACCGAATTCCGCCTGGACCCTGGTGCCCCCTGGAAGCAGCGTCTGGAAGTAACACTACCTAACGATGTCGCCGGTGGCCGGCAGATGGTGCGGCTGGATTTTGAAATCCAGGCGGATCGCCTCTACCGTTTCTCGATGTATCGCTTGCTGGAAGTCACCTTGGGCGACGTGAAGTTTGAAGGGCAGGCCATGCTGAACAACCGCGGCGAGATGGAAGTGTGCCAGACGCTGACCAATCAGGGTAAGAAGCCGGTCAGTTTCCGCTGCGATCTCCTGGTTCCCGATCGGCGGCGGCAATCGACCGAAGTCCTCATCCAGCCTTCCGGAAAAAACGAACTAACGTATCGACTGCCTGACGGCAAGCAACTGTTGGGCAAGGCAATCTGGCTTCGGGCCGAAGAGATCGACGGACCGCGGGTGTTGAATTATCGCATTGAAACGTCCGCGGCGGCCGTTTCGCCGCGCTAGCGTAGGGTGCGTGGAGCGAACCAACACCCGGGAAATGGTGCGTTGCGCACGGACTCAATACTTCGAGAACGTCTACCCTGGAATAGACCGGTTCGCGTAACGCACCATTTCGTGGGCATCCGTGCTCCACGCACCCTACGTTTGCATCGGCCACTACAGGGGTGGGTGCGTGGAGCGAACTGCCCGGCAATGACAGCAGTTGGCAAGGTTATGATCGAGGCCGCTTGGCCCCTACGCCGCGCGACGCTGCCCTTGGGCGGTCAATTGCTCGACCTCCTGAGCCTCCAGCAACCGCATTGCGGTACCACCGCCGACAGAGAGCGTTTCCTGAAAGACCTGCGCCTGGGCATGGAGCATGCGTGGCAGGAAAAACCAGGCCAACGCCAGTTGCTCCGGTGGGATGCGCCCGGAGATCACCAAAACCTCGACCTGCGATACACCGTTGGCGATCCGCGAAAGTGCTTCGCCCACGGTACCAGGAACGAGTTGGATTCTCGCTCCCGTGGCCTTCAGCAAGCAATGTGCTTCACGAAGCGAGATTCCGGGATCCTCGGCCGCAGTGCGGGCTTCAAAGAGATCGACCCCCGTGTAGTGGATGTCGCGTACCTCGTGGAACTCCTTGAGAACCTCGATAATGTGAACCGCTCGCTGGCCGGTACCGAGGCCAAGTTCGACGACTTTCCGAACTTTCAGCCGACGAATCTCGCGGTAGACGAGGTGATCGGAAGCCGGTTTGGAAAGATGCAGAAGATAAAACAGACGAAGACGACTCAGACCAGCCACATCGGCCTCCCTGCCGTAATGACTTGAGTTGACGTAGAATCACGATCGAAAGCGAAAACGCTGAAATCGTTTTGCCTCCTACAGTTTCTCGGCAGTCACGCGGCAGGAAATCCAGAGATTTAGCCGAAAAACACAAAACACACATCTTTTGGACCCATCCGGCTTGCGGTTTGTCGATTTAGTCCAGAAAAAGAGAACTACCAACCATCCAATTCCGATCAGAAAAAAGATCCTCCGAGACGAGGGAATCCTGTGTGGAATATCGAGGCGTGTTCCCCGGGAAACCCATGCCCATTCATTTCCCTGCGCTATCCCTTTTGGCCGGCGTTGCCCCCTTCGGAACCAGGACGATCCGTTCACCCTTGTGCGTTGTGAACTTCGCGAATGCCCCGGAGATGTCTTCTGCCTTGGCACCGTTGCGATACAGCGACATCGTCCCACCGGGCCAAGGATTGTACAGGCGGCACTCGCCGCCGGACTGCGACTGGATCTCCACGAACTCGATCCTGCCTTTCTGTATCGACGAACTGACCAAGAACGCCCCGCGGGCCGCCAATGTGAACTGGGCATCCCACGATCGAGGCCAAGCCGCAAAGACCCGGATGACGGAGTCCTTTCCCGGAGCCGGCGGTGCCGTTTGCAGCAAGGCGGCATGTAAGGCATGGGCCGCATTCCCTAGTCGCTGACACTCCAGGCAACCCGGCCCTTCGCGCATCCCCAGCCGATTGCGCAAGACCCCCAGGCCCGATTCGCCCACCCCCCAGGAATCGCAGGCTTCGTTGGTGGTCTTGAGCTGTCCGGGGATCATGTATTTTACCTGATCCGCCAGGCCCAGGTTGGCTGCCGCTACCGCCTCGCGGCTCAGGACGTGCAGGCGAGTATCCGCATTGACCGATTGTCGCAAGGACGCATCGCGCAGCCGCTTCAACGATTGTAAGTCCTCGCTCTCCAGGGTGATCAGGTCATAATACGCCGCCGGTTCTGGCCCGTTGGGCAGCGGTGCCATATTTTCATAAAACTCCTTCCAGACCGGACGCAACTCGGCGTCCACTCCCAGAATCTCCGCAGCCCGGATCGCGATCGGTGTCAGGGTACGCATGGCACTGATCTCTTCCACGGTATCCCTTGAATTCCAATGGGACTCCTGGTTGTTCACATGGCTGATATGGTATTTGCCGTCCGATCCCTTGGCGACGTTCGGGAAGTTCCTGTAAAATTCGACCGTGCCTTTGATGATCGGATACCCGATCGTGCGCAACCACGGAACATCGAGGCTATACTCGTAGCGGAGCCAATAGAGATAGGCGATCTTGGCGGTGCAGGAGAAGATGTGGGAGACGTGGCCGAAGGGGCCTTTGCCTTTGTCCGTGAAGACATATCCGCCCTGTACCCAATGTCCGAAATGATCTCCCCAGTTCCAGCGGCTGTTCAAGGTCTGCTTATTCTGAGCGAATTGCGTAAACTTCTCGGAACGCTGCGCCCAGGGTTTTCGCATCAGGTACAAATCCTGCATTTCGGCGGCAATATCGTCGGGCAGGTTCTCCAGTCCATCAAACCAGGTCGTTTCCGGAATCCATATCCCCTGGCTGCCCCACTGCTGGCGGGCGGCCCGCGCATAGGAATCGTAGTGGCGGGAGTAGGTCGCGAAGACCGGTTCCAATAGCTCTGGGCGGTTGGCTGGTGCCAGACCGTTGTAGTAGCATCCCTGGTTATGCCACCAGTATTGCGATCCCCACGCCCGCATGTCGCCGTTGGTAAGCCAAACCATCCCGTTGAAGTGAGGCATGTACGCCCCGCGCGACGCCGAGGCCATGATGTAAAGGAAGTAGGTGTAATTTTGCTCGACGAAATCTGCCTGACCGTCATCGCTATGAAGGCGGACAAATGCCTTGGACCAGAAGCGGCTCCACCACGCTTGGTTGTCGGCCAGCACGCCTTCCAAGCCCTTGTCCTGCGCCGCATCGAGTTCTTTAAGTGCTTTAGCCGCCACGTCCTCTTTGGGATCGTCGCTAGCGGCCGTAGCCATGAGGATCGTGAACTTCCCTTTCCCAGGTACCGCCGACAATCGGACCGTCATTTCGTTGTAATAGTCCGCCTTGCTCGTTCGCCCGAGCAGGTCGATGGCGACGGCCGAGGCGTTATAGAACGTCCCCTCGCGGAATTCTTGCGTGAGGAGGATGCGCCCCCTGCGAATATCCAACCGCGAGGTCGCCGAGTGCGGTCCGCTCCGTACGACCGCGGCATGTTGGCTGGTCAGCTCCCAATTCCTCGCGTCCATCCATTGCGTTGCATAGCGCAACATGCGCAGGTCCACATGGATCGCCGATGGTTGCTCGCGCTGGTCATCGATCTCGACGGCCATCACATCGCCCTGCTGCCATGCCATGACCCGCGCCGTCACACCATTTCCGCGGGCGGTCATCACGCCGTCATAGACCGACAAATGCTGCCGGAAACTCGGTGCCGCGAACAGGGCATCGCCAGAATTTTCGAGGCGGATGTCCACCATGCCGCAGCCGCCCGCGTAATCCGAACCAGCCCGTGGGAATGCACGCGTATTGCAACCGGCCGCGAAGACGTCCACCCGATTAAGCTGGAACTTCACCGCATCGGGCGTGGTCCACACCAGGCTGCCCATGCGCCCATTTCCCACCGGCAACCCTTCCTCGCTCCGGTCCACGGGCTTGGTATAGGTCAGATCCGCACGGGAGACGAGGCCCTTGTAGTCTACGCTAAGTACCTGTTCAGCATCAACTCCGCGTTTTTGTGGTGCGGCCGTCCCGGCTGCATGGGCAGGCGAGACGCCCGCACCACAAGTTGTTTTTGGACAACTACTAAGCAGACTTGCGGGCATCTCTGCCGCCGGGGCGATGCTCAGAGTACTCACGGCGGCCAGCAACACGACGGCCAGCAGCGATTTAGTGGATACTTTTTGTTTCAAGTGCCCCCTCCTGCTTCTGTTCGCAAGCGGAGGATAAAAGGGATAATTTTCATTATGGCTCTCCGCCGGGTTTGCGGATAATTGTGGTGCGGGCGTCCCGCCTGCCCAA
>JBAWVO010000312.1:0-7472 GCA_037147235.1 Planctomycetota bacterium | reverse complement strand
GACGCCGCGGATGCCGGTGAGCGGAAAGGTGGGGATTGGGGGCTGGGGGCTGGGGGTTATTTCGGACCAAATCCTTATTTTCCGGCTCCTCACCGCCAGATGTCGTCACCGGCGAAAGGATGCGACGAACCGAGCAACTTTGGCTTGGGCAGGGCCTTCAAAACGTGTTCGGCCAGTCGCAGATCCTCCTTGGTTGCGATCTTGAGGTTGATTGGCGAACCAGGAACGACGGTCACTGCGTGGCCGATCCGCTCGACGACCTGCGCGTCGTCGGTGGCGGGGAAGTCGCCCCGTCGTGCGTAGGCATCCATGAGCAACTGCCGCCGAAAGACCTGCGGCGTCTGGGCTTCCCATAGGTTTTCGCGAGCAACGGTCTCTTCGATCTTATGATCGCGTCCCACTCGCTTCAAGGTGTTGGCGACGGGGATCGCCAAAATTGCGGCCCCGGATTTCTCGGCCGCGTGAAAGACATCGTCGATCCACGCGTCGGCAAGGCAGGGCCGGGCGGCATCGTGAATACAGACGAAATCCGCTTCAGGCTTCACTCGAGCCAGGGCGGCGGCCACGGAATCAAAACGCTCGGTGCCGCCCGGCACGACGTCGATGCCGAGAATGGCCACGTTGGAGCTAAATTTGAAGTCGAAATTTTCGCGGTCCTCCGCTGCAATCACGACCAGCACCTGCACGACGTCTTTGCGCTGCAGGAAGCGTTCGGCAGAATGTAGCCAGACGGCACGGCCTGCCAGCGGCACGAACGGCTTCTTATAGTAGTCGTCCTTGAAGCGGCTGCTGCGTCCCGCGGCGGGTAGGATTACGGCAAATTTCGCCATGCGATTTTAACAGTTAAGGATTCCTGCCTCTGGACACTAATTCGTAGGTAGCGACACCGCTTCGTTACCATCAATAGTGGCCAACCCTTGGTAAACCGCCATGTCGATCTGCTCATTAACATAGTTTACGCTGCCATCGCACATGGCAAAGTTCGCGCCATTTTTGTGCCGGCTCATGAAACTATAGTTGTATTGCCAGTTATCGCTTTGTGGCGGCATGCCGTTGATGCGATAGTTCAGGGGAATGCCGCAAGTGGCCGTCGAACCTTCAAACCAGAACCAGAGCGACCACCCGCACCACTCGGGCACGGCCTCGCCAAGGAGAAAAGTCTTGCTGGCTCCGTCACGAATATCCTGATTGGCCGTCGGAATCGGGGCACCGCCTACGGCCGTTCCTCCGCCGCGGCAGATAACGCCGTTCCCGTGATCCAGACCGTCCCTGCTATTAGCATACCGGCCGCGCGGCCATGTGACCGGCGAACTGGTGCCATTCGGGGACGACACGTCCCAGTTGCTTCCCGCACAGGCTTTATAATTTGTTGTGGCATACAACAAACTGTTGCTGCTGTCGAGCAACTGGTTTCCGATAGTGCCGCGCTGAGTATCCGATGGACAGAGAAAGGTGGGAACCGGAGATTTGAGAACCGTGAGGTTGTCGATTCCCAAGGTAGGATCCTTATATCCCACGGAGTAGAATGTGGCAGACGATGATATCGTCTTAGCACCAGGCTGCGAGAGACTCGTTGCGTAGTAGAGCGAAGGTTGGTCGAGGTTTGGCAATAGTGACGTGAGCCAACTGACACCGACCGTGCTCGTACCGACACCCTTCGTCGGAATGCCTGACGTGCCTAGACTGCTTGGTGAAGTGCCAGCGGAGCCTGCACTGGTAACGACCCCCCAATTTTGTGGATATTTCTTTGTACTCGTTTCGTACTGCGTGGCGGCCAAGGCAATCTGCCTGATGTTGTTCACGCACGAAGCGCGACGCCCAGCTTCAATCGCCGCCTGCACGGCCGGCAACAGCAAACCCATCAGGGTGCCGATGATCGCAATCACCACCAGCAATTCAACAAGCGTAAACCCGTTTAGGGGTTGGCGCAATGGAGGATTGAAAATTGAAAAAATGGGAGAACGTGGCCGAACGTAAGGCCACGGTTCGCACGCACCGGAATAGCCAACGATACATCGGCTGCCCCCGCCCACCTGGTGATTGCGGTTCCCGTCCGGAAATTTGCAATTCTCAATTTTCAATTTGCAATTTGCAATTCTTTTCATGACCGTGCCTCCGCGTCGAATAACGCCCCTCTTCTACGACAAGCTCACCCTCATTAGTCAGCATACCGCAATTTATCGCATCTGGAAAGCTCTTTCCAATTTGTAGAACGGAATTTATTCCATTTGCAATTATTCGTATTTCTTTCCCGGAACCGGAAGTGCCATTTTTTACTCACGGACAATTCCGCCACAAGAGGGGTTGGCTTGGGCCGGATAACTAGGGAATCCCTGGGTTGCGGCCGGTCTCCTGACCGAGCCACGCCACCGACCGAAGGTCTCCCACCGTTGTGGCCGGTCTCCTGACCGAGCCACCGACGTTTCGGCGGGGTCGGGAGACTCCTGCTCGACCGGAAATGGGTTATAGTGTAAACTTTGAGCAACCTCCAAATTCGGAAGAGCAGTATCCTTTTTCCACTACGGAACCGCAATGCCTGAGATTCAAGCCTTTCGCGCCGTTCGTTATAACCTTGGCCGAGTCGGGTCGCTGGCCAACGTGATCGCGCCACCCTACGACGTCATCGGTCCCGAACTACTGGACGAACTTTACCAAAAGAGCCCCTATAACGTCATCCGCCTGATCCTCAATAAGATCGAACCGGGCGACGACGACGAGGTCAATAATCGATACACTCGGGCAAAACGGTTCTACAAAGACTGGCGTTCGGAAGGTGTACTCACCACGGATCCTGATCCGGCGATTTACGTTTATCATCAGGAATTCACGGCCGAGGGGGTAACCTACCATCGCCGCGGTTTCATGGCTCGGCTGCGGTTGTCGCCGTTTGGCGAGGGGCAGGTCTTTCCGCACGAAGAGACTTTGCCGGGTCCCAAGGTCGATCGGCTGATGCTCATGACCACGACAAAGGCCAACCTAAGCCAAATCTTCGGCCTCTACCCCGATCCGGCCAACGAAGCGCAGACAATCCTGGACGATGCAATCAGCCGCCTGACTCCGTTCGTGGCGACCGATCACCTGGGTGTGGTGAGTAAGGTGTGGGCGGTAACCGACATTGGCACCATCACCGCCGTGGCCGCCGTGGTCGAGCCTAAGCCGATTTTCATCGCCGATGGCCACCACCGCTATGAAACGGCCTGCGAGTATCGCCGTCAGATCCATGAATCGGGCTTTCTCGGTAAAGACCATCCGGCCAACTTCGTGTTGATGATGTTCGTAGGAATGGAAGACCCGGGCCTAATCGTCATGCCCACCCACCGCCTGTTTCGCGGGTTGCCGCCGATGACAAGCGTCGAGTTGGCCGCACGGCTTTCGCCGAACTTCACAATTCGGCCGGCTGGCCAGGAGCCAGACCAGGCACCGGCCGTCTGGGAAGACATTGAAACGGGCAGCAACCAGGGCACAATCGGCCTGTTTACGCAGAAGGACCAGCAGTGGGTGCTGGCCGATCTGACCGAAGCCGGCCGCGGCCGAATGGCCGAAGTTGCCCAAGAACATACGGCCCAATGGCAGGAACTCGGGGTCGCAGTGCTTCATCGGCTACTGGTCGATGACCTGCTGGGCGGCAGGGATCTGCCGAAACCCCGCTACGTCCACCTGGTTCAAGAGGTGGTCGAAGGGCTGAAAACGGGCGAATTTCCCCTGGCGGCCATGGTCATGCCGGCCACGGTCGAGCATATCCGCAACATTAGCCTCACCGGGGAACGGATGCCGGCCAAGAGTACCTATTTCTATCCCAAGCTGCTCAGCGGACTGGTGATCAACCCGCTGGAATGAAAGAATGTTTCACGTGAAACATGTCTGGGAGAAGTTTTCTGGCTGCTGAAACTGGGTGTTTCACGTGAAACATTCCGATTGTTTCACGTGAAACATGACGCTCCACTAGGCCAAGAGGGCTTTTCACTCTACGCCACCAAATTGCCATTTCCTGGCAATCCGATCCGTGGGTACAATCCCGCTCCGTTTGAACGGATTGAAATCCGTTCCACGAAGGAGGCGTTATGGGTCGGTCTCTCTGTGTGGCAAACCAAAAAGGGGGCGTGGGCAAGACAACCACCGCTCTGAACTTGGCTGGCGCGCTGGCCAAGGCTGGTTGCCAGACCCTGCTGGTCGATCTTGACCCCCAGTGCAATGCCACCACCGGCCTCGGTCGGCAGCCGGTCACAAGCCATCCGCTGCTGTCCGGAACACCGATCCGCCAGGGCGTGGTAGCAACCGACATCCACGGACTTGATCTGCTTCCCGGAAGCCGCACTTTTCGCGACATCGAGACATTAACCAAAGACGACGCGGACCAATCCGCCCAACTCCGCGAGCGTTTGACCCGTGGATTCAGTACTTATGACTATGTTCTGATCGACTGCCCTCCGTCGCTGGGACCGCTGACCAAGACGGCCCTGGCCAGCTCCGACGAAGTGTTGATGCCGATCCAGTGCGAGTTTTTCGCGATGGAAGGCCTGACGCAGATGATCGCCACGATTGGGCAGATCATGCAGCAGGCGGGCCATGCCCTGCGGTTCGGCGGCATCGTGCTGACGATGTACGATCACAGCCTGGAACTGACGCGGGAGGTCGATCAGGAGGTAAGAGATTTTTTTGGAGAAATCGTGTTTCATACCGTAATTCCGCGCGACGTGGCCGTTTCGGAAGCCCCCAGCCACGGCCTGACGGTTATTGACTATGCGCCCCGCTCGCGCGGCACTCGGGCGTACGTTGAACTATGCATGGAGGTATTGGATCGTGACTAAAGAACGTCGACTAGGACGTGGCCTCGAAGCCCTGTTAGGACAACTTCCCGGATGGAACGGCACCACCCCGCCCGGCCAGCCAACGGCTGTGCCGCTCGTAGCTCCGCATTTAAGCAGCCCTGCACTGACGCAGGCCGCGGCACCCATAAAAAACGACTCGGGGCCAGCCACGATTCCCATTCGACCGCTCGATGAATTGCCGCTGACGCAACCGTCGGAGAGTGTTTCAGCCGGCCCATTGAAGCTGTCGATTGAAAGCATCCAGTGCAATCCACACCAGCCCCGGCAGGACTTTGATCCGGACGAGTTGCAGCGATTGGCCGAGAGTCTCACGTCCCATGGGCTTTTGCAACCCGTGGTCGTTCGGCCCTGGGAAGGCGGCTATCAGCTCATTGCCGGTGAGCGTCGCCTGCGCGCCGCCCGCTTGGCCGGCTGGACCGAAGTGCCTGTGACGATCGTCGAAGCCGACGAACGTCAAACGGCCGAATTGGCCATCGTCGAGAACTTACAGCGCAAGGATCTCAACGCCCTGGAGAAGGCCGCTTCGTTCCAGCGTTACCTGGATCAATATGGCGGCACCCAGGAAGAGTTGGCCGGGCGGCTGAAGTTGGATCGTTCGACGATCGCAAACCTGATTCGTCTGCTGGAACTGCCCGGCCAAGTGCAGGATGCCCTGCGCCGCGGCAAGATCACGCCAGGCCACGCCAGGGCACTTTTGCCGTTGGGCGAGGAGCGCGAGCAAGTCACTTTTTGTGAGCGAATCCAGAAGGAAGGTCTAAACGTGCGGCAGACCGAGTCGCTGGTCCAGGAGGCGATTGCCGCAACGGATCGGGGGCCTGTCGGGGTCGTGAACAGCAATGGCACGGTTGCCCAGCCACCGCGTCACGCCTCGGACCATGTCGCCGCGCTGGAGCAAGAGTTCCGCGCCGCGTTGGGCCTCCGAGTCAAGATCACGCACGACACCCGAGGACGCGGCAAGGTAGTCATTGCCTTTGCCAGTCACGAAGAATTCGACCAGATCCGCCGACACGTATGCGATGGCGGCCGCACCGTGCGGAAAGGCCAGGCGGGGTGATTTGTGTGTGGCAAGATTCTCTGGCAAACGGACGCCACCGTGGCACGGGCATCTTGCCCGTGTCGAATTCCACGGGCTGGAAGCCCGTGCCACGCGCTTGCCAGAAAATCTTGCCACACACGATAATTTCATGGCAATTGCTTTCCCCTGGCTTATCTGCTAGGATAGCGTAAACGTGATTTCGACACGGGAGAAGGAAACCGTGTGAAAACACTTTCGGGGCGTGGCGCAGTCTGGCTAGCGCGCCTGGTTTGGGACCAGGAAGTCGGAGGTTCAAATCCTCTCGCCCCGACTTTTGAGGGGTTAGTCATGCAAGCCGAATCGCAAAAAACTTCAGCAGGCCCTTGGCCCGATCTCGTCATTGAAGCCTATAAGCGCGATGTGGATCGAACCCTTCTTCGAGAAGCACTCAAGTTGACGCCGGGCCAGCGTCTCCTGAATCTTCAGCAACTCTGCGAAGGGGCAGAGCAGTTGCGGCTGGCCGGAAAAAAAACAAAGGCAGTCCGATGACTGATTTTGAGGGCCTGCTCCAATCGCTTGCCAAATTTTAAGCACTACGGGAAGAACAAAATAAATTGCCTTAACTGCATGGTCCATTGTCTCTACGATCCCCCCTCTTCAGACACCACCTGCTTGACAATCGCTTCTTCGCGTATTAGAGTGGCCAGCATCACGATCTTCGACATCCATGCGAGGGCAACTCATGATTGGCAACAATGCGCAACGATTACCTTGGGGTGCAGGCGTCTCGCCTGCGTGCGCGGCAGCCGGGACGGCCGCACCACAAAAACTTACGCGCGCGATGCGAGCTGCGATGGCGGAGCTTGCCAAGGCCCTCGATTACGCCCAGCAGGCCCGCCGAACCCCCTGGGATTTCTCCGTTGAAATCGCAAGTCTCACCGCATTGGGCCTTACCGCCAGCGATCTGCGGTGGCTGGTAAGCCAGGGTTGCATCGAACATGCCCGTGATATTAGCCGCCCCGGCGATACGGCCCGCAAGTTCCAACGCTGCGAGAACCTTGCGTTTGCGCGAGATACCTGTTTTGTTCTGACCGAGGTCGGTCAGCATATCCTGGAAGACGAAGCGAGCGGGCCGATGCTGCGATTCTCATCGCCTACCTCTTGTGTGCCATTTACCCCCCCCAACACACGCAGTACGATGGGATGCCGCGCGTCGCGTACTGTATGTCGGCGAGGACGTGATTAAGCGATACCGAGTGCCATCGTATACGCAAGAGGCCGTGCTGAATGCGTTTGAAGAGGAGGGCTGGCCGGCTCGAATTGACGATCCCTTGCTACCCCACCCGGATCAAGATGCCAAACGCCACCTGAACGATACGATACGACGTCTCAACCGCAATCGGCGTGCGCCGCTGATCCACTTCTCGGGCGATGGCACCGGCCAGGGTGTACTGTGGGAATTAACACTGGCCGGACGCCTTGCGATTGGTGGCCGGCGCGCGGCTTAAGTGTGAATTTTGAGGGGCATTTATGCTCCTTTTCTGCCGCAGGCGGTATTCGGCCCGTGCTTGAGCACGGGTTACACGCCCCCCCCCCCCGCGTCCCGACCGCCTACGGCGGTCGGGACG
>JBAWVO010000311.1:0-7484 GCA_037147235.1 Planctomycetota bacterium | reverse complement strand
GCTGAACTACCGGAAAACTTTCTACTCGTGGGAAGCCGGTTCGCGCAACGCACCACCCCTGTCATGCTCCCGTGCTTCACGCACCCTACGATTTTAGTCATAAAATATCCTCCGGAACCCGGCCCCGCTTCAATTCCCACCAGCATTTCCACACCAGCCACAGCTTGGTTTTCTTGGAAATCGCCGGCCGCGAGGTCCAGACGTCGTAGTTCTGCTGCCGAATGGCATGTAGGATTGCCAGCCCGCCGTGGATGAACAGGGCCACGTCGAGTTGCAATTCCGGGGGCATCCACCGCACAAGCGGCAGTCCGCGTCGCAAATGACCTTCGGCCAGATCAACTTCTGCGGCCATCAGGCGGCGGAAAGCGTCATTCACCTCCCGTCGGGCGAACATCGCGTCGTCATAGCCGAAACGGGTGCAGTCGGCCGCCGGCAGATAGATGCGGCCCATGTCCCAGTCGCGAGCCACGTCCTGCCAGAAATTGGCTAGTTGCAGCCCGGTGCAGACCGAGTCAGCCAATTGGGCTCGCTCGGGGGTATGGCACTTGCCTAAATAGAGGATCAGCCGGCCGACCGGGTTGGCCGAGTAGCGGCAATACTGCGTCAGTTGCCCCTGGTCGTCGTAGCGGCGAACCCGCTGGTCCTGGCGAAAGGCGACCAGCAGGTCGATGAAAGGATCCATGGGGATCGAAAAATGGCGGATCGTGTCGGCCAGGGCGACGAAGACCGGGTGCCGAGTCCTGCCGGCATAACAGTCACGAAGCTCCTTTTCCCACCAGTCCAGCAGCAAAAGGCTTTGCTGTGGGTCGCCCGGTTCGTCGGCCAGATCGTCGGCCCAGCGGCAATAGGCGTAGACGTTATAAAAATGCTGGCGCAACGGCCACGGCAACAGCCAACTGACGACGGTAAAGTTCTCGTAGTGCCGTCCGGCCAGACGCCGACAGTACCGCATGCCCTGTCTGGGCCGAAGGGGCTTGGGAATCTTTGCTTCCGGACCGTATAATGCCAAATCGCGTGAAAACATACCGTCCATTATGGTGACTTTTTCACCAAGAGGGAACCATGCAAATTATATTGGCCGCTCCCCGTGGCTTTTGTGCCGGAGTGAATATGGCAATCGAGAGCCTGGAAAAGGCCGTTGCCCTTTACGGCACACCGATTTACGTCTACCACGAAATTGTCCACAACCGCTGGGTTGTCGAGCATTTTAAGGACAAAGGAGTGGTCTTCGTCGACAACTTGGAGGAGGTTCCGGAAAATTCCTATCTCCTCTTTTCGGCCCACGGCATCTC
Source organism: Planctomycetota bacterium (assembly GCA_037147235.1). Taxonomy (GTDB): domain Bacteria; phylum Planctomycetota; class Planctomycetia; order Pirellulales; family Thermoguttaceae; genus JANXQG01. The sequence continues at coordinate 6,192 of JBAWVO010000311.1, read as the reverse complement.
GCCGCAGATCCGCCGGCAGTCGGAAGCACGGAAGCTGAAAACGATCGACGCCACCTGTCCGCTGGTGACCAAGGTACACCTTGAGGCGATTCGCTTCGCCCGCAACGGGTACACGATCCTTTTGATCGGGCATTCGGGGCACGACGAGGTCATCGGCACGATGGGGGAGGCTCCGGAGGCCTTTCGCCTGGTACAGACCGTCGAGGACGCCGCGACGATCGAAATCGAGAGTTCCGACCAATTAGCCTATCTCACGCAGACGACTCTCTCCGTGACCGAAACGGCGAATATCACTGCCAAGCTGAAGGAAAGGTTTCCTCGGATCGTCATGCCCACGAAGGAAGATATATGCTATGCCACGCAGAATCGTCAGGAAGCCGTGCGGACGCTGAGCGATCAGGCCGACGTACTCTTGGTTGTCGGCAGTTACAACAGCTCGAACAGTCGTCGGCTGGCCGAGTTGGGCAAAGCACGGAAGGTGCCCTCGTACCTGATCGACGGTCCGGACGATATCGATCTTGCCTGGTTCCAGGGTAGCGAAACCGTGCTGATTACGGCTGGGGCGAGTGCTCCCGAGTCGGTCGTCCAAGAGTGCGTCGATATGCTACGCGGGCGGTTCGGCGGTTCGGTTGAGTTGCAGTCGGTTCGCGAGGAGCAGATCCGCTTCACGTTGCCCTCACTGCCCGCGCCGCAGCGATGAATAATCCGGTCTAATGTAGCGATTTTCTGGGGCTGATTAATTTGACGTCCTGCTCCTGGTCGCGTAGCGACCGCCGATGGTAGCCGTGGGTTTTAACCCACGGACCCGGAGCGGCATGCAAACATTGCGTCGCGTAGCGACGCCTGAATGTTTTCAATCGTCGCTACGCGACGAACGGGTGACGGAATGCCTCAGACCGTGGGTTAAAACCCACGGCTACCATCAGGGCGTCGCTACGCGACGAGTGGCAGATTTCGGCCCCCTCGCGGATTTAGAAAATCAACAGGCCCCAGAAAATCGCCGCTAACGGGGGCGCGGCCTGCGGCGGGGCCGTTCGTCGCCGGTTTTTTTCCGGTCGAGGCAATCTTCGTCGAGGCAATCATCGATGTGCCAAGTTGGCACGTCTCGACGCAAATGCTCCACCAGAATGTCGAGCTTCTCGCGCGTGCCCGGCATGGCGTCGGATGCCTCCAGCTCACGGTAATCGATCGTATGGGGCTGGAAATTCCAAAGCCCCATTTTCACTGCTTCCAAGATCGAGTTCGCCACGGTCGTTTTCCTTCCTTTGGAAACCAATAGAACAAGCCCCAAGTATCCCAAATTAAGCCCCCGCGTCAAGCACCTATCCCTGGGATTCATGACGTACTGCCGTTTTAACCTATCCAAACCGATTTGGAATGGGTAGACTATTCCTGTCGTAATTCTGGCGGCAAGATTGCGGTCACACGAAAGGAAAGCGTGAACTACGAAAGCATAACAACGGATGGCCAGTTGGGCGAGTTCTGTAAGGAACTCGCCTCGTCTCCATGGATTGCATTGGACACGGAATTCGTCTCCGAGCACACCTATCGGCCCGAGCTTTGCCTGATCCAGGTCAGCACGCCTCAGCGTCTGGCGATGATCGACGCAATGGTCGTACATGATGTACGCCCGTTCTGGCAGGCCGTGGTCGATGGCAGCCACGAAACCATTGTACACGCCGGCCGAGGTGAAATGGAGTTCTGTCTTCTGGCCGTCGGTCAATTGCCAAAAAATCTCTTCGACGTGCAGCTTGCCGCCGGCCTGGCGGGGATCGAATACCCGGCCGGCTATGGAACGCTCGTTGCCAAGCTCCTGGGTGAGTCGTCCGAGAAGCAGGAAACCCGTACCGACTGGCGGAAGCGGCCTCTGTCGAAGCGGCAACTCGACTACGCCGTGCAAGACGTTTACTACCTGGGGCTGATTCGCGATCGCATTCACGCCCGTCTGGAAGAGTTGGGCCGGCTCTCCTGGATGACAGAAGACACCACAGCTTGGTGCGAAGAGCTTTGCCTCGCCATGTCGAGCGAGCGCTGGCGTCGGGTTTCGGGTAACTCGGGCCTCGACCAGCGAAGCTTGGCGATCGTACACGAACTTTGGAAGTGGCGTGAAAGCGAAGCGAAGCGTCGCGATCAGCCTGCGAGGCGTGTGCTGCGCGACGATCTGATTATCGAACTGGCCAAGCGGCAGACGGCCGACGTGAAACGGATCGGTGCCGTGCGCGGCCTAGAACGCGGCGACCTCTTGCGCAAAGTCAACGACATCGCGGCTTGCATTCAGCGGGCATTGGCCCTGCCGGAGGAGCAGTGTCCGCCGCGCACGCCGCGCGACACAACGCCCCAACTCTCCGTACTTGGCCAGTTCCTTTTTTCCGCCTTGGGCAGCGTCTGTCGCCAGACCCACATGGCCCCGAACCTTGTCGGCGGCCCCAATGACATCCGCGATTGGATCGCTTGGCGGCTCGCCGGGGCAGAGACCCTGCGCCGGCTGCCCAAGCTGGCCAGCGGTTGGCGAGCGGAATTTGTCGGCCGGCTCTTCGACGACCTGCTCTCCGGCAAGACCTCAATCCGCATCGGCGACCCCGCCTCGGAGTTCCCCTTGATTTTGGAAGGGTGAGTTTGGAGGCTGCCCCCCTCGTTGTGGCTCGGTCGGAGACCGGCCACAACAAGGGCGGATTAATTTGATGTCCTGCTCCTGGTCGCGTAGCGACCGCCGATGGTAGCCGTGGGTTTTAACCCACGGACCCGGAGCGACATGCAAACATTGCGTCGCGTAGCGACACCTGAATGTTTCAATCGTCGCTACGCGACGAACGGGTGACGGAATACCTCAGACCGTGGGTTAAAACCCACGGCTACCATCAGGACGTCGCTACGCGACGAGGACATCCGCTGGAAATAATGGATCCCGATGTATAGAATACCCACTAGCTGGCCTGTGTTAAACCACTGGCCAAATCGCGTGTTATTAATCGAGGGGGGTTCCGACGATGAGAACTCGCAGTCTTGCGGAACGTCGCGTTCTCGTGGTGGCGGGCGGCGGTATCGCGGCCCTTGGTTTGGCCACACTGCTGGGATGGGTTTGCGGATGGCGGTTACTGACCAGCTTTGGGGCGGACCTGATACCGATGGCCCCGAGCACGGCGGTTCTGTTTTTATTGTGTGGGGTCGCCGTCTGCCTGCGTGCCTGGATGCCATTAGGCCCTCTCGCCTATTGGATCAGCGCGGCGTTGGGCGGGTTGGTTGCCCTGGTCGCAGCTCTATTGTTCGCGCTGGCCTGCCAGGGCATTCAATGGCCAGTTGAACACCTCGGCCTGAACATCACCGAAGTGTTTGGCGGGTCGCCCCAAGGCCATAGCTCACCGATAACCGCCTTCTGCTTCCTGCTCGCCAGCCTGTCGTTTCTGGCCTCGCTTTCGCAGTCGGCAATCCGGCCCTGGCGAGTCGTTTTGGCGTTAGGCTCCGCGACGACACCCCTAATGGTTTGCCTATTTCTTGCGGTGGCTTACCTCTTCGACGCACCTCTGGTCCATAGCGGAACATTCATTCCACCGGCGATCAACACCGTCTTCGGCTTTACTCTACTGGGTTTTGCGCTTTTGATTTTTGCCGGTTGGCCCGTCAGGTTGCTTGATGGATCGCCCGGGATCGGTTTCAAAAGTGCGTTTACCCTCACCTTGGTTTTCCTCCTGCTGGCATCGGGTATCCTTGCCGCCGGTTGCGTTTACTTCCAACACTACGAGAAGGCGCGCCGCGCTGAGGCGGAGTACCAGCTTGCCGCCATTGCCGAGCTGAAACGGGCCGAATTGGTACGGTGGCGTGAAGAGCGTTTGATCGATGCCGCCATTTTTCGCCATTCCACCAAAGAATACGAGTTGATGCGCCGCGTGCTGGACGCCCCCCAGGACACTAAGGCCCAAATCGAGCTTTGCGAGCAGTTGACCGAACTTCAGAAACAGTTGCCCTATGACCAGATCGCCCTGTTGGATGCCCAAGGCGTCCAGCGGTTTTCAATTCCCCCGGCGACGCCGGTCGCTGCCGTTGTTGCACGAAGTGCGGTCGAGATGCTGCGGTCGCGGCGGACGGCCTTTCAGGATTTCTATCGCGATGAGCACGACCAGCGGGTCCGTCTGGCGGTGCTTGTCCCCGTGTTCGACCAACCGTCCAGCGACCGGGTGATTGGGACCGTCGTTCTGCGAATTGATCCCGAAAAATACCTCTTCCCCATGATTCGGCACTGGCCCACACCCAGCCCATCGGCCGAGACCTTGCTCGTTCGCCGGGAAGGGGCGGACGTGGTCTTCTTGAACGAACTCAGGTTCCAGCAAGGCACGGCCCTCACGTTGCGAAGATCCTTGACGTTTGGTGACCTGCCTGCCGCGAAAGCAGTCTTGGGGCAGGAAGGAATTGTCGAAGGGGTCGATTATCGCGGGGTGTCCGTACTCACCAACGTGGGTGCCATCCCGCGTTCTCCTTGGTTTCTGATCGCTCGCATCGACATGGCGGAACTGTATGCACCGATGAGAACCAAGCTGTGGGAGATGGTGATTCTCACCTCGGCCCTGATCCTTTGCGCGGGTGCCGTCGTGAGCGTGGTTTGGCGGCAGCAGAATATCCAATTCCATCGCCAAAAGTTCGAGTTGGAAAAGACGCTATTCGAGACGCTGTCCATTCTCCGTACCGCGATGAATAGCAGCCAAATGGGCATTGCCATCGCCGATGCTCCGGACGGTAAACTGCGCTATGTGAACGATGCGGGACTGCTCATTCGTGGCGGTGACCGCCAGAGCGTCATCAACGGGATCGGAATCGATCGTTATGTGGCCAATTGGCAGCTCCTGAATCTTCATGGCGAGCCCCTGACCCGCGACGAAGTGCCCCTGACCCGCGCAGTTCTCTACGGAGAATATTGCAGCAAGGAATTCATCATACGGAGAGACACCGGCGAAGATCGGATTGTCACGGCCAATGCCTCGCCGATCATGGATAAGCAGGGGAATGTCGTGGCGGGGATCGTGATCTTTGCGGACATCACGGAGCGCAAACGGGCTGAGGAAACGAAGAGTCTTCTTGCCTCGATTGTCGAGTGCTCCTGCGACGCCATACTCAGCAAGACGATGGATGGCATCGTTCTCACTTGGAACGCCGGCGCAGAGGAACTCTATGGATACAGGGCCGAAGAGATTGTGGGCAAGTCCGTTTCCATCTTGGCGTCGCCAGACCATTCCGACGAATTACCGCAAGTGCTTGAGCGCATTCGGCGAGGAGAACGGATCGATCAATATGAGACGGTGCGCATGACGAAGGGCGGTAAGCTGATTCCCGTCTCCCTGACGGTCTCTCCGATTACCGATGCCCGAGGACGGATCACAGGGGCCTCCACGATTGCCCGGGACATCACGGAACAAAAACGCCGGGAAGAGGAGTTGAGAGGGAAGAACGCCGAGTTGGAACATTTCAGCTACACGGTCTCTCATGATCTGAAAAGCCCCCTGGTGACGATCAAGGGCTTTTTGGGCTGTCTGGAACAGGATATACCGGGGGCCGATGCCGAGGAGGTCAAGCAGGATATCGAGTTCATCCGGAGGGCGGCCGACAAGATGGGGCGACTGCTCGATGAGTTACTGAGGATATCGCGCGTTGGCCTTGTGGTTAACCCGCCGGCGTCGGTTGCGTTGCAAGATCTGGTCCAAGATGCCCTTGACGCGGTGGCCGGATCGATCCGGGCGCGGGCGGTGGAGGTCAAGATGCACTTGGGCCAGCAGCCGATCCTCCTGTACGGCGACCGTACCCGCCTGGCCGAGATCTGGCAGAACCTACTGGAGAACGCCGTCAAGTTCATGGGCGACCAGCCGTCACCGTGTGTCGAGATCGGCATCGAGTCACACGGCCAGGACACGGTCTTTTTCGTCCGCGACAACGGCATCGGCATCGACCCGCGTTTCCAGGGGAAGATCTTCGGTATATTCGAGAGAATCGACCCGGAAATCGAGGGCACCGGGGTAGGGCTGGCGCTGATCAAGCGGATCGTGGAAATATACCATGGAACCATCTGGTTGGAATCGCAGGGATTGGGCCTGGGCACCTGCTTCCGCTTTACTTTGCCCGAGGCCGTCAGGAATCAAAACCAAGGAGAACTCTCATGAGTGTGCCAAGATAAGCTGATGTAGATCAGTTGGACAATCCAACCTGGCT
>JBAWVO010000310.1:0-7492 GCA_037147235.1 Planctomycetota bacterium | reverse complement strand
GCGATCGGGCTTGCTCCATTTGCGGCAGATCTCCTCCAACTCTGCCGGCGAGAACTCGGCCAGTGCGCGGGCACTCATCGCCGCTAGGCAAGTGAGGCCTAGCGAGACAGCGGAGGTCCAGAGGAGGAGCAGAGAGGACATGAATTAGGGATTAGGGATCAGGGATCAGGGATTAGCAACCGCTTGTCGATTGCCTGTTTCCTTCCAACATCCGCCTCGTAGCGACTGGGCAATTATTCGCATGGCTCCTCTTCATCGGTTTGATTCCCGGCGGTATCAGAAAAGAGCCGACCAAAATTATATCGCCATTGGAGCGCAAAGCTCATCCCAATTTGTCCGTCAAGCGGACCAGAAAGCAACCGCTGCCATTCGTTGTCGTTGGGTGCCCGTCCAGCTTCCTTCTGGGTTTGAATCACCCAGTTATCGGCAGCTTCGATCACACCGATACGCAAGGGCCTTATTCCGAGAATCCCCTTCAATGCTTCGATGTCTTGCTCTGGGATTAGCGGTTTGCTTTTTCGGGCAAATTCCAGATTCTTTCGCTCAAAATCCGGTATCGCTTCTGCTATTGTAGTCCGAACCGCATTTTCGTCTTGCAGAACGTCGATTAGCCGCAACAGTTGCTTTCCAAGCCAGTCGCTCTGGTTGATGTACGCGAGAAATCGGAACACTTTCTTGGCCCGAGCCTCATTATCGGCAACCAACGATTCCCTGTTCGCACGCGCAATCCGGCATAAATTCACATCGGCAACTTGCGTGCCGGTTAGGTATCGCCAGCCGATTATCTGCAATCGCAAGGGGGGAGTCTTCTTCGCGGTTTGGTAGTCGGTCAACAGCACCATCATATCATGTTCGCTACCAAGCAATCGCTCGTAAGCCGAAAAGAACGGCTCGCTCGTGCAGTAGTTTTGCGAAGGCGACTTGATGCCACCGGCTATTTCGGTCAGGTTGTCCCGAATGATCGACCGAAGTTGCTCTTTAGTAGGCATCGACAAACAATCCCCTTTGCATGGCTTTTCGCGGAATGTTTCGCAGGGCCATGCCTTTTTCGCTTAGCCGACCAAGTACCCATTCGGCCATTGGCGGAGGCACTGCATTCCCAAAGAGGGCATACTGGTCGTAAACGGAAATGACGGAACAATGATCGTCGGGGAAGCCCTGGATTCTCGCATATTCCACGTTGGTTAGACGGCGGTATCGATTGCCGACCCTGTAGCGCTCATAATGTCGGCTGGTCGTCGAGGTGAGCGTTGGTGCCACTCCATTGATTCCAAAGACAGTGTAGCCCATCCTTGCACCGCCTTTTTGATTCGACAGGGTTTCGACGCCATCGATGAATCGGTTCACTTCGATACTGTCGCCAATCCGTTCCAAAGTCGAGCTCGTGAAGTCGAATTGCTTAGGAACCTCTTTTTGAAGAACGGAGTTCAATAAAGCTTGCGGCTTTTTTGCGGAAAAGTCTTCGAGATTCGCCGCAAAGAATCGTGTTGACCTTGCAAGACCCCAATTTGGGAATTGAACGCCATGAGCGGCAATGTCCGTCCACTCATTCGGGGAACAAATCCAGCCGATCTCATTGGGACTAAGCCTCGAAATATCATTAGGGGTCGCAAGACGGATGGGAAGGGTGCCGCTTGACTTGCCATTTTCACTGGCAGATTCATCGATTCGCACGCCCACGATGAAAACCCGCTGCCGATTCTGTGGCAGGCCGAAGTGAACGGCATTCAGAAGTCGCCACTCGATCAGGTAGTCAAGCCGAGCAAGAGACGCGAGAATGGTGGCAAAGTGAATGCCTTTTTCCATTTGGAGAAGTCGCTTCACGTTCTCCAGAACGAAAAATCGCGGTTTGTGCCGTTTCAGCATCTCCACGATAGCACTAAAGAGCGTTCCTCGCGGATCCTTGATTCCCTGCTTCTTGCCCGCACTACTAAATGGTTGGCAGGGAAAGCCGCCGGTCAGGAGATCATGCGGAGGCACGTCGTCGAGCATCTCCCGTATGTCGCCCTCACGAATCGAATTCTCTCCAAAGCGGTTTTTATAGACCTTACACGCCTTTGGGCATATATCATTGGCCCAAACCGTTTCCATGCCAAAATGGTCAGAAGCAATTCGGAATCCACCAATCCCTGCAAAAAACTCTACGGTCTTCATTCAATGTTTTTCCAACTTGCCATTATATCGTTCCATGATAGCATTCTGACCGACCATGAACAACTCATGGAATAACCGCAGATCAAGAGAATATTTACAATGTCAACGTGAACCTCATCTCCACTTGATTCCAAGTTTTTTCAACACTTCCGTTTCTCGCTTCTGCATTTCGGCTCGCAAGGCTGGGCTGGCATCATCTTGACCAACCAGATGCAACGTACCATGGATGACATACAGCAGCAACTCGTCGTGCGGCGGCCAACCATAGTGCGGCGCGGTACGCAAAGCAGTCTGAGCACCGACAATCACCTCGCCCTCCAGACCGTCGCTCTGGTCGAGCAGGAAACTCAATACGTCGGCCGGGCCGCGGTGGCGGAGGTACTGCCAGTTGAGCCGGGCGATGGTCGCGTCATCGACCACGGCCACGCTGATGCGGGCCTTTCGCAGGCCCGCATCTCGAAGGACCGTTCGTACAGCCCTCCGCACCAGCCGCCGGTCCAAGGGCAGGTGGGTCTGCTCATTGGCGATCTCGATGGCAATCTCGATGGTAATGGCGGTGGGCTGCTTCATGCGTATTAAGTAGGTCAGGCTTTCCAGCCTGACAGGTCAGGCTGGAAAGCCTGACCTACCATTGCTTCACGCGGTTCTTTGATCGGGGTATTTCAGCCGTCCATGATAGATCGAGGCGACGGACATGACAAGACTTCGCTCGATGGCACCCAATTCGCGGAGCGTGAGGCCGCTTTCGTCGAACTGCCCGCCCTGCAAACGCCGCTGGGCCAGGTCGCTGACGAGGCCCTCAATCCGCCCTGGCGTGGGATCGACCAGGGTGCGGCTTGCGCTTTCCACGGCGTCGGCCAGCATGAGTACGGCGGCCTCCTTGGTCTGCGGCTTGGGGCCAGGATAGCGGAACAGGTTCTCGTCGATCTCGCTGCTGTTAGGATCGGCGGCCTGCTGCGTGTGGGCGCGATCGTAAAAGTATTCCATGAGCATCGTGCCGTGGTGCTGTTGGATCATGTCGATAATCGGTTGCGGCAGATGATGCTGCCGGGCAAGGTCGGCACCGTCCTTGATGTGGGCGACGATCACCAGCGTACTCATGGCGGGCACTAGCCCCTCGTGGCGGCTGCCGTCCTTGCCCTGGTTCTCGACGAAGTAGCCCGGCTTGAGCATTTTGCCGATGTCGTGGAAATAGGCGCCGACGCGGCACAACAGGCCGCTGGCACCGATGGCGTCGGCGGCTGCCTCGGCAACCGAGCCGACCGTGATCGAGTGGTTGTAGGTACTCGGCGCGCGGCGGACCAATTCCTGCAAGACCGGGTGGGTGATGTCGCCCAGTTCCAGCAGGCTCAGATCGGTGAGCACGCCGAAAAGCCTTTCCACGAACGGCAGCAGACCCGTCATGAAGAACCCGGCCATCGTGGCCCAGATGAACTGACGGCCGGCCCCACGCAACAGCGACTGGTCCAGGGGCTGATTGTCGATCAGGTTCATGGCCAGATCCAACAAGGCAGCCACGCAGCCGGCAAACAGCCCAACATAGATCAGCTTGCTGCGGTTGCGGATACGGCCCAGGTTCAGTGCCGCAGCGGCCGTTGTGCCAAACAACAGCAAGAACATGGGCAAATTCTCGCCCAGCGCAAGCACAACGATCCAGGAAACGACGCCCGTCAACAACAGGGCCAACTCCTGGCGATAGGCAATGGCCATGGTCATGCCAAAAACGATCAACGGCACAGGCTCAGCCCGCCAGGGATCGCCGGAAGCCCAAACGGCCACGGCGACGGTGGCCACGGCCAGGCCCAGGGCACCGGCCAGGCGATCGAGTTCGGCCTGCGCGCCACGCTGTCGGTAGCGCATGTACATCCCGCACAGCGCGAACATGGCGAAGACCACTAGCAGGACCGCGCTGCCCCGACAGAGCCGATCCAAGAACGGTCGTTGCACAATGAACGCCGCATATTCCCGCGTGAACAATTCAAGCTTCGGCACGTCAATTGCCTCGCCTCGATTGGCCAGTAAATCACCTGGCCGATACGTCATCATTGTCGGCTCAACCTTGGCAACATTCTCGTCCTGAGCCAGCTTACTCGCTTCGGCATCGAGTGTGAGTGTAGTGAACGGGCTGGACGAATGCAGAAGTCGGGGCTCAAGCCAAGTGCAGAGCCGGTCGGCGATCGCCTTGGAGCTGAGTTCCTCGGCCAGTTTGTGGTGAATCGCCTCGGGATCGACCACGACTTCCAGGACTTCGACTTCCCGTGGCGGGGCCGGATTCTCGATCGAGTAGACAGTAATGGTCTTCTTATTAAAACCCTTGAGCTTCTCCGTGGGGTCTGCCAGCAATCCGTGCTGCTCCAACGGGGCAAAGGCCGCAGCGACCGCGCGATTGAGTTGATCGAGTTTTTCCTTTCCGGCCAGTGCCTTGCAAAATTCCTGGAAGCCGGCGAGCTCCTCCTGAGGATTAGGCTCATTCGCGCCCTTTTCCAAGGGCGGCTGAAATTCTTTCCATCGAGAGCGGGTCTGCGGGTCGAGCTTTTTTGCCTTCGTAAGGTCGGCGATCGTCGTGCAGAGATTAGCCCGCAACTGTTCCAGCGGTTGGCTGTCCTGCTTGAAAACGGCCTTGGTTTCATCGCGAGCCTTCAAGTGTGCCTGCGCGGTCTCTTCCTGATTTTCCTTCTTGAACTCCACCCGTGCCGTGACATAGCGCATGGGCACCATGCCCGTCCGCCAATGCATGGGCGGATCCCAGGCATGAATGATCGCACAAACCGCCACGGCAGCGGCCAAGGCGAGAGCCATCCGCAACAAGACATCCCGATGCCAAAGACCGAGCCATGCCCGCTCCCAGTGTCCCGGGGGGAGTTCCATCGCAGCTACGCGTTCGGATCGTGTACGTCGTTGACTGCCGTTGGCCATAAGAATCGACTCAAAACGTCTTGTACAATGTTCGGTAGGATGGACCTCTGAGTCCGTCCATGTTTTTAGGGACGAACGCGGAGGTCCATCCTAGTTTTTTTTGGGACGGACCGGGAGGTCCATCCTACGAAGTGGAGGGTTGCCGCTTGGGGGGACCGTGTTCATAAGCGTCGACGATCTTCTGCACCAGCGGGTGGCGAACAATATCGCCGCGACCGAGCCTTGCACAGGCCACGCCTTCGATCCCTTGAAGGCGATCTAGCGCGTCGACGAGACCGCTCTTGTGGTGTTCCGGTAGATCGATCTGGGTCGTGTCGCCGGAAGCCACGATCTTTGAACCGTGGCCCATGCGAGTGAGGAACATCTTCATCTGCGAAACGGTGGTGTTTTGCGCTTCGTCGAGGATGATGAATGCCTCGTTCAACGTCCTGCCCCGCATATAGGCCAGCGGAATGACTTCGATCAGGTCTTGCTCGCGATAGCGCGTGATCTGCTCGTGGTCCATCATTTCGTGCAGGGCGTCCATCAGCGGCCGTAGGTACGGATTGATCTTCGCCTGCAAGTCGCCGGGCAAGAAACCAAGGCTTTCGCCCGCCTCGACCGCAGGGCGGACGAGTACGAGCTTGCGAACCCGCTCGGCCCGCAAGGCAGCCACCGCCGCAGCTACGGCCAAGTAGGTCTTGCCGGTTCCGGCAGGTCCGTAACAAAGCACCATGTCGTGCTGCGCGATGGCATCGAGATAGCGAGCTTGGCCTTGCGAACGGGCACGAATCTGCCGGCCCGCAGTGAAAACCGTCAGCGGCTTGGCCGCCGGCCTGACTGCGGCGGTTTCGCCGTTCTGCACCCCGGCGAGCGCACGATTGATGTCCTCGGCGGCAAGCGTACCGTGTTGCAGGGTGTAGGCATGAAGTTCTTCCAATACCTGGGTTGCGCTGGCTACGGCCTTTTCCTCACCATGGATGTGGATATGGTCATCCCGTGCAGAAATAGAAACCGACAGCGCCTCACGGATTTTCCGCACGTGCTGATCGCAAGTGCCAAAGAGCGTTACTAGTTCCTTGGAACTAACAACCGAGATGTCTGTTTCGCTCATGCAAATTGCGCCGGAATCAATCGCGGCACCAGGACCATTGAGTTTTGTCAATCTATCTAGTATAACCAATCCCAGCAGGAAAATGATAGCGATCCTGGCATCGATTTCATAAACTGTTTTGCCGCAAAGACTTAGGAGGATATCGTGGGAACCATCAAGCGGATCTTGGTCACCGGCGGAGCCGGCTTTCTTGGCTCGCATCTGTGCGAACGCCTGGTGGCCGAAGGTCACGACGTTATCTGCCTGGATAACTTCTTCACCAGCCAGAAGGCGAATGTCGGGCATCTGCTGACGCGGCCGAACTTTGAGTTGATCCGCCACGACATCACGCTGCCGTTCTGGCTGGAAGTCGACGAGATCTACAATCTTGCCTGTCCGGCAGCACCCGGTCATTATCAGTACAATCCCATCAAAACGATGAAAACCTCGGTGCTGGGCGCGATCCACGTGTTGGGGATGGCCAAACGCTGCCGGGCCAAGGTCCTGCAAGCATCGACCAGCGAAGTCTATGGCGACCCGCAGGTCCATCCGCAGCCGGAAAACTATCGCGGTTCGGTCAATCCGATCGGTCCCCGAGCGTGCTACGACGAAGGTAAGCGGGCCGCCGAGACGCTCTTCATGGACTACCACCGCGCCAACGGCGTCAACGTGCGGATCGTGCGGATCTTCAATACCTACGGACCGCGAATGCACCCTTACGACGGCCGCGTGATCTCGAACTTCATTTGCCAGGCCCTGAAAGGCCAGGACATTACCATCTTTGGTGACGGCCGGCAGACCCGATCCTTTTGCTATCGCGACGATCTGGTGGAGGGCCTAATCCGCATGATGAACGCGCCGGACGATTTCTGCGGGCCGGTGAATCTAGGCAACCCGGAGGAATTCACGATCCGCGAGTTGGCGGATATCGTGATCGAACTGACGGCTTCGGGTTCAAAGGTCGTCGCGCGTCCCCTGCCGGCCGACGACCCCACTCGACGCCGGCCCGATACGACACTTGCCCAACAGCGGTTGGGCTGGCAGCCGACGGTTTCCTTGCGTCAGGGGCTGGTGAAAACGATCGACTGGTTCCGGTCGATCGATATGTCCGAGTACCGCCCACCAACACCGAATTATTGAGCGATTTTGGGGGATCAGAATCGCAGGCAGTTCAATCTGTAGGGGCTCTCCACCGGGTTTGCGGATAATTGTGGTGCGGGCGTCTCGCCTGCCCAAGATGTTGTGGTTGAACCAGGCAGGCGAGACGCCCGCACCCTACAACCATTGTCGTTACTCACATCTTTCGGCCGGCCAAGCGTCTTCATGGCCATTTATGGTCATTCCCGGCGC
>JBAWVO010000309.1:0-7549 GCA_037147235.1 Planctomycetota bacterium | reverse complement strand
GCAATAAGTTCTTCGCGGCAAGCTAACCCATGTCACCAGAACCCCAACAGCGGCAGCAATGCCACCAAAGGAGAATAAACCGTGAAGACGCCTACCCCAGCACCATGGATCGAAAACCAAGAGTGTCGTTTTGCCGACATCGGCATCGAACCAAACCGTTTGTGCATTGAAATCAGCCACAACGGCTACGCCATAGGCTATTGGGTGCCGACCGAGTGGGACGGCATGTGCCCAGACTCCAAGCTGATCGCTGTCGCACCCGAACTACTGCGAACCATCAAAAACCTTCTTTCGCAGATTCGTGACACCTGTAAGACCCGGAAGTTCACGGATGGGCCGTTGTGCGTGGCAGCCGAGGCCACCCATGCTGTTATCAGAAAAGCCGAAGGGAGGGGCACATGACAACCGTTGAGCGAATCAAAGGCCGATGGCAAGTCACCATCGACGGCGGACTCTACTACATGAACCGCTTCGTCGTAGTCTGGCAGGAAGAACCGATCGACTGGATGCCTGGCTGGGTTGATATGCAGTTCCTTCCCCGAGAGATCGTCAACGCGGTGCAGCAAGCCGTGACGGATGCTGGCTACCCGTGCCACTGGGACCGTGGCGAGCCAGTATGGCAGGCAAAGCAGATTGTCAGCGTCTAACGTCTGGCAAGGTTCCGAATACTCGTTCTATCTAACCGAGCCGTCGTGACGTTTCACGGCAGCCCGGCTTTTTTCTTACCCAAGGACATTCCATGACCCAAACTGAACTCAATCGTGCCGTGGCTCGTGCTACCGGCGAGTCTTATTCAACCATCCGCCGCATGGGCTTTAGCATCTTTGTTCCGGAAGAAGCTCAGGATGAACTCGATGCACTGCCGAAGCCGCAAACCGTTGACTGGGACCAACTGGATTCCCAGCGTCCGGCGTTCGTGCCTCAACGTACTGGCGGGCATCGGAACTCCGCATGATCATTTACTTACTCAACTATCTCACAAGGAGAATCACCATTGGTTACCATTACTCGCAGATTGGCTCAGCAACTCCGCACGGTGTTGCGTCGGGCTTTCGGCAACATTCGCGGCGAAGGCCCCGCCATCGGTTTTATCGCCGGTGTGGAGGGGCTAATCGTGAGGTCCACTTATGGCGACATCGCCATCGAATGTCGTCTGCCCGGCGAACGCACTACCGAAACCCTATGGCTTCCGTTTGATTTTCTCGCAGATGTCGCGGGGAAGAATGATGAGCCTGTCGAACTTGAGGCAACCGGCGACGGCCAGATTAGCGTCCAGTGGCGTACCGGCAATGTGCCACACGCCGTCACGTACGATGCCGTAGTGCCGTTTGAGGCCGACAAGTTTCCTGTGCTGCCGAAAGCGTTTACGGCCAATGTGGGGCTATTGCAGGCCCTACACGAAGCGTCTGAGGTCACTGATTCGGACAGCTCACGGTTTGCCGTCAGTTGCCTTCAACTTTGCCCCGATGGCACAATCAACGCCACGGATGGCCGCCAAATGTTGAGCCAGTCGGGATTTAACTTCCCTTGGCAGGAATCCATACTGGTGCCGCGTAACAAGGTCTTTGCTTCGCCGGAACTGCCGCAAAACAAGCCCGCGGCTATTGCACAGAGCGGCGAATGGGCAGTCCTGAGTGCTGGCCGCTGGACCGTGTATCTGAGAATCAACACAGGCAGTTACCCCGACGTGTCGCGGCACATTCCTAATCCGGAATCTGCCAAGGCCCGCTGTCAGCTATCCAAGGACGACATCCGTTTTCTGATCGAGACCCTTCCGCAGCTTCCGTGCAACGACGAAGTCAACTCTCCGGTGACGATTGACCTCAATGGCCATGTTGCCATCCGTGCCAAGGCGGCTGACCAGATCAAGCCCACGGAAGTCATTCTCACGAATTCGCAATGGACGGGCGAGCCTGTCCGTATCAACATCAATCGCAAGTATCTGGCTCGTGCTATAAGGCTCGGCCTGAACGACTTGTCTCTCTACGGCGAAGAATCTGCTTTGCTTTGCCAAGGCTTCGGCCGCAAGATGGTGTGGATGCCTCTCGATAAAGGCTCTGCTCTCCCGCCAGCAGAAGATGTCATTCGCATCGAATCGCCAACAGGCGAAATCGCTGCTCCCATTCCCCAACTCGTAACCCCAAGAGAAGTTCCGACCATGACCGAACCAACGATCGCTACGAACGGCAACACCACAAGTAACGGCCAAGCCAAAACCGACACCACGAATCCCAAGGCTTTTCGCCGCAAGGTGGCACTGCAAGACATTGCCGCCTTGATCGAGGATGCCGAAAAGCTCCGCACCGCTGCTCACAATCTGATGTGCCAGGCGAGCGGCGTGGTGAAAGGACTCAAGCAGCACCGCCGCCAGAACCGTGCCGTGCAGCAAACGATTGCCCAGCTTCGCACGCTCAAGTCGCTCGGCGTGTAGATCAATGGCAGCATTTTGTTCCTAAGATGAAAGTTGCAGCAACATTCCCAACAACCACAAGGAGGGCACCATGCCCCTAAAAACGAACATTGGCGTCTCTCGCAAGGTCGCAGACAACAATTATGGCTCCCGTGGAGCCAACGTGAATCTGGAAGTCGAACTGGATTCGACTCTGATCAACGAACCCGATCGGTTCCATGATCGCATCCGCCAGGTCTTCCGGCTGGCTCAGCAGGTCATCGACGAAGAATTGACCCGGCAGCAAGCCGACGGTACAGCGAGCCAAACGACGAACGGTGCCAACGGTCATACCCAGCAGAATGGCAGCAATGGCAACGGAAATGATCATGCCACCAATGGTAATGGCAATAGCCACGCTTCAAACGGCAACGGCCACACCGCGACGACCATCTCGGAAAAGCAAGTAGGGTATGCCCGGCAGCTTGCCAAACAAATCGACGGGTTTGGCGTTCGCCGCCTCGAAAACCTTGCCCAGCAGATGTTTGGCAAGCCGATGGTGGCCTTGACCACGCTCGACGGTTCCGGATTGATCGACAGTTTGAAAGCGATCAAGGAAGGCCGTATCAACCTCGACACCGTACTGAACGGAGCTGCCTAATGAGCACAGGCTTACTTGGCTTTGAAACGATCGAAGAAAGGCATTCGGGCTTCGATTCGTATATCTCGCCTTCGAGATTGAACTGCTGGCTCTCCTGTCCTCGTAAGTTCGCCTTCCGCTACATCGATGGCATTTGCACACCATCCTCGCCTTCGATGTTCCTTGGCAAGGTTGTGCATTTCGCCATGGAGGCCAATTATCGCCATCTACAGCTTGGCGTCAGGCTGGAGACCGAACAGGTCGTGCAGAAGTTGCTCGACGGTTGGGCAAAGCTGATCGACGAGGATGCCGTCTCGTTTGATTCCGTAACGAATGAACAGTCCATGCAAAAGCAGGCCTGCGATCTGGTGAGGGCGTATCTTGCCGTGGTGCCGCAGAATGAGAGGCCGTTGGCCGTCGAGGTTGCCCTGGAAGCATCACTCGTCGATCCCGAAAGCGGTGAAGATCTTGGAATGCCTTTGGTGGGCATCGTTGACTTGGTGCTTGAAGGCCAGGATGGACCGTTGATCTGCGACTTTAAGACGGCGGCACGAAGCAGCGAGCCGATGGAAATCTCGCACGAAATCCAGCTTACGAGCTACGCCTGGCTCTATCGGCAGATTACTGGCCGCAAGGAGGCTGGGATTGAGATTAGGTCGCTCATAAAGACCAAGGTGCCGAAAACTGAGTTCCATGAATATGCTGCCCGAACGGATGCTCATTTCAGTCGGCTGTTCAGTGTGATTCGTGAATATCTCGATGCGTTGAATTCTGGCAGGTTCAATTACAGGCCAGGGTTCGGGTGTGCGATGTGCGACTACCGCAGGGAATGCCAAGGCTGGTCTGGCTAGTACGGCCGTTCATTTTGATTTCAAATCGTCTACGAATAGCAGAGGAGGTATTATGGGAGCAAGAGAAAAGTTAAATAAGCACCACATCGTAGGAGCCCTCGGCGTTGCCGCCATCGTCGGCGGCTTGGCTGGCTCATGGTTGGTTTTCGCGGCCGTTGCGGCGGCGATGATCGCTGCCAGCATTCACACGGGCGAAATTCGGCAAGACAAGGGCATTCGGCGTGAATGACGCTGCGATCCTGCTCGTGCTCGGGGCTTCGGCCTCGGGTGCGGGCGGGTTTCTTCCTGCTGCGATGTCCGTGGCTGGGTGGGAGCGTCGCGAAAAACGCCTTCACTTTCAACATTCTCAAAGCCAGCGGCGGCGCGGCGCAATCATCCTTCTTGGGGTTGTCTCCTTCCCGAGTTTGGTTATCTGTCCCATTCGCGGGCAGGTCTCCTTCCTCAATCTCCTTCAACTTGGTTCCGACACCCGTGTCACTTAAACGCTTATGCGTTTCGTGTGACGTAGCCGGACACGATGTCCGGCATCGTCCAACGACTCTCCTCAACGACGTAACGTATCGACCGACCTCCTGATGCCTTTGCTGTAAGGCACGGTCATGCCAGGCCGGTCGTCTGATTGTCCGTTTCTTCTCTAACGAAAGGACTGTGTGTGAAAGGTATTGACGATTCGAGCGGCAAGTTGGCCCTCGCCATGATTGGCGCGGGGATTCTGGCCGGTCCCGTCCTGGGCCTCTGGCCCTTGTTCGGCATCTTGGCTGCGTGCGGCACATTCGTGGCTGTCGCGCAGGGCAAGGACAAGGGGCACCGCTAACCACACGCTTCTTCACCCCCAATATAAAGGTATCCATCCATGAGCACCGTTCTTAATGACTTTTCCAACCATACCGCCACAAGTCCGGCGCAGCGATTGCGGCGGACGATGGCGGCGGTCCGCGTAAGCATCCAATGGTTCGGTACCCGGAAGTCTTTAACGGCCGAACAGAAGGCCGAAGCCGCCGAACCATTCGGAGCCGAAGCCCAGTTCCTCTCTGCCGGTAAGAAGCTGCTGGACAACACCGACCCGAGCTTCAAGGCCGTCACCACTGTGCGTGGCAAGGTCATCTCCTGCGCACTGGCTCCGCTCGCTCCCCTTGACTAGTCCGCCGGAACTTGGGAGATGCGGAAGCCCAGGATGAAGAGCCGGATCTCGGGCGAGAACCCGTCACGGCCCTCCGACTGGCAGGACCAGGCGTAGTTGGGCCAGCCGCCGCCGCGAATCACGCGGTCCGAGCCCGTTGAAGAACCACCAGGATCGGTCGCCGCTTCCGCCCCATACGTACCATACCAATCCTGACACCACTCCCATACGTTTCCGTGCATGTCATATAGCCCAAAGGCGTTCGGTTTCTTCTCGCCCATAGGATGCGTTTTACTGTCTGAGTTCGGTCCGTACCATGCGTACTCGCCAAGTTGTTTCTCGTCGTCCCCAAAACAGAACATGCCCGTACTTCCCGCTCGACACGCATATTCCCATTGAGCCTCCGTGGGTAATACAAACTTGCCCCCACGCCCGCCTGTCTTGACAAGGAACTGCTGGCAATCGTCCCAACTGACGCACTCCACAGGGTTCTTCGGACCCTTGAAGTGGCTTGGGTTGCTGCCCATCACCGCCTCCCATTGCTCCTGCGTCACCTCGTACTTGCCAAGATAGAATGGCTTGGTAATCCGCACCTTGTACTGCTTCTTCCAGTCAACGCCGCCCTTGTCCGAGTCGGGCGAGCCCATCAGGAACTCCCCGGCGGGGATCAAGACCAGCTTCAGCTTTGTGCCCTTGCCCAGATCCACCGCCAGCCCTTTCGGCGGGTCTTTCGTCTCGCTCAAAGCATGCCCTGCTATTGCGAGAAGCACAAAGCAACCAATCACGATGTTTTTCATAACGTGTCTTTCCAAAAAACATATCGCGCGCCGCTGCGCGGCAGGGGTAAAAGGGAAAAGGGGAAAAGGGGAAAACGGCAAAAGGTAACACTGCCAGAGGCCATAGTATTACTGAGTCCTGGAAACGCGGAACCCAGTGAAGTAGTTCCGGTAGTCCGGCGAGTACCCGAAGCGACCGGCGGAACGGGTGAAGTCCGGCCTGTAGTCCCAGGAACCGCCACGAAGGACACGGCTATCCCCGGAATCTGGTCCGTTTGGGTCGTCTGCGGGAGACTTGGCATAGTATTCCGCCCCGTACCAATCCGCGCACCACTGCCAGGCATTGCCGTGCATGTCGTATAGCCCAAAGGCATTCGGCTGGAATGAACCCACCGGCGACGTAAACACGTAGCCGTCGCTGGATTTGATCGTCCATGTCCAATCAGGGAACTGTGCCTTCGCCGTGGCATCCGCCACGTTACCGACCTTTGCCAGCGTTTCGGGATCGTCGCCGCTGGAATACCGCGTGGTCGTCCCCGCACAGCAGGCATATTCCCACTCGGCCTCCGTGGGCAATCGGTAAGTCTTCTTCTCCTTCTTGCTCAGCCACTCGCAGAATGCCACCGCGTCATTCCAGCTTACGTGTACCACCGGGTGCTCGTCGGTCTGCTCAAAACCTGCGTTCCGCCAAGAGTATTTCTCGTTGAAGCCGAACATCTTCGTGTCAGGGTTCCAGCCATAGGCTCCCGGCTTCTCGCCCTTTTCCGAGTCCGTCTTGTACGCTGTGTCGGCAACAAACTGCCGGAACTGGCCCCGCGTGACGTGGTACGTCCCTAGATAAAACGGCTTGCTGATCCGAACCCGGTGCTGCGGGTGCTCGTGCTTGAAAAAGTCAGCGATTAGATAATCCTCGCCGTAGGTCTTCTTGAAGAAAGCAGCCGTGGCCTCCGCCGACTCATCGCTGCCCATCTTGAACTCGCCCGCCGGGATGAGCGCAATCTGCTTGCCGCCCGCCTCCTTGGCTTCCTTGGCGGTTGCGATGGTAAGACTACCGAGTGCCACGAAGAACATCAACGCGATTGCCAATACTTTTCCGAACATGGGCCAAACCTCCTCTTGCCAATACGGTTTCCCGAAGCTGCCGTGACGCGAGATACTCACGCAAAGATTGCCTCGCGGAACCACAGACAGTCTTTGGCCGGTTTTGTTGGCCGTCAAGCAGCACGACCTCGCTTCTTCGTTGGAATCTCTGCTGCGATCACTGGGTTTGGTTCTCACTTCGGGTCTGGGGCAGGCATCCTTGGCAACAGGCCAAGACCTTGTTTGTCGATCTGGAGCGGTTCCCTAAGGATCGGCGCATAAATAACTGTCGTGTTTTGCCCACTCGCCGAGCGGGGACGGACGGCACACGGAGTGTGCCTGCTACTTTTCTTGCGACACTTATTGATGCGCCGATCCTAAGCGGCAAGTCTTCCAGCTACAGCAACTGAACTGCCCGACGATCTTGTCGGCTGCCAGTATGCAGTGGAGTTTGATTTCCACAGCTTCCGGACTTCGATCCGGCGGCAGCTTCGCTCGCCCAATGCGGCAGCGATTCTCACGTAACGGCCCGCTTGTGCGGTGGTACGTTCTTTCTGTTCCCTTTCTTCCGTTCCCTTTTTCAGGAGTACCCTACCTTGAAGATTTTGCTGATCAATAATAACGGTGCAGGCTTCGCCGACTTCGTTGAAATCGCCGATGGCACCACGGTGCAGAAACTCTTTGCCGAGCGGA
>JBAWVO010000308.1:0-7575 GCA_037147235.1 Planctomycetota bacterium | reverse complement strand
GCGCTGGCCAAGGCCGGCGCCGACGTGGCCATTGTCGATCTTAACGAGAAGGCGGGCCTGAAAACGGTCGAGGAAATCCGCGCGTTGGGTCGAGACTCCCTATGGGTCCGCTGCGACGTCACGCAGCGAGAACAGGTGCAGGAGATGGTTGGCCGCATTGCCCAGCACTTCGGCCGATTGGACATCGCCGTGAACAACGCCGGCATCGCTATCCTGGGCGCGGATGAATCGCTGGATCAGGCCGATTGGGATAAGGTCATCGCCCTCAACCTGACCGGCGTTTTTCTTTGCGCGCAGGCCGAGGCCCAGCAGATGCTGCGGCAAATGCCGATTGAAGGGAAGATCATCAACATCGCTTCCATGTCGGCAACCATTGCCAACTGCAACGCTTCGTATGACGCTTCCAAGGCCGGCGTGGTCCACATGACCAAGACGCTGGCCGCCGAGTGGGGCCGCTACAATATCAACGTCAATTGCATCAGCCCCAGCTACCTACTCACGCCGATGCATGCTTCCACGCCGCTGGTCGCGCGGCAGCGGATCCGCGAGTTGACCCCCATGGGCTACATGGAACGGCCCGAGGATCTGCATGGGGCGGTCATTTTCCTCGCTTCGGCCGCCTCGCACTATGTCACGGGGCACGATCTGATGGTCGACGGCGGCCACACGCTCAACGCCTGGCTGACGCCGTTGTCCCGCGCTGTGCCGCCGCGAGTCAGCCCCCAGGAAGAGACCGTCCAGATGAAGCACGACCTTGATTCGCTGGGCCTTTCCTACGATGCCGACGGCATCAACCCCGACCTTCATCCCGAGATCGCCGATGTCTTCAAGGCGGCCTTTGGCATCAAGTAATTTTTTTCTTCTACCCTTGCGTCACGGGTGCGGGGTGATCGCAAGGATCGTGATTTCACGTTCCTCTCGCTCGTGCCGCGGCCACACTGGTCGTGCGGCGAGGGTGGGGGGACGTTTTTTTTAGCCGTTATGGGCCAGGTGACCTGCGGACGAACTTTCCGTTTCCAACTTTCCCGTCGAGTTCTGCCACACCTCCGCAAAGGATACAAATAGCCCGGCGGGGCCTTCGAGCTTTCTCATCAAGAAAGCCTACCAGACCCGCCGGGCGGCTTTGTCGTTTGGCCGATGGCTCAACGTGAGCCACCGACACTGGAGCGACAGCCATGGACTACACTGCTGCACGCCCGTGCGATCCGTAAATCGCTCGGCTCTTGCAGGTTCCGGCCGAATCCGACCGGAGCGCAGTGCTGGAAACGCGGAACCCTGTGTTGTTGTTCCGGTTGTCCGGCGTGTTCCTGTTGCGTTTGGCGGAACGGGTGTTGTTCGGCCTGTTGTTCCAGGAACCGCCACGAAGGACACGGCTATCTGGCCGTCGGCCCCACAAATATCGTACCCCACAACAAATCTTTCCGCAACCGCCAAGTATCGGCATGACCCGCATGACCCAGCCAAGCACGAATCCGCTGAGTAAGACTTTGAGGCGACAGAAGCCCTGCTCGATAAAGACGCTGATACATCCGCAAGCGGCGGCCGAAACGGGCAAGGCCCTTACGATCCAGGAACCGATGGTCCGGCCACATACGGTAGCCCAAAAATCGCAAGCCATCTTCCACCCGGCTGATCGTTCGTTTCTTGGGGTGCAGCCAGAGCCGTAGCCCAAGGAGGTATTGTTCGACGGCACGACGAACGTCGCCAAGCCGACGCCGGTCGTTGTCGAGGATCACGAAATCATCGCAGTATCGGATGTAATAGCGACATCGAAGCCGCTCCTTGACGAAGTGGTCCAGCGAGTCGAGGTAAACGTTGGCAAAGAACTGGCTTGTCTGATTACCGATAGGAATTCCACGCTGTCGCTCCAAGGTCGTGAACAGGTCATCGCCAGGAAAAAACCCCGGCACATCTTCCTGGGGATTGGAGTGCTTGACAATCACGCCCACCAACCCCATGACGTCAGAATCCTTGATCTTTCTCGCCAGACGTTCCAAAAGCATGAAGTGATCGACGCTCGGAAAGAACTTGCGAACATCGCACTTCAGCACGTAGCGGTTCTTCCGGGCAAAGGCCGTATAGCGGTCTACAGCAGCGTGCGTCCCTTTGCCCCGGCGGCATGCGTAGCTGTCGAAAACAAACGACCGCTCGAAGATCGGCTCCAGGACGTTACACAGGGCATGATGGACCACGCGGTCCCGGTAAGGTGCGGCACTGATCAGCCGTGGTTTGGGATCGGTGATCGTGAACGTACGGAACGGCCCCGGCTGGTAGGTCCGCTCCAACAATTCCCGCCGCAGACCGACCAGATTCTTTTCCAGATCGAACTCAAATGCCTCGACGGCCTGCTTCGAGCGTTTCCCGCGTCGGGCCTTGCGGGCAGCGCGATACAAGTTCTCGAAACTCGTCAGTTCCTCCCAAAGGTTCCCGTAACGTCGCATCCTTCGATCCTCAAGGGAATTGCAGCGTCAGGCGGGCGATTGCCGATGCCAACCACCTACCTGTCGCCCGATGTCCGTAAGCCCCTCGGCAGCCATGCCGTAGCTTTTCAGCGACAGGCAGCGCATGTCCTTGGCCAAGCGTATCTGAAATCGTAGGATTTCCAAGTCGAGATTCACTTGATCCAAGATGGCCTTCCGACTCCGCGTGTATTTGGCGCGGATCAGGTTTTCCAAAACCTCGTAAAGCTGCCTTTCCATACGCTCGCCCAGCACAAAACGCTGGTCGCGGGGAAACTTGGCGATCTTGGGGTTCAACCACAACATAAAATCGTAGAAGGCGCGGATGATCGGTAGTTCTTCGTCGCGTGGCATAGCCGGATCGCTCCTGTCAACTCGAAAAAATATATCGCGCGCCGCTGCGCGGCTTGGGTAAAAGGGAAAAAGGGAAAACGGCAAAGGGTAACACTGCCAGAGGCCATAGTATTACTGAGTCCTGGAAACGCGGAACCCTGTGCTGAAGTTCCGGTTGTCCGGCGTGCTCCTGTTGCGAGTGGCGGAACGGGTGAAGTCCGGCCCGTCGCTCCAGGAACCGCCACGAAGGACACGGCTATCTCCGGAATCTGGGCCGTTTGGGTCGTCTGCGAGAGACTTGGCATAGTATTCCGCCCCGTACCAATCCGAGCACCACTGCCAGGCATTTCCGTGCATATCGTACAGACCAAAGGCATTCGGCTGGAATGAACTCACCGGCGACGTAAACACGTAGCCATCGCTGGCTTTGATCGCCAAAAAATCAGGGAACTTCGCCTTGAATGTCGCGTCGGCCACGTTACCAACCTTGGCCAGCGTCTCGGGGTCATCGCCGCTGGAATACCGAGTTGTCGTCCCCGCACGGCAGGCATATTCCCACTCGGCCTCCGTGGGCAATCGGTAGGTCTTGCCCTCTTTTTTGCTGAGCCACTCGCAGAACGCAACTGCGTCGTTCCAGCTTACGTTGACCACCGGATGTTCGTCGGTCTGCTCGAAACCAGCGTTTTGCCATGAGTATTTCTCGTTGAGGGCGAACTTCTTTTCGTCGGGGTTCCAGCCGAAGGCTCCCTTGCCTCCGACGCCTTTTTCTGCGTCCGTCTTGTACCCTGTGTCGGTGACAAACTGCCGAAACTGGCCCCGCGTGACGTGGTAGGTGCCCAGGTAGAACGGCTTCGTGATCCGAACTCGGTGCTGAGGGTGCTCGTCCTTGAATGAGTCAGCTTTCAGAATATCCGTGTCGTAGGTCTTGTTGAAAAACGCAGCCGTAGCCTCCGCCGACTCTCCGCTCCCCATCTTGAACTCACCCGCCGGAATGAGCGTCAGCTTCAACTTCATCTCGTTGCCCAATTCCACCACTTGAGTTTTCGCTACGCTCGGATTTTCTGGCCCAGGGATCGGTGCATGGTGCGGCAACAGAATACAGGTGATACCGATAACGAAGATAACCATTGCGGCATAGCCGATTCCGATCCGGCACCAACTTACGGGGGTAGGCGGTCGGAGTTGTGACTTCAATGCCGCCACCACGCCTTGATGGGTTTGGATCGCAGCCTGGATACCCATAGCTTCCTGGTGTTCGGACTCAAGTCCCGTCAGTTTCTTCTTCAATGCATAGATTTTCCAGCGAATCGCCGCGATCCTGGCCAGGATACCGAGGTGTGCGATGGTTGCAATACAGATAGCCTTGACCTCCGTGCAGACGAGCCGGAAAGACTTGGCAATCTGCGACCACATCGACGGCAGCGGCTCCACGGGGGGAGGTGGCACGTTTGGTTCAGTCGCTGGATTGGGTTCCACGTTCTCCTGCCCAGGTTCCTTGTGCGACAGCTTGAATACCGAGGCCGCAGCCAGCAAATCGTGGATGTCGGAATAGCGGTTCTCCGGCTTTCGTGCCAACAGGCGTGAAAGAATCTGGTCAAAGACCGGGGGCACCGTGGGGTTGATCTGAGACGCAGGCAGCCATGCGCCCACTGGCCGATCGCCGGTCAGCAGTTCGTAGAACATGATCCCTAGTGAGTATAGGTCCGTTCGCTGGTCAACGGTGTCGGGCGCGCTTAACTGCTCGGGAGCCATATACTCGTAGGTTCCCGGCAGTTGGCCCGTCGTGGTGAGTGCTGTTTGGTTCGTGTCAGCTCGCTTTCCAACACCCAAATCCGCGAGGAGAACATGCCCATCCTGGGCGATGAGGATGTTGGAAGGCTTGATGTCCCGGTGGATGACCCCGACCGCATGAACGGCTGCCAGCCCCTTGCATACCTGCTCAAACCAGGGAAGGACATTCTCGAATGACGGCATTTTTTGCCGCTGCTTCATGTCCGCGATGGTGTCCCGTAGGTTGTGTCCATCAACCCACTCCATGATCAGGTATCTGAACTGTTCGGCACGACCGTAACTAAGAAGCCTGACGACGTTGGCGTTTGAAACCCGTTTCATCAGGGTAATTTCCTGCTTGAACCGTTCCGCCGCTTGGCGATCGACACCGGCACCGGGCAAAAGCAGTTTGATGGCAACGGGCTTATTGTCTGCTTCACTACGACCGTGGAGTACGAGTCCCATGCCGCCCCGAGCCACATAGCGATCCGCCAGAAACTCTCCATACTTGACGGGGATGACGAGAGGCGATGGGTAACTGGTGCCGAGGTCCAATACCAAGATAGATTGACCGCAACTGAGGCAGGAAACAGGCTCGGTAGTGGGAGCGGGAACAGACTTGGAGCCACATGATGGACAAGCCGATCCGCGGGACGCGCGATCTCTCTCAGGCCCCCTCTGGCCGGAAACGCACTCAAAATCGGTGGTCCCGATGCGGAATCTGACTCCGGCGGTCAGCCCTATTTCTTGCACGGCCGTGTCGCCCACCGAGAGCTTGTTGTCCGATCCGACGCATCGCAGTCTGGCCGTCCCGTCTTCGGTAAGGTCTACCCTCGCATGCGTACGGTCTACCGTGTCGTCGGCCAGCACGACGGTGTTTGCCACCGTGCGCCCGATGGTCAGCCCATTAGCCAGATAGAATTCGTCGGTGTGCCCGTTCGAGCGGCGCACGCGCAGGAGCAGCCCGGCCGAACTGGAAGAGCTTCCGGTCTTAACGCGCTCATCGAACATTAACTCATCCTTTCATCCAAGACCAATCAGGCGAGGCCACCTTTGTTCTGCCCATAGGAACGCCATATAAGTGGCTGCCCACGTCCCTAACAGCAGAATGAGCAGATGGCAGAAATCCCCCAACCAGATGTAGGAACTGTATTGTTCAACGTGGGGCTTTTCCAGAAGCAGTGCCGCGGGACGGGAATAGCAGAACATTGATAGCAGGTCGACGAAGACTGCGGTCTTGCATAGACGTTCCTTGCCAGTCCTAACGTCGGCAAGCGGGCTTTGGAGCGTTACGATCAGCGGTCGAAATATACGATCCTTGCTGTGTGATTCCTCCACCAACCCCCCCACGGCGACAACACTGATCAGGAGCTGCGGCATAATGAGCAGCGGCAAAGCGGCCACGGCTGCTTCCTCGGTCCGTGCCAAGGCGGACATGAGAAGCCCCAGCCCCAGCCCGCATGTGTACGAGGCCAGCAGCACTGCAAAGAACCCCAGTCGTGGCATTTCCAACAACGCGCGGACTCGGTCTTCCGGCATGACATAGGCGCAACCGATTCGTATGACCGCGACAAGCAATACGAGTTGAACGATGCCGACAAGGCTATAAACGCCCCATTTGGCACTTAGATATGCGCCAGGCCGCAGCCCCGCAAGGCGTTCCCGCACGTAAAGTCGCCGCTCCCGCACCAAGTCACGGGCCGAGTTATTCAGCCCCAGCCAGATCGAGATAACGATACAGAAGAAGTATACCGGAACCAGCTTACCGACATTGAATTGTGTCAAACACACAAGCAATCCCAGAACCAGGGGCTGAGCCAGCATCACGAGCCAAAGTCCTGAATCGCGCCAGATTCCCAACAAGGCTCGCCAACCCACAATCAACGACTGCTTCCACACGTCGTCGGCAATCGCCCGAGCAGCCAACTCGCTAATCGCCGTTCGGCTAGGTGATGAGTGGCCGCTTGAGTCCGATAGTGGCTTAACCAGGGAAACACCCTGCAATGCCGGGGAGGGACGAACCGGTTGTTGTTCGGCCCCGAGCGCTGCCTGCTTGATCGGAACGGCCGCAACGGGGAGAAATCGCCCGGCAGCAAGTTTATCGTATAAGTCGGCGAAGCCGTGGCACTCAAAATGCTCAAGCACCCCGCCAGGTGGCCCCACATAACCGATTCGGCCCACGCCTTCAATCACGCCCAGGACGATCACCATGTCGAGCAGGCGCACATTCTCCATCAAATGGGTTGTGCAGATGACCGTTGTCCCGCGACTGGCCACATAGCGGAGTTGCTCCATCAGGTTGGCTTCACCGGCCGGGTCCAACCCCGAAGTAGGCTCATCGAGAAGAAGGACTCTTGGCCGTTTCAGTAGTTCCACGGCGACGCTCAAGCGTTTGCGCTGCCCGCCGCTGAGAATAGACGCTCGCTTGTCGGCATGGTCCGTCAACCCGACTCGCTCCAGGGCCTGTTCCACGGCCTGAGCCATTTCGGTGGCCCCAGCACCCGAGTCCAGCCGAAGCCTAGCCGCGAAACGAAGGTTTTCCCGCACCGTCAGCGTCAGGTAAACAACATCGTCTTGAGGAACATGCCCCAGGATCGCGCGGTATTCGTCGCGGGCCTCGTTAATGTCTTGTTGATTGTCGAAGACGATTCGGCCGATGCCCGCTCGATGGTAGCTGGCGATACAGTTCAAAAGCGTACTCTTGCCCGCCCCGCTTGGGCCAAGGATTCCCACGAAGGAGTCAGCCGGAATCGAAAATCCAGCATCCCTGACCAGCACTTTACCCCCTTTGGAAATGGACAGACCTGCCGCAGCGATGCTGGCACCGCGGGCCGCGAAATCGAGCCTGAGCCCATCCTCGCATACGCGATACGCCGTTGCAGTGCCGAACTGGATGCGGTCGCCAGGCTGGGCACGGACCGAACGAACGCGAACACCATTTACAAACGTCCCGAAACGGCTATACTGCCCGTGCTTGGGTTTGTCCTTTTGGATTGAACGAAGTTACCGCCGG
>JBAWVO010000307.1:0-7640 GCA_037147235.1 Planctomycetota bacterium | reverse complement strand
GGGAAACAGGACTTGAACCTGCACGACCTTGCGGCCACTAGGCCCTCAACCTAGCTAAATCGTATTTGCCTTACATGGCACTTGTAGGACACTTAGGTTGCAAGTCCCGAAATCGTAACGGATTAGCTCGATTTCATGCTTCCGTAGCAAGGGACTCGCATGGGCTCTATATGGCCCATATTGTGTCAGATTTGTGTCAGATTTCTTGGCCCGACACACGCTAGGTTTGCAGGCGTCGGTTCATTTCACCCGCATCGGCGACGAAAGCACAGATAGGCCTGCACGGTCAGTCTATACCGAGAACCCCCTCCGATGGCTAATGTAGCAGCAACTCCGTCTGAGCAGCCAGCCAACCTCTTGGCCCTGCAACTTCAACTGCTCAATCTGGCAACTCGTACCAAGCCGGTACCTCAGGATCGATCCCAAAAGCCCAGTGTTCCGGTTCTGGTGATCCATGGCAAATAAACCTTGTTAATATCGTGAGTTCGTGCTGGTCTTGGCGAACTAACCAGGTGTCCAGATCGTAGAAACTGCTGAAACGAACCATTCTACGTCTTGATGGAGTCTCGACATGGCCCGAACACGGAAGAGCAGATCTAAGACCAACGAGTCGCTCGTCTCGCAGGAATCGCTGCCGTATTGGTTTGACGTGGACATCTTCAGCCACTGGCAGCGTGCCAATGCCCAAACCAACTCCGCAGGCACAACCACCAATAACGAAGCTGGTCCCCTTGGTACAAAGTCTGAAGACCAGCCAAAACCTGCCTGCTAGGAATCAGCCGCCGCTTTTTGTTCTTGAGATGAATTTCCACAACGAATGGTCTCCGACGCCGAGTTTCGGCCAGATGTCGAGTCACTGCAACCCACCAACGAAAAGACCACGCCGCAAAGCGTGGTCTTAAACACGTTCAATCTGGCAATCCGCTTCAGTCGGCAGCCGCAACATCTAGGTTCTCGCGTACCGCGTCCAGGGCATGCCGCAAAGTCCAAGCTTGTTCTCTTACCGAGGTTTGGTCCTTGATTGCGTCCAATGCCCCGGTAAGCTTATCGCGATCATTTGTGGTCAAAGTGGAAGCCGGCATGCTTACTAACGCCTCGGCCGTAACCTCATAGACCGACTTGCACGCCTCAGTTTGGCCGGCGTTGAATAGCGGCACACCGCGTTCGATCGCCAGTTCAACCAGCTTGCGGGCCTTGGCGGGACTGGATGCTTCCGCGGGTGGTGCTGGCGGAAGCAACACGCTGTCGATCACATGAATTGTGCCGTTGGACGCGGCTATGTCAGCGGTCACCAGGTTGGCCGTACCGATCTTCACCCGGCCATCGGCGAAATTGATGCCCAGGCTCGGTCCCAGCACAGTCTTGCCCTGGCCAACTTCCAGGGCCTTAGCGAGCTTAACGTTCCCGGGCACGACGTGATATTTCAGGATCGCGGCCAGCTTGTCCTTGTTCTCGGGCTTGAGTAGGGTCTCCACCGTGCCCTTCGGCAGCTTGGCGAACGCTTCATCCGTGGGGGCGAACACGGTGAATGGCCCATCGCCCTGCAACGTACCTGCGAGGCCAGCGGCTTGTGCCGCTGCTAGCAAGGTCTTGAACTTGCCTGCGGCTGCGGCAATTTCGACGATGTTCTTCGCGGCGGTCTCGCTTGTGGTACAGTGACCGCTGAGTGCCGCGAGGGGGCACCCGTCCTTAGCTGAGGCGGGACTGATTGTTAGGGTAAGCAGCATGAGAACTGCGAAGGCAGTGAAGCGAATGATCTGCATGAGAATCTCCATAATAGGGGGTGGTGGGCATGTCACGAATCGGACGGCCCGTTGCTTTTGGCTTACAGGAGATTGTTCGCTGAGCGTGCCGAAGTGGATTCAGAGACTTGCTATTTCGCCGATCGACACAAAGATGGAGAAGGTCGTCTGCCATGAAACGCTCGGCGGCCTGCTCAAACACTACGACGAAGGGCAGCATGAAAGGCTCGCCGCATTTCCGTTTCCCGCGATCCTTTAGCTTTCCGCTCGCAAGAAGCTCAAATGATGGGCCGCGTGAATCAAATGCAACTGATCCCACTCCTGGCGTGAAAGCTTGCCGGAGAGTGGGCTGGGTGCCATCGCCCCGGTGTGATTCTGATACCGCCGAACCAATTGGAGAAATGACTCGACGGATGCAACCTCGTCTGCTGGTTCGCCAGGCAGGAAAACCTTCGGCACTTTCACACCCGTCGCCATCTTCTTCTGCCGCAGGATGCGTCGCAAGAAAAAGCTGCCGATGGTCACGCGGAAGACCCAGGGGATCTTCCAGGAATAACCGTCGAGCGAACCCCGCATGAAAATGGCCAAGTGGTCACAGATCTGGCCCAGCGTCCAGTTACCGCACCGCTGGTAGCCCTTTGCCTGCAATTCGTTTACATCGGCGGCCACTTGGTCAAAATCGCTGAATTGAATGTTGCGGCGTGTCGGCACCTAATTTCTCCAGTCGTTCATAGTTCCGGACAGCATCAGCTTAGCCTACCGGGACTTCTTCTTACCCCTGAACTTGGCAACCAGCCACCAGACGACGACAAATATCAGCGAGCCGAAAAAGGCCGAGATCAAGTCGTCGAAGGTGACCTTGAGTTCGCCAAGGCCCAGGTTGATGTGAAAGATTCGGAAGAGCATGCCGCCAATCAAGGCCCCGACCATACCGACGCCAAGATTAGTCCAACGGCCCAGCCCGTCCCTCCTGAGCGTTACCAGCATTCCAACCAGCGTTCCGGCCAGACCACCGACGACTAACCAAACGATGAACTGCCCGACAGTTAGGTTCATTATTGTGACTTCCTGTGATTGCTACTCGGCTGAAAGCCCTGGAATTCAGAACGGAATATCGTCCGAATTGGTAGCAGAGATTGCTTCCGCCAGCTCCTTAAACTTCTTCACGCCGCCCAGCTCTTTAATGACATCCAGCACGTCAAACACGCGATAGATACCGCCAATCGCACTAATCGCTTTGGCAACGCTCTTGATCTGATCTAGCGTGATCGTGTCGCTATTCGATGTCAGCTTATCCACGACTGCCGATTTCTTCACCCCCTTCTTCGTGGCCGCTTTCTTGTTGATCTTGGTCTTGATGCCGGCAACGTGGCCCGCATTGATGTTGATGCCCTGCTTGATCAAGGCAGCGGCGATCTCTTTGCTCATGGCCCCAGGATGGTCTTTCAAGTAGTCACGCACGGCCTGTGTCTTGTTGACTTGCGGTTTATCCCGCGTGATCGTGCCGCCATTCTTCGTTGGCTTTTCCACGACTGTCGGTATGGCTGGTGCAGTGGCTACTGCGACTGCGGGTTGTTTCGCCGCCTTCTTGACAGTGCGGTTTTTGTTCATGCTGACCTTGATGTTGGCTACGTAGCCCGCATTGATCTTGATGCCCTGTTTTGTCAAAGCAGCGACGATTTCCGAGGACATAGCCTTCGGATGGTCCTTCAGATAATCACGAACCGCTTGCGTTTTGTTGACTTCGGGTTTCTTCGCCATTTCTCTATCTCCGTTTCTGGGTTACGACTGCATCAACAAGTATTACCCGCAGAATCGCCGGAACAATCCACAAGGCATCCCCAAAGCTCCCATTCAGTGACGCTGATTCTGGATATGCCAAATAAGCCGGTAAATACCGCTCGATTTTGTTTTTGTGATGAATTTTCAATAAGCTCACGTCACCATTCGCTGCCAATCATTCCGACAGTGCCCGAACAGTCACTTTTGCAAGGCACCAATCCTTTGCTTTAGCTCCAATTCAGACCTCTTGCGATCCGTGATGTCTCGGTTGCTAGCCCGCTGCCCCAACCAACGCTGATCGACGCCGTACACAGGCTGGCAGATATGTTCGATCCAGCGTTCTTCTCCTGTTCGAGAGATAATTCGATACTCGGCGGCATGATGGCTTGGGATCGGGTTCTCGCTGCGGAAATGCCTCATTAGCTGATCGCGGTCATCGGGGTGGACGATCCTCTCTAGCAAGGCAGGATCGGCCATGAATTCTTCGGGAGAGTAGCCGGTTATCCGCTGGCAGGAAGGAGAAACGTAGCGAAATCGACCATCCACACCCCGCCAGTATTCCCAATCATAGGTATAGTCGGCGACCGTGCGAAATTGTTCTTCATTTGCTCGCAAGGCTTCCACGGCCTCTTTTTGTTCTGTGATGTCACGCACTATCGCCAGGATTCTTGGCACACCGTTGAATACAGTCCGTGTGAGATTGACTGCCGTCCAAAATAGCCTTCCCCCTTTGTCCCTCGCTTTCCAGTCGAATCGTTGCGGCATTCCTGCAATAGCTCGCTGAAGCCATTCAACGGCCTCTTTTTGTGAATAGGGCGGGTGTCCTTCGCTGATGGCGTCAACACTCACTTGCCGAAACTCCTCTGTGTTGTAGCCGTACATCTCGCTCGCCTTGCTGTTGGCATCAAGGAACCCCCCTGTGTCCGCATCATGGATGAAAATGGCATCGTTGGCTGTATCGAAGATCGCCCGATAGTTTGCTTCCGAGGCTTTGATTGCTTCCTCGGCCAATTTCCTTTCGGTGATGTCGGTTATAGCGATCTTGCAGAAGGTTTCGTCGCCTTTCAAGGATTCCAAGGGAACTCCACGAAGTTGCACAGTGATCGACTTGCCATCCTTGGCGAGGACACCGACTTCAAAGCTTATGACCTGATTTTCTCGGCAACAACAAAGGAGGTGGTTTCGGAGATTCTCCCGGTCTTGAGATTGGACGTAGTTCTCAAATGGAAATCCGATCACATCATCACGATCAGCCCCGAGAAGTTGTACCCCGGCAATATTGATCTCCTGAACATACCCCTCCTCGTCCAATGTGACGTAGCCGACCGGAGCCAATTCATACAGGTCAACGTAGCGGTCCCGATAGGCTTCCAGTTGTTGAATGATCTTCTTGAGATTGGAAACTTTGTTTTCCAGTTCCTTGTTGCGGAACATGATGTCTTCCGCCAACCGCCCAACCTCTTCCAGGCGGGGGGATTGGGGATTGCTGAAATACTTTGCAAATAGCCGCCCCACTTCAACGGACAGGCTCTTTGGGCCTGATGAATCAGTCTTGTTTGAATCGGTCATGATGGATATTCCTCGAATCTCTCCACGATCCGCTGTCTACTTGCGAATGCATCCGCCGTGTCCCGGCGAGCAGGGGCAAAGGGAGTGTCCGGTAAATTCGATGATTCGATTGCGGTGGCCATGTCAGCCTCCCTACCATGGGCTTTGATTGTCCTCTAGTCCAGCTAATTCTGCCACCAATAGGACACCGCTGCAATGCCCCCCAGATCGTGGTGACATTTATTTGATCGGACAGGGCCGGGCGATGACACTCTGCTTCTCTTCCTGGTTCGCACGCTCTTGGACGATGGCCGGGAGCAGCAATTCCTGACGGGCGGCTTCCACCAAGCGGCGACGATGGCATGCCGTTGCCGAGTTCTGTGATGTCCTGCGTTTTCCAACCAAAAGGACAAAGACCCAACCTTGAAACGGCATGCTGACCAATAAAAATGCCCTTGCAGATGGGGGGAAATCTGTGAAGGGCGGAGACAAAGGGTATAACCCTCTGTTGGGAGTAGTCCATTACACGGCTATCGATGATGGGCTATTATCATTCAGAAGATTCAGGGTTCGCAATAATGTGCCGTTGCGGTCATGGAACTCGATGATTCCGTCCTCGAAACACCAGACGGCACTCAAGTCTTCTACGTGGTAGGCAATTGCCAAACACCTGCCGCCGTCTATGAAGAGCGTGATCGAGATATCGAAGACATTCCCTGCTCCAAGCTCAATGAAAACCTGATCCACGAATTGTTCAACTTCTTTTTCGGTCATTCCTGCAACCTCCTTGTCGCAGAAGCGTCAACTTGCCGTGACAGAGGACTATACCGAGAATTCCCCTGGGCGTGAAGGTCGATCTGCCGTCACTAGCATAATCGCATAATCCGTTGTGGCAAGGTCGAAAAGATGCGAAAGCTCGCGAGACTAGGTAGCTGCAAAACCAGTTCGAGAAGTGTTGTCTCTGATCAGGCCAGTTTTGGCGGAGTGAAACGGTCCCGCTGCTTTTGAGAATGAAATGTGGCCACCCCATACTTGTGTACGGGCTGGGCCTTTCTCAAATATGCAAGTCAAGATGCGTTTCGCAAGGCTGGGTGATCAGAACGGAATGCTGTCCATTAACCCGTTCAGGTTATTGCAATTGCGGGCGGAAAGATACAATTAAAGCAACAGACGGAGCAAAAGGTGGCGGCACGGAGGTCGTGGTTTGGCAAAAGTCCAAGGATCAACGGAGGGTCTGCACGATGAACGCCTCTTTCCCAAGCATTCTTCTTGACGAGGCGGTAGAGAATTCGCCCCACGATCTTCTCAGCAAGGCTGATTTTGTCCATGCCGTAGAGACGCTGGCTGGGGACTTGAGTAAGCATGCGATTGCTGCATCGGGCATTGACGACATGGAATCTGTCTACTCGACTTGTCCCTATGACACATGGAAGCAAACCTTTGGGAGGGTACGAGACATCCAAGAGCATCATTCGGTACAGACGTGGGAACAGCCTTGCAGCGACGGCGTGGTCCACTGTATTGGCTATTTCGTTGACGATCCCGACGATAGAAAATGGGTTATTGTGACCCGTATATGCCTATTCTGAATCAAGGGGTGCATCATGGTCGGGGCCATTTGCAATCAGGACATTTTACTCCACCCCATTGTGACAATTCAGGCTTTTGGGTGGCGGGTTTTCTTTCGGGCTGTGTTCGAGTGGCATGGCGACACATTCCTCTCATTGCTTCAAAGGGAGGGATTCTTTGTAACCCCACCAGCACCGAAGGAACCTGAGCTTATTGAACGATGTGTCTGGCTGGAATTACAGTCAGCGGCGATATACCGCTCATTGGCAGAGCGTTTTGCGGACTCGGGGCCGCTTTGTGGATTCTTAAAGGAACTTGCCGACGAAGAGCAAGAACACGCCGACCTATTGAGGGTGTGCAATTTCTTTGCCCGCCATGGGCGGTTCGTACAAGATCGTTTTGCCCCATGGCACGATTACGTTCCGCTGCTTGAGCAGCAGATGCAGGAGACCGTTGCATCCCTTGACGACATCCGATCGCTGGATGATGTCACACGATTGATCCTCCAAATCGAGACTTCGGAAATCAATCCAGTCTTCTTGGGAGTTATCGAGGCGACAGATTCGCCCTTTGTAAAGAATCTCGGACCATTTCGTCGAGCGGTGAGCCACCACATCAGCTATATTTGCGAAAGAATATCCACTTTGACGCCTTCCGCTGCGTTGGATTGCCGAAAGCTGCACGACAAGTTTCAGGGATCGGCGTAGGGGATTACTTGTTACAGATCAAAACCCCATTCCCCTTTCACGAAGTCTGACATCGAACTGCTTTAAGAGGTTATTCCGGACTGTTTCGCCGGCTCCGCCCTCGAAGAGTACGTTATCGGGTACGACAATCGCACGGATACGGCGTAACTTGACCGTGAGCAGACGATGCTCGCGGACCATCGTGATATCTTCACTGTTGTAGATTGTAAGCTGAGTGCCTTCACGAGTAGGCAAAGTGACCAGATCCACGGCTGCCAGGGCCGGGGCAACGAGGAAGAACGGCAGAAATAAT
>JBAWVO010000306.1:0-7658 GCA_037147235.1 Planctomycetota bacterium | reverse complement strand
CTCGGCCACGAAAGAACGGAACTTCCTTCTCCAAGCGGCTTGCCAGCCCCTGGTAATCCGGCGGCCGGTGGCCGGAAATGGCATTCTTCTCGTCCTCTCGCTTTTCTTGAAGCTCTTCATCGGTCGGTTCAAAGTAATCGTCGTGATTCAGGATGTCTGTGCCGTCGCCGTCGGCCAGCTTTTGCATGCGCTGTAGACGCTCCAGGCGTTTAGGAGTTTGCATCCAGTCAGTCAGTTCGTCGTTCAGGCCAAGTGCTGGTTGCGACTCCGCAGGCTGCGATCCAGTCGGTCGGCCGCCGCGATATTCCGGCATGCCCCGCACGCTTTGGTGGACAATCAGGTATCGCTTGCCGCCACCCTTGCCCCACGGCTCCCAGAACGCTTCAAATTCGCCTCCGTGCCGGGTCTTCGATTCCTGACTGAACCGCCGCAGCATGTGGTCGTAGGCTTTGACTCGACTCTTCTTGACCGCGGTGAACTCGACCGCCGCCGGCCGTTAGGCGAGTACTTCGGTCACTCGCTCCGAAAACTCGGTCGCATCGTAGCGCATGGCAATGATGGCAGGTGCGAGTGACCTGGGATGGCAAATCTTCAGCCAGAAGCCAACCGACGAATCGAACCATTTATCCACATGGATTTTGAATACGGATTCAAATTGTCGATGTAGGCCCGATCACTTTCAGGCAAGGGCTGGTGTCATGCGTGATGCATTGCGCAGAACGCCGGTTTCGTACAGAGTGCCGGAACTGGGCGAGCTAGAGTATTCGCCGGTCCTCTCGCTCGTGCCGATGCTACGCCGGTAGCGTAGCGGTCGAGTGGAGTGCGTTTTTTTAGCCATCAGGGACTATTGCTAGGGTCACTCGCTCGACGATTGGTGGGCAACTCTGCGGCTGAAGCGATCTTGCAAAGACGATGTTCGGATCATATAGTCACAGGAGGTGGGGTTGATTCCCATCACAAATAGAGAAAACGGAGATGCCCGACATGAGTGAATTGCAAAACTATACCCTGCGTATCGACGGCCCGCTGCTTCGCCGCCAGCGAGAATGGCTCTTGGAACTGACCTCGCGGACAACCCACGACGACCAGAGCCATCTGGAAGGCATAATCGCCCTGCTGGACGAGATTGCCGATCAGGCCCACGATCAGTACGGTCTCGACAGCCTGCTGGAAATGGAAGCGGAAGAGAACCCGAATGACGATAACCCGTCGAACAACTGATTTTCGGTAGTACGGAGTACTGGCGATGGAGTATCGCTCTTGTACCCGGAGCAAGTGTCAAGTAACGGTCCTTTTTCAACGCGTTGCGCAATAGGATATTACTGAGACAACTTCACCAGGCATACCGTAGCGGGCGGAAGGGCAAAACTCAAAACACGGCTTGCTTCACTGTCCACCAAGGGTTCCATCGCCTCGAACCCGTGTTTCTCATCTACAACATACCGCTCCGTGCGCACCGTACCGGTGAGCGGAAGATTCTGGAGCACGACCCGCAGGTTGGTAGTCCTGCCTCGGAAATTGCTTAGCAGCAAGGCTGCTGACTTGCGATCATCGGCTATTGCGGCGCACAGCGTCACTTGGTCGCCGCCAAGCTGGCCCCCGGTTACGGCAACGCGATTGGGCGTTTGCAGGAACTGATGGAATGCCTTAAACGCGAAGAAGACCTTGCCCGGCACGCCGTATTCGTCGAACATGCTCCAGGGCGAATCGTCGGCGGTATAAAAATGCGCCATATCCAGCGGGGCATCCTGCATCAAGATCAGGGCCGACGCCGCAAAAGCGGCCGCCTCGTGATTGCGGTTCCGGGCAAACGCCTCGTGGACGCTCGACGCAGGCCGGTTCGGACTCCAAGAAACTGCGTCCCAACCCACGAGCATCGGTTTCCACTCGGTACACAGGCTTTCGGCCTGTTGGAATCCATATTCGTCGGCGATCTGGCGGGCTGTCCTGGCCATTTGGATGAAACCGGACGGCGAGCTCGTATAGCAATGCCAGTCGAAGAAATCCAGGGGCAATTTCTGGTCACGGCAATAGGCAAGGAACTGTCGGGCAAATTTGCCGTCGGCCTGCGATACCTGATTGCCTACCTTGATCGCTGGATTGTAGGCTTTGATGGCGGTGACCGCGACCTTGTACAGGTCGAAATACTGCTGGGGTGTTCCGGTCCACATCTGCCTGCCAATGTCCGGCTCGTTCCAGATCTCGAAGTACTTGATACCGTAGTGACGTCCGTTGGCCCAGCCGTCATTGTAGTGGCGGATGATGTTGATGCAGATCTTGGCCCATTTGTTGAAATCCACAGGCGGCTGCGTGTGGAAAGCCGACTTGTGCTCGATGCTGACGCCGAGACGATAGACGATCTGGACGCCCCGGGCCGCGATCGGCTCTAGGTAACGATCGGTCGGAGCAAAGACATAATTCTGCGGATCGTCGGCATCGGCATGAAACAGCGGGAAGATGGCGGGAATATCGACGACGTTCGGATTAGGCCAGCGGCAGTCGTGCAGACGCACACTCGGAAAGCCGGCTTCTTTGTGACGTGAGGCCATATCGGCGGTGTGATTGCCCTCTACAGCCGGGCCATTGTTGACCCCATGCAGCGCACGGAGCTTGCCCAGCGGCTTTGCGAAATCAACAACCACCTCGCACGTTGCCGCCGGTGCAGAAGTGGCTGGATTCTCCGCCGCGATTGCGGTTGTCCAAACCAGCAAGCCAACTCCAATACCCGCCATCCACCGCAAGGAATTTCTCATGTTCGCATCCATTTACTCGTTTTGTCGTTGATTCAGGGCGATGTTCAATTCCCTGTCCACGCCGGACGGTCTGCCCAGCGGTACTACCATGATTCTGGCTTGTCGCCCCGGAGAAGGCAAGCCAGCGCGCAGCCTCAAAGCACCTTCCTTTTTCGACGCTTGGCTCATCCCCCACCCCGCTGCCGATTTTCCCGACAAACCCATTCCGTGATCGCCATCTCGTCAATCAATGTGCTGGATTGCCGTGCGGATTGAGGTAGTCGGAAAAGAAAGCACAGATACCTGTGGGGGTGGCACGGCGAGAACCGCCCCAAAGCCCACTGGGCGCAAACTCGGCATCGCCATCCCCTATTGGGTGGCGGCACGACGAGCAACCCGCCTCCGACGGCGGCGGGCCTGAGCTTCGCGGGATTCTTCGTCCCGCCGTTCCAGCCGCTGCTCAGAATGATCGTGGTGCAGGACCACGGGGGATCGTGATCCGCAGGCTGAATTGACCGCCCAGGACGCGCGCTGCTGCGCGATCGACTGCCGGGACGACTCCTTGGCCAAAGAACCGAGAACGCGCCCCAGACGCTGTGCTAGCGCGCCCACGGACCAGGGCCTGAAGCGAAGCGATAACGACAGATGGAACGTCGTGCCCGGTGGTTCGTTTACTGTGATCAACGC
This sequence comes from Planctomycetota bacterium, assembly GCA_037147235.1. Lineage (GTDB taxonomy): Bacteria > Planctomycetota > Planctomycetia > Pirellulales > Thermoguttaceae > JANXQG01. The sequence continues at coordinate 4,239 of JBAWVO010000306.1, read as the reverse complement.
CGTCCCATCAGGCGACCTGTTTTGAAGGGGCCAAGCTTCCAGTAGGTTCTACCGTATCTTACACCGTTTATCTGGCCGTTGCTCTCGACACCGAAAACGGGGCAAACTGCCCTAGCCGGTCAGTATCCCGAAGCCCACAAGTCCCATGGCCTGACTATTTTGAGATCAGCGGCGCTGTCCGGAGCTCGCCGAATACCCGCTTGTATTGTTCAGGAATCGTAGCCGAACTGTGCCGCGCTAGCATAAGTGCCTGGCGGGCCTAAGGATCGGCGCATCAATAAGTGTCGCAAGAAAAGTAGCAGGCACACTCCGTGTGCCGTCCGCCCACGCTCGGCGAGTGGGCAAAACACGACAGTTATTTATGCGCCGATCCTAATAGACATTTTGACCATTTCGCCCCATGGACGAAGCCGTTCAGCCGGACGTTGCTGTATCCGGTACTCCACAGACATCCTGCGTTTCACCCCCCTGTCGGCAATGCTCGTGGTATCGGCCTCGCCACCACCCCTCCTCGAAGGTCCAGCCCGCTTCGTTCGCACCCAGGAACCCCGGTACATCCTTTAACGACTCCAGGATCTTGCTGAGATTGACCCCCGGCTCGCCCAGGCGGCCCAGGAGCCGATTGACCGACCGTGCGGGCACGGAGTACGAGGCTGGCATCGTGTCCGACACCGGGCGGTACGCGATTGTCGGCACTGCCGGATGCCGCGACTGGAACCCCTCTTGGACGACGTGCAGGTGGTCCCCGCCGTATAGGCGAAAGACCAGTTCGATGAACAATCGCCAAGGCTCTTGCCCGCCGATGCGCAGGACGTTCTCGGTCCTATGAACCGCCGCAGCATCGCCGCCGGCATCACGGAACCAGATCGCCAGGTCGCGAAGAATGTCTCGCATCCGCACGGCCGTCAGACCAATCATGAACCTGCGGCGGCAAATGTCCTGGAGATAGGCCGGGACCAACTTAAAGGCTGCCTGGCACAGAATACCCAACGGCGCGGCCGGCTCGTTCGAGGAGATCACATGGAAACCGGTGTTCGTCCCCAGCGAGAGCGCGGTGTACTCGTTGAGCGAGAGGATGGCGTTCTTCGGGCCGGAAGCCTCCGCCCAATCTGCCGAAACCCGCGTCAAACGCCCCACGGGCACGGACAAGATGGTCGGCCAACCGTGCTGGCTGCACACGGTGTTGATCCGCTCCAGGACACTTTGCCCGCGAGCTGGGCCACGGAGGTCCATTTTGACGCACCCCATGGCCTTGGCAAGGGTTGGCCCCGTGACCTGCGCGCCAAGACCGTCGAGCAAGATGCCCGCTGGCTTGTGATTCATCGCGGGTGCTAGCAGATTGAAAAGGATCGACGCGCCCATGGCCCAAAAAATGGAAACTTCGGGCCGATCGACACACAAGGCGTCGAGTTCGTCTTGCATGAACGGCCGAAAATACGGCTCCATGAGGTTTGCGGCGGGCGGATGATCCACGAGAATCGGCACCCCATCGTACTTTATCTCGCCCAGGGGGTTGATGCTGAACTTGGGGAACACGAACCGCCGTTCCGTCGGATGCCAGCCGATGCGATCGACGACATTGCGATATTTTGCCTTCCCGAGGGAAAGGGCAATGTGGGCCGAATCCTTTGCCCATGTATGCTGGAATTGGAGGAATCCCACGCCCTGCTCGATCAAAAAGTCACGAATCGCGGGGAGCAACCCACGCTGCTCCGCGTCGGCGGCGGGCACGGTGAAACTATAATCTGTCCCGCCAAATCGCACGGTCCCGCGATAGTAGCTGGTTTCGTCACTGGCGTGGAGGATTTCCTCGACGCGGATGGCCGCGTTGCTGACAATCTCCCCCGTACGCTCCAGCGACCATCCGGCCTCGCTTTCGACCACGGTCTTGCCGCGGACCTGGACCTTGCGCGTACTCAATCGCAGTGTGTCGATCTGTTCGATCCGCTCCCGCAGTTGGTCCCCCGCCCTGGAAGCGAATTGGCGCAGCTCGTCCGGCGTGAACCGCATCTCGCGGATAATGGCTTCCATGGTGGGCTGATCGCACTTTCGCAGTTGCTCACCCAAGGCAACCGACCAGGGCTGGGCGTGCTTGGCGATCAACCGGAGCCAGTCAGAGGGTTCGCGGTGATGCAGGTTGCGATCGACCTCCTTGTGCGAAATAGGGTAGCAAGAAACGAAACCACCCGCGAATCTTGCCTGCCGCAGTATACCCGTATCCTGGCCCCAGAAGATCACCTTGCGACTGGGTAAGTGGGCCAAGGCGGTGCCGGTCTGTGCCCGGGCATCACAGTGGGTCATGATGATCGGCAGCGGCTTGGTATTCTCTCGATACGAGCGGCCCTGGAGCATCAGCGCGACGAGCGGGTCGGCGATAACGAAAAGCTGGTCACCGAGGATTTGGTGGGGAGGCTCCTCCATCGCACCCCACATGCCGAGCCCAGCTTCGCGGCGCGGGAGTAGGACCAGCTGGAAGTTCGTGGGCTTAAAGACCACGTCGCCGGCACCCGCATCGGCGTTGCGGCCGACAAACATGAAACCGCTAACCCGGCCAGGTACGTCAAAAAATGCGACCTGTACGATTGGTTTTGTTGGTCTGTTCGTCCAACCTAGAATCGCAACTCGTTTGGTAGCTTATGGTTCCGTGTTTTGGCAGTCGGTCCCGCAGAAGTCACCGAAAAGCGTGTCGAGTACAGTAGACCGGTGTTTTCCTCGGTAGTTATGGGCATGCCCAAAATCAATCGTACAGGTCGAAAAAATGGCACGACCAGCACGTCCTCCCACTCGGCACCGGAGCAAAACATGCGATATTCGCCCGGCCCTGCTCCGCGGCGGACGGAGGTCTTTTGGCCATGGTTGACACGGGCCTGGCGAGAATACGAACCCGGATGAAAGAGATCCTGGACTTGTTTGTAGTGCGCGCTGCCCACGAAACGTCCCATAAGCCCGGCCCACTCGGGCCAGAAAACCTGGTCCCGGCACCCAATCCGTTTAAGAAGTTCCCACAGCACGACAGATTTGGAGAACTTGATCTGTTGCTGCGCCAACTCCCAGAACTGGTTCATCCGCCGTCGGTACTGGACGTGACTCTGCACATAACCATCAATGCTTTCCGGCGATACCTGCTCGTCCAAAAGATCCAGCTCGTCCAAGCGGACGAAGGTGGCAGGGATGGTCAGGTTCCATATCTGGGCCATCAATTCGATCAGATCACCGGCGAACTTGCAGTCGCGGCAACAGCACCACTGGCCGCCGAGAACCTCGTCGCTGACTACCTGCAAACCGTCACCGTGGCACAATGGGCAAGCCGTCGTGGCGGGCAAGATGCCCGTAGGCACTTGGATGCCCAAGGCTGGCAGAACGCGCAACCAGGAGACAAGACCGCTGAGGGAACGTGCTGGATTTGCCATTTTTATTCAACCTCCATGTAGGACTGTGACATCGTGTCTGTTCTGTTGGGCAAATCGCGCGATCCGCTAATGCCGGCATCATCCCCGGAAACGAGGCCACGGCCGGCCGTATCCTGTCGGTGCTAGAATTTGCCCCCGCGACGGGAGCGTTTCCGGCTGTTGGTTGCGCTGGCTTTTGTCAGCGCCAGGCACCGCGTCATCGTTGCCTGCGTTGCCGCTTTTGCCTCTTCGGGATCTTCGATTTCGACGCACCCTAGCTGATCGCCCCATACGAGCCCATACGCCAAGTCGTCGGCGTTCAATACCACGCTGCTCTCGCCGATAATGAACTCATAGGGGGTCCACTGGCCATCAACGTACCGGCCCAATGGCACCTCGATGCCCTGCGCCTGCTCGTAGCTGCTTATTCGCAACTCGATCTTCCAATAAAGGGTCTGATCAGCGAGCTTGTGTAGCGTGTCGCCTTCGGGCGAATCCAGGCTGGGTAGCTGCTGCACCGACTCCGCTGGGGATTGTTCGACGGCTTTCCCGCCACGGGGGGCTCCTGGCGAAGGTGCAGCCGTTTCTTCACCACTTGTGATTGGCTGCACCGCAGCCTGCGGTATTGTTAACTGCCAGGTATCCTGGCCTTGCACATCGTCGGGTTTATTCAATGTTGTGGTCACTTCATACCTCCAGGTTTATTCAGTTGTGCTGCCGCTACGCGCCGCTTGGCTGCTTGTGCTTTCGGAGCGAAGCTGTTGCGACACGATTGTCCTTTGGTTTGTAAGTACCGTTTGTCACTTTTGTCGGGCTTGACGGCCGGTCTCTTTCGCCGGACAAAATGTCC
>JBAWVO010000305.1:0-7756 GCA_037147235.1 Planctomycetota bacterium | reverse complement strand
CTCCCCGCTCCCTTCTCCCCGCTCCCCGCCCTAATGTAGTCGGCGAGGAAGCCGGGGACTTTGCCCCACTGTTTGCGAAGGAACAGCAGTTCGGCGCGGAAGGCGACCGAGGCCGCTGTTTTGGAAACGCGCTCGAGTTGATCGAGCCATAGCTCGGCATCGTTGAGTTGGTTCTGATCGAGGAGCATGCGGACGTAGGCCGCAAGATGGCGAGAATTGCCTTGGCTGCCACTGACAAGCTTTTCCATCTGCTCCCGGCAGCGACCCCAATCACTGCGGGCCTGATACAATCGAGCGAGTTGGAATCGATCTTCGGGGTCGGGCTCGCTCCCGCCGGTTGTCACTAGGCTTACCGCCAGTTCGTGGACGAGTGGGCCGCGTACCTGCCGGGGATCCGCGAGGAGGAATTGAATTTTGAGACGTTTGTCCTGGGGCGAGGCCATGGGCGAGGCGAGGTTTCGATCGATGAGTTCGCTCGCCTCCTTGCGTTTGGAATAGCCCTCGTTGGCCAAGAGGATCGCCTTCATGCGGCGCGCCGCGACGAGATCGCTTTCGCTGGTTTGTAGTGTACCGCTCAAGAGCCGCTCGATGAGCGGGGTAGCGCGCTGAATATCTTGGTTGCGGAGATAGAAATCGGCGAGCAGGCGGACGGCCATGGGGAGGTCGGGCTTGAGTTGGACGGCTTTTTCGTAGCATTGGCCCGCTTTTTGGGTCTCGCCGAGGGCCTCATGGATATAGCCCATGGCCAAAGGAGAAGCATTCAGGGGGATCATCTCCCGGGCATCGTCGGCGGCGATGGATGCTTCTTTCTTTTGGTGGGTAGCGACAAGGAGTTGGACGAGTTCCACGCGGCACTCGGGGGCATTGGGGGCAATTTGGCAGGCACGGCGAAGCGATTTTTCAGCACTCTGGGCGATGTCTTGGAGCTTGTCGAGATGGCCCTCCTGCTCTGCCCTGCGGGCGAGGAGTTTTAGCACTTGGCCGTGCCAGATATGGTCGCGGTAGTCTTCGGAGGCGGGGTTGTAAGCGGAGCTGGCGGAATCGAGGGCGCGGTCGAAAGGCCCCCAGAGGGTAAAAATTTCAGCCTTTTTCTGCTCGATCTCGGAGGTCAGGGGCGTTCGGTTGCTGTCGAGGCGGTGGATGACCTGCTCGGCTTCTTGGTAGCGCTGCCGCTCGAAGAGCATTTGCAGGAGAAGGCGGATGAAGTTCAGGTCGCGATCGCCGTTGAGGGAGGCCTGCATGTAGTGCTGGAGGGCTTCTTCGTCATTGCCTTGTTGGCGGCAGATCTCTCCTTTCAAGACATGGGGCCGCGACCAGGCGAGCCGCAGCTTTTGCGCCTGGGTGGCGTAGTCCATGGCGGCCGTCAAGAGTTTTTTCGGCGTGAATTCCAAATTGCCTTGCGGAGCGGCCGTGAGCTTCGACGGCTTATCGTCCGCAGTCGCCAGTGTCACCGGCTTGCCGTCCGCGGCCGCGAGCTTGAGTCCGACCGCCATGCCGTACATCCAGAGCGGACCGCGCCCGGCGATAGCGTCGATCTCTTCCAGCACTCGGTCAAGCTCGGCCCGCGAGGCGGCCGGATCGCGGGCGTCGTGCGTGACGAGGGCCAACTCCAGGAGGCGGTAGCGGATGGTGGCGTCGTGCGGTTGCAGTTGCGCAATCTGCGTACAAAGCCGCTTGGCCCGGTCGTATTCTTTGATTTCCAGGAGATTATTCGCGAGACCGCTCCAGAGACTCGTTTTTTCCGCAGGGGAGAATGCCTTGACGTTTTCGGCGAGCTTATCGATTTCGATTCCGGCCTGGCTGCCCAGCTCGCGCAATAAGATCGGCGCTTGGGCGAGACGGAGAGACACCAGATCGCCGAGTTTGGATTGGGCTTCGGCGAGAATCTTCTTGGCCTGCTCGGCTTCTCCGCGCCGTGCAGCCAGATTGGCCCGAGCGATCCAGAACAACACGCCCTTGGGAGAACTCTCCTGGAGCGACTCGAGGAGGTCGCCGGCTTGCTGCGCCTGTCCGCGCGCGAGGAGCATCTCGGCGATCAGCAATTTGATCTGTCCGTCGTTGGGACTGAGATTCTCGGCCTGCTGGAGCACGCGTTGGACTTCGTCCCAGTTCTGCTCCGCGGGGCTGCGGCGGATATTCAAGAGTACGAGCGTTCGTGCGAAGGCGAGCCGGGCTTCGGTATTGCCGGGGCTGCCGATCACGGCCAGTCGGTATTCCTCGGCCGCGTTTTGGAGTTGGCCGTTGGCGGAGAAGATTTGGGCGATGCTATCGCGTGCCTTGAAGAAGAACTTATCAAAGCTCAACGAACGACGAAAGGCGGCCATGGCCTGGTCGGGGTTCCCTTGCTGAAGGTAGCAATAGCCGATCCAGTAGTCGAGGCTCTTCATCAACGACGCGGAATCCGTCATTTGCGGACGGACTTTTTCAAATTTTTCACGTGCCGCTTTCCAATCGTCGTTGGCGTAAAGTACGCGGGCGTCGAGAAAAGCCAACTGGATGGGCGAGACTTTGTAGTCGCGCATCCTCCGCATGCAATCGAGTGCTTCGGCGATGCTCTTGGCGTCCGTGCTGCCGCGGCTGTCGAGGTAGATGTTTGCCAGGTGCCAGAGGAGCTGGGCTTTGGAGCTTTTGGCCTCGTTGATTTTGATGCCGGTTTTCAAGATTTCGACAGCCTTATCGCGCTGATCATTGTGGATCAGGATATCGGCCATGAGAACATACATGGCGAAATCTTGGGGGGCCACCTTCATTCCCTGCCGTGCGTAGTCCTGGGCCTTGGAAAAATTACGCAAGGCCAGCTCCGACTGCCCTGCCAAATAAAGCCCACCCGGGTGGTCCTTATCGAGGGCAAGGGTGGCCTTCGCCTGCTTGAGAGCCTCGTCGAATTTTCCGAGTTCCGTGAGCCACATGCCGTAGATGTGGTGCGCGACGGCTGATTTGGCGTTGTCTTTTTGGGCGATCATCTGGGCCATGCACTTTTCGGCGGCATCGACATTCAGCACGGGAGGAAAACGGAGGACCATCGCCTTGTTGTAGTAGATATCGACACGGTCGGGTTTCAATCCAATGGCGGTGGTAAAGCTCTTGATGGCCTCCTCTTCGCGTCCCAGCGTGACCTGGCACTTTCCCAACAAGTTCCAGACGTCCACGTCGTCGGGGAGTTCCACGTTGAGGACCTTCAGGTGAGGGACGGCATCTCCGCAGCGTCCCTGGGCCAGGGCGGCTTCGATCAATTTTCGCCGCACTTTTTGAATCCTGGGCAGATCGGGTGATTCTTGCTTCTCGAGCACTTTTAACAATTCTTCCAGCGTTGCCGAAGCACTGGGGAAATAGCCGCAGTCGGCATACCAGAAGCCCAACTCCTCCATGGCCTCGTAATCGCGCGGCTTGAGAACCAGGTAACTCTTCATCAACGCAACGGCATCCGAAATCCGTCGGGGATCGTCATGCCAGGCAGCTTCCGCGAGGTTTTTGAAGGCAGACGCATTGCGCTGGATCTGATAACCGTGCAGACCATATCCGCTGCCGATTAAGGCGAGTACCACGACGAGAAGGATAATCACTCGCTTGACGTTTAATTTCTGCATGAGAGAAGCTCCGTGGAACGGAATTTATTCCGTTGCCGCCCGAAAACAGTTTATTAGGGGATTATACCATTTTCGTGTGCGCCATGCGGAGAAGAGAGGGAACCACGAAAAACACGAAGGAGTGGCTTGGTGGGCGACAGGAGGGCTTCTTTCGATTAAAGGGCTCTTCCGGTTTTAGGTGCAGAAGACAATTATTCGCGTTCCGCACCTAGCGGAAGAGCCACTTTATGCCACGAAGCGAAAAGATGGGCCGTCCGCGGAGTCAATCGAGGAACTCGGCTCATCGACAAGCTCCCAGAGTACCCGCTGACCCGTGCCGTCACCGCGAAAATGAATCATCCGCGTCGCCTGTCTCAGATTCAGACCCTTAATGGTATCGCGCAGCCGCTGTTTTGGCGGCGTATCGGGGACAGGCGGCAAGGGATCGTCGATCACCGTTGGCCAACCCTCTTCTTGAAACGCACTCAATACGGCCTCTTGATTTGGCGAGGGAACTCGGAAACGTTTGATGAGATACTCCCCCACTAAGAAGATCCGCGATTCACCATCCCAACTAGGGGTGGCTGCGGGATGCCGGAGAGCCAACTCGCACGAGAGCGTGTCCCTTTGCAAATCCGCCATAAGCCCGCCGTGGTCCTGGTCAACTGCCACCGGCATTTCCTCGACCGCAGGATTCACCTGGGAAGGATTTCGAGCAAGAACGGCCTGCCCGGCCTCGGTGAGCACAAAGCAGGTATTCTTGGCAAAGGCAAGATTCTGCTCCGGTGGATCAAAGTGACGATCTTGATCTTGCGAGGCGGTAACCTCCCGGGCGTGACTCAAATAGCCGCGCTTAATCAACCAGCGCAAATCACTCGTCGTCATGCCCAAGGCCAGCAGCCGCTCAATTTCCACGGCAAAGTCCCATAAAGGACAATCCAAATCCTGGGCATAATCCAGCGCCAGAACCAATTGATCCAACCCATGCCGTACCTCCGGCGCGAACTGGGTCATATCAGCTTTTCTCGATTGGATTGCAGGACGGATCATGGAACGATTCCCTAAAACCACCTCACACTCCATCTAGTCTATCCGTTTTTGCATATTTTGTAAAGTATGTCAATAATAAAAACCTGGCTCTCCGCCAAGTTTGTGGTGCGGGTGTCTCGCCTGCCTAGTTCAACCACAACATCTTGGGCAGGCGGGACGCCCGCACCATAATTATCCGCAAACCCGCCGGAGAGCCGGAAAACCGCAAAATCCGGACGCATTGCAATCGTCAAAATCGATGTATCCAGTAAAGATTAACCAAATTGCCAACAGAAGACGATGATTAGGCAAGACAACGGAATAAATTCCGTTTTACGAAGAAAAATGATCCATTCGGTTATCATGGAGATTGTTATACCATGCATGCGATGTTCGTAGTGATGATGCTGACGGTGGGAGCGGATCGGGAAATTGGGGTTGACGACCAACCAGCCCATGCCGCGGTTGGCTATCCGACCTCTTTACGCGACGTGCCGATGCCCTACCATTACAATCCGCCCCGAGATCCTAAAGAGGATGACGGGCTACTGGACGGGTTCGCCAAGTATTGCCTAGCCTGGTGGCAACCGATGCCGCAAACGTGTTACACGCCCCACTTTGGTTGCTATCCCGGGAATGGCCGGGATATCTACCGCCCTACCGCGTTTCGGGGCAATTACTACCGCCATGCCTACAATTACCGCCCGCTGTTCGAGTATCCTTGGCAGGCGGGGATGCACGAACCTCTGCCGCTTGAGCTATCGAGTGAGCGTTCGATGGGCGGCAATCCGCGGGGGCCGCAGCCACAGCGTGCCGAAGTGATTGAAACCCCCTCCGCCACCCCACCCCCTTCGATGCCATGACTTGTTTTTCCCAGGCTCAACGTGGCCGTTTAAGTCGCCGTGGTTCGCTCACCATGGAGTGGATTCTGCTTTTGACACTGCTGGTGATCGGTGCCCTGGCAGGCTTTGTCGCCCTGAACTACTCCATTTCGCGGCAGCAGGACGCGCTAGGCAGTTCGATTGAGGGGATGAACTTTCCCGCGAAGGAGGATCCATCCACGGTCGTGATCTCAAGTTCCGCATCCACAGCCAATCCGGTGCCTTAGTTTGTGGTGCGGGCGTCTCGCCTGTCCGGTTCAACCACAACATCTCGGGCAGGCGGGACGCCCGCACCACAATTACCCGCAAACCCGGCGGAGAGCCACCTTTCCCTTTGGCGTTTCCTACCATCAATCGCCCCTTCTTTCATCGAAATTCGCCACTTCAACCCCAATTTCCACCCTTCTGGCCAAAGCACCGCGCCTCATCCTGGGTAAAAGCATGGAAATCCAATTTCTTTTTCAAAAAAGTGCTTGCAAAAAATTCAGATCTGAGCTAGAATCAGGTCTGTTCGGGTTACGAGGGTTTTTCCAAATTGGAAGGCTGGAATCATTGGGTGTCTTATGCGGGCTTCGAGGAGTCTGCTAGAGACTACCGGATAGGCGAGTTAGGAAGTTTGAGGCGAGATTCGTTGTGAGTGGGCTAGTCATTATCAATTCGCTGGTTTGCTTAGTTATGGCGGGTGGTCCCGTGGAGACGTCGTCCCAGTCACATGGTCATGCCACAACCCCGAATGGTTCGCTAACGCAATCGGATGCCACTCGGCATGCGGTGTATACGTTGGTCGAGCCGAGCAAGGATCCGTTGGTGATCGAGCTAGGGCGAAGTCGCTTATTGAGTTTCCCGAATGGCATTCGCCGCACGGCCTTGTCGAATGCAGGCGTGAGCGATGTCGTCCAAGTGGGGCCAAAGGATCTGCTTGTTCTTGGAATGCACGAAGGAGTAACCAACTTCACCGTTTGGCTGGCAAGTTCGCTGGCCCCACCGGCGGTGATCGTGGTTCGGGTCGAGCGAAGACCAAGTCAGGACCAGTAAGGTGAGGTGGAATTCGGAGGGTGTGAGAAGCGAAGTGCGTATGGAAAGTTTCTGACACTCATTAATTTTCTGAAAGTTGTACGAGTCCTAGGAGGGATGCTAATGTGGAAACGGTTGTGGAATGAAGATGAAGGGGTACTTACCTTCGAGTGGATCTTGCTGTTGACCTTGTTGGTCATCGGCGTGATCGGAGGCGTGGCGGGGATTCGCGATGCGATCATTCATGAGGCCCAGGGTGTTCTTGGTGCAATGGTCTCGACTGACCAGATGTATAGAGTCCAGCCGCCTTTGGGAGTTGGGGTAAGGGCGTTGTTTAACGTTTCAGGTGGTTCGTGTACCTCCTCGGCGGTTGGATCTAGGTGTAATGATCAAGCGGAATTTGGGGGTGGGCGATTATCGAATACGGATCTTACCGGAATGAATCAGACTATTAATTCGACTTTGGATCTGTGTCCGGTGAAGTAGCGATAAGAACATGCTACGGATTGTTTGAGATCCTCTTGGGATCTCGTGATTTGGCAGACCATGTTTGGTCTTGGTTCGAAGGAGAGGTTTTACGTTTTTTTGCGTGATGAGAAATGAATCCCAATTTTTATAGGTAATCGGGCAGTGTTGCCTGATGTTGGGTCATTTGTCCACGTGCTTTATGGGAGTTTTTTGCTATGTTGAAGCGTCTATGGTGCGAGGATGAGGGTATTTTGACCTTCGAGTGGATTCTGTTGTTGACCCTACTGGTCATTGGCGTGATCGGTGGCGTTGCCGGCATTCGTGATGCGATTATTCACGAGTGTCAAGGTGTCGTCGGAGCGATGGTCGCCTTGGACCAGTCGTATTCGGTCGTGGCACCTTTGGGTGTTGCTGTAAGATCAAGGGGGGGGGCTGCGGACACGGGTGGTTGCACTTCCAGTGCTTCGTTCAGTAAGTTCCAGGACGAAGGAGGTGCTGCGTATGGTCGGGCTAATGTTACTTCAAGCGCATATCAGAGTGTGAACACCAACTCCGGTCTTTGCGCCGTTAATTAAGCGAGCGATGCTGGCCAACGGCCATCACGCGGCTCGTCGATGTTTGTGTTGGTTAGGATTGCTTGAAGTTGTAATATGATCTTTTGGGGTGGCAGTCGGACTGCCGCCCCATTTTTGTTTCTTGGGCCTTGCCGGTCTGTCCCCCAGCCCAGGAATCCCGTATCCCGATGTCAGCGGGCGCTTCAAAACCAGCCACCGAGAGGCGCTTCAAAACCAGCCAGTT
>JBAWVO010000304.1:0-7756 GCA_037147235.1 Planctomycetota bacterium | reverse complement strand
GGGAGTATGCGAAAAATCTTCAGATGGGACAATCCCAATCACGGGCAGTATACCTGGGGTCAATATCGCAGTACCAGCGACGTGGGTGTTCACCTATGGCCCCTTCGGCTTCGTCTCAAACACGACTCGAAATCCAACATTCTCGCTTCGTGCGTCAGGCTTTGCCGAAGAGCGGGCCGCCGGCCGGCAAGCCGCAGCGGGGTCGCTCCACGATCCGCCGCGGATCACGCGGGTATCTGCCGCAGGCGGACCGGCCGGGTCATCCACGGACGACTTGCCATAATAATCGGCCGCATAGCCGTCGTCGCACCACTCGGCCACGTTGCCGCACATGTCGCACAGCCCCCAGGGATTGAGGGCCTTTTGACCGACGGGGTGCGGACCGCCGCTCCGCGAGTTCTCGCGATACCATGCGGCGTCATTCACATCGTGGCCTGCCTCCGCCGCGCCCTGGGGCTCGTTGGTCCCTGCTCGTGCAGCATACTCCCATTCGGCTTCGGTCGGCAGCCGATAGCGATGGCCGGCCGCTTTCTCGGCCGGCAAGGCGGAAAGCCGGCCACAGAATTCCTGGGCCTCGTTCCAAGATACATTTTCCACGGGTGGATAGCGGAAGTCGCGGCCTGCCTTGGCCTGGGCCATGAACTCTGGCGATGGTTTCGCCTGAATCTTGCCCCTTATGTTGCACCTTTCTGCAAGCGGACCTTCGATTACGGCACGAACGGCGGCGATGCCCTCAGGGCTCGTGTTTTTGACGACCACCATGCACCCCATCATCTGTCCTTCCCTGCCAAAAACCTTTTGGGCCACGTCCAAGGGCATGGTAACCATGCCATTTTCAATATCTTCCGTACTCTCGAAAACTCCTACGACACGGAATCTCTCGTCGGCGATCGTGATCGTTTGTCCCACCTGCAACTTCTTGATGTTGGCCAGCGTGCTCCCGATAATCGCCACCTTGCTACCGCAATCTCGCTCGGTAAGATTCTTACCGCTTACGATCTTCAGTTGGCTGAACATGTAGTTCCCTGCCGGCCAGCCCTGAATGCCGACCGGATCGAAGCCCCATTCTTCGACAATCACAAAATCGACTAATCCGGCACAGACAGCGGACACGCCTTCCAATTTTTCGATCTCCGTGGCGACCTTTGCCGGAAGCATGTTACTGAGCGGGCTGATTTGGTTCGCGCGAGTGACCATCAAATCGGGGAGCAGTCTATTTTTGAATGATCCGCGGCGGGAGAAATAACTCGGATCCTTGCCCGTCACCTTTTCATACTCTTGTCGCGTGACCTCGAACATGCCCAGGTAGAACGATTTCGAGATCCGCACCGCATGGCGAGGTTGCTCATCGCGGGCGACCTGCGGATCGTGCGCCTCGGACCCCATCATGAACTGGCCGGCTGGAATTTGGACGAAAGTCATACCGATCGAATTGCGGACGACTCGGCCACCGCGTTCGTCGATCTGGGCAATCGCCTTCGCTTGGCCGGCGTTCGGTTCTGCCGCCCAGCAGAAAGACGCGGGAAGCAACTGGCCCAGCATCATCAGCGAAAGCATGATTCGGCTCATGTGGTTCTCCTCAATATATCGACGCTGCCAACGGCTGGCACGGTCGTCGCCATCCGTGCCATCGTCGATCGGGTTGAATCTCCAATCAACTTACCATGTTTCCACGGCCCACACCACCAAGCGGCGACTTGCGCTGGGATGGATATCTGGGGATATCTGGGGGGGATATCTGGGGACATGTTATTAGTTTTCTGCTTCTGTTGATTGTCTTGTGCTGCTCAAACCACCCATTTCTTCGCATTTCATCGATAACTGGTAACATGTCCCCTGATATTCGTGCGTTACGGCCTGCATCTTCGCGGGATCACCGAGTGATCCTTTCCATCGAAGGCTCCGACGAATTCGTTTCCTCCTCCGCCGCTTCGATTGCTACTGGGCAAGTGACCCTTCCCAGGTGGGGCTTTCACCCACTGAAACACACACGCCTTCACGGCGCACGAGCACTGAACTAAACCCCATATTTGGCATGGTGGGTATTTCAGTGTCCACTGGAATTTCTTTCACGGCTAGCATTTCGCCGCATAACGGTCAAGGCCGAGCTTTCCTCTGGTCGAGTTTTATGCCCCAGGCGTTGCATGCGGCGGGATCAGCCGACACGGGCGCGATGGCCGTCTCGGGGACTGTACTACCCACGTAGAGCAGTGCTTCTTCGCCCTTGGCCAAAGCGAGTTCATACACTCCGTTGCCCAGCGAATTCAGCTTGACGGCATTTCCCGCAGAAAGAACTTTCAGATCGCCCTCTAGGTTTGGCTTGATACGGCACGGTTCACCGGCCAGGCTCTTCACTCGCACCCACTGAGTCTTGCCCTCCCTGCGCTGGGCACTGACCAGAAAGGCACCTTCGGCGCGCAAGTCGTGGAAAACAGAGGTATCCCAGCCCTTCGGCACGGCCGGAAAGACGTTGATCTTGTTGCCCCAACTTTGCAGGAGCATGTCCTGGAGCGATCGGTTGAGGACGATCGAGCACTCGATAACCGGGTCCCCCTCGATGTATTGGGTGTTGGGTCGGACGAAACGTGCGTCGGCCATGTGCCGGTGGATCTGATCGATGGCATTGTCGCCGTCGCCTAGCGTTGCATAGAGAGATGCGGCAGTAGCACGCGACCAACCATAAACCTCGCGGCTATGATCGACGGTAAGCCAATGCTTGACAGACCGACTGATGAGATCGCGGTTTTCGGGCTGGTCGTCGAACATGATATGCAGCGGATGAATCATGAGCATGTGCGACCAGTGCCGGTGCGAGTGGATGTACGATAATTTTGCGCCGATGCGCAGACCGTTCCCATCCACCTGATAGGCAACAAGATTGTCGAGGGTGTTCTGCCAAATGGGGATGAGCGGATCATTGAGCTGGTAACGGCGGTTCAGACCGATCAGTGTCTGACACCCCCAGCGCAGCAGCGCGAGGTTGTAATTATTGTCGGCATCATTGCCATACTCCGGCGAGTGCAGGACGGGCAGGTGGAGCTTGTTGTCGGCACCCTTTTTGAGCAATTTGAGGTAGAGGTTGATGCTGCCTCGCAGGAGCGGATAGAAAGCGTGTGCCTTTTGGTCGGTGACCATGCTCTCGTCCATCGAGTAGCGATAGTGCAAATAGTAGTTGTGCAAGGCCCAGGTGAAATCGCCTGGATTGATATAGCCGTCCGGCGCACATGTGCCGTCGCCGCGCAGGCCTTCGTAGTCGGTGGTGTGCGAAACCGTGGCGCAATCGTCGAACTTCCATATCTTCTTGGCGTTGCGGAAGAAGTTGGCTTGTTTTTTGTCAAGGAAATTGACGAATGATTCGCCAAGTTCGAGATGGTTCCCTGTGTAGACCGGCAAGTAAAGTATCTCGATATTGAGGTTCCACCAGATGCGCGGCCAACCGGTCGAACGATACCAGGGTCCAAGGAGATCCACCGGCACACGGTCGGGACGCGAGGCACTGGCCAACTTGTAGAACTGGATCCAGTAAAAGCTCTCGGCCTTGGGATCGGGGATGGAGACAAAGCTCTTGGGATAGAATGCGTGCCACCACGCGCGGTGGGTATCGAGCAGGGAGGCAAAGTCCGCAGCCAAATTCTTCTTCACCGTGGCGACTGCTTCCGCGCCGGCGGTGTTGCCCGGAAACGTGTCGGCAATGCTGAGCACGATCCGTCGGCCTTTGTCGGTCGCCGTTTCGCTCCAGGCCGTGGCATATCCGCCGCCCGCGAAACGCAGTTGCTCGCACAGCTCGATGCCGTCAAGGGTTTGCTTACGCGAGGCGGGATTGGCCTGCTTCGCGGGATATTTGTTTGCCCGGTCGATCGCGGGACGAGCTTCCCACGCGAACTTCGCACCCTTCTCGTCGCCCGTGGTTTCGAGGTCCGTGAAGATTGCCATCTCATCAGTGTGGATAATACTGCGAAAGAGGAGGGTTCCCTTGTCCGTTCGAATCTCGCCGCGAACTTCGGCGTTCCAGAGGTCGAGCCGCAGCGTGCCGCCTTGAATCTTGCCGGCCGTCGTCAGCACCAGGCCGCCGATCGGAAGCCGGGCGTTGTCGCGGCGATGCTCGGTCACATCCGCGCGCCCCATCTCCCAGCGAAAACGGTTGTCGCCGTCGCGGTAGATCGTGGCACCCATCAGGCCGTTCCCCAGAAACGCACCGTCATCGAATTGTGCCGGCAACGTGTCCCAGATCATATCCTGACGCGCGAGAAAGCTCGGCCAGTCCACGCGCACGTCAACCGCATTTTTTGGCGTTGGTTGGCAAACTGCCGACGTACAGCTCATCGCGAGCAGACCGAGAATAAAAAGCCCCTGCAAAACTACAAACCACCTATTTCTCATGGGATGTTCCTAGATTGTCTACCATACTTTGATCTTGAGTTTACTAACGCCCGGATTCTCAAAAGGTCCAGCGGACGGCTTTGCTTTGTCCCGCAGCTTGCCGAAATAGTCGGTATCAATGACCAGCGGCGAGCCGTCGACATTCTCGAACGCCAGACCCGGAATCTTGGCCTTCCCCAACAGGTTGGTGGTTACGAGCCTAGTTGCTGCTTTCTGCGCCGCCTGATCCAATGTCAGCTCGAGATACACACCATCGGGCTGCTCGGACACTTGGACTTTTGGATCCACTTTTGACAGTTCGACCGGATTGACCTCTTTGGCATAAGGTCGCGCCCCGTTGCAATAGACGTTTCCGCCTACCTGTAACGGAAGCGGTCTGGTGTCGTACATCCATAGCCCAAAGCCGGCAATGCGCAAGTCTTCCCCGCCCGAGCCACGTTCTGCGCCGTCGCTGCCGGTATGGGACACGAGAATGTTGTTGTAGAAGCGGTTGTCTCCACCACTGATGTTTTTCAGGCCGGCCAAGGCGGTTGAGTGTGCCTGATGATAGGGCGTAAATCGCCCGCGCTCCGGAAAACTGACGATCTTCCCGGTCATCAGATTATGCACGTAGGCTCCCCCTTCGGACATGTCAAAGAGGCTGATCTTGGAAAGAAACAGGTTATTGTCCACCAGATACGGCCCGTGATCCACCTCCATATAAAGGTCGTCCGTACTGTTGTCGTAGCACAAGTTGCCGGTGATGCGAGTTCCCTGGGCCATCCAGTCCATCCACATTGCTCGGCCCGTGTTGTGCAACCGGTTGTTCTTGATCAGCACGTCGAGGGAGGCGTGGATCTTGATTCCCGCCATTTCCGCGCCGCCGAACTGCCGCTTGGTCCAGATGTTGTAGATGTGGTTGTTCGTGATCTGGCTGAAGACCGCGCCGAGGCTGCCGCAGATCCCGGTCTGCTCGCAGTCGGAGATGGTGTTGTTTCGGACGATATGAGAACCGATCTTGTCGCGGGACCAGCCTATCGCCAGTGCCCGCTCGATGACTTCGTTGTAGTGGATGGATCCATCTTTGCCGGGGTCTTTCGACCAGACGTTGTGCCCGGTTTTGCGATCTTTGCCCAAGGTGATGCCGGAACACTTCGAGTCGCTGATCACGTTATTTTCGATGATCCAGCCCTTGCTCCAATGGGTGCCGATCAGTCCAATCTGCTCGGCGGTGGGAGCCGCCCACTGCGTAGCCGCGTGGCATAGTCGAAAACCGCGAATCGTGATGTAGTCTCGGCCCGGCTGGTCCGGGTAAAAACAACTGTCGCGGACGTTGATCTCCACCAACTCGCGGTTGGGATTCTTGTCGTGGAAGTTGGCGTAAATATAGGTATTCTTCTCGTCGCTCTCGCAATACCACGTAAAAGTGGAACCCTTACGGTCGCGGACATTCGCGGGCTGCGGATTGTAGACCCGTTCCCGAAGCGGGGTCTCGTAAAGGGATTTCCCGTTCAAATAGACCTCGCCGGTGTGGTGCGGCCCCTCGTCGTCCATGAACCAGTCGCCCTCGATCTTGTCCTTGTAAGGATTATAGGCACCGAAGAAAGAATTCGGCAGCGCGAGTTTCCACACACCCTTACGTTGGTCCGGTTTCCAATCGCGAACGACCTCCGATCCCTTGATGACGACCTTCTCGCCCACAGCCGCCTGATAGACAATGCGTTTGGCATCGGACTGGCCGCCCCGCGGCGGAGTGACCCGTTCGCGATAGGTGCCCTCATGCACGGTGATCGCATCTCCCGGTTGTGCAATCCGTGCGGCCTTGGAGATCGTCTCGTAAGGTTTCGCGGACGAGCCGTCGTTGTTGTCGTTTCCGGTAACGGAAACATGGAATTCCGCAGCGGAGGCGGCGTGCGCGAGGAATGTCAGAAGCAGCAGTGCGGTTATTCTTTGCATGATTCGTGTCGGATGGTTTTGTAAATTTGGCACAAGTACGATGCCGCCATTCTTACCACCCGTTACGGTGCCTGTCAAGTGAATGGAACTGCATGGTGTGCGTCTCCGCGTACTGGAGCGGGTGAGTTGCACTCGCCCTCACTTCTGCGCCCGCTGCTCAAGAATCGCCTGCACCAGTAACGGCCAGGCGATGGTGGCGTCGCAATGAACCTCGGCGTACTGACCGCCCTCTTCCCGGCTGACGAACTTGCCCCAGGAGACGCCTTCGCTATACGTGCAGCCGCTTAGCCCGCCCCAATGCACCGGTTCGGGACAGATCCGCACACCGTAGCGGAACCGCGGCACGGGGAACTCGCTACCTAGCCGCATATTGATAATGTCGTGAAACGGCCCAACCTGCTGGGCCCAATTCCGCGGTACTCCGCCGCCGATCGTGAAGATACCTAACCGCTTCGCCCGATGGATCCGCTGCGTGTAGTCGTAAAGATCGAGGAACGGATTGTAAGGCGGCGCGCTACTGCAAAGTTCTTCCAGACTCTGCTGTTTGTCAGGCGAATACTTCTGGGCCAGGAAATGCGTGGCGACGTCCAGGCCGAGTTCCGAATCGGTAAAGGCAGGCACGAACACCGGCACCTCCTTGCGGTAGGCCGTGCCGAGGATGCTTGGCATCTGCCCTTGTTCGTAGAGTTTCCGCCCGATCTCGCGATTGATCCGTGATGAGCAGGTCGGCTGCGACCAATCGATCTCCTCCACAACTTGGCTCACGACCTGCTGCGCCTGCCAAAGATTGGATTCCATCTCCAGCGTGTCGTAAACGCGGTTGTAGCCCCAGTCGTAAAGCTGCTTGTCAGAAACCTTGGGATCGTGCTTGTAGTGTACGCAGCCGATCGCTTCCGACAGGCCATGCGCCATGATGGCACCTGTCGAAATGATGATCTGCACCAACCCGGCATCAATCATCTGGCAGACGACCAGCCCCATTTTCGCGATGCTCATGGCCCCCGAAATGGTCAGCACGCGCGTGCAGTCGGGGTCGTCGGCCATGGCCCGAAGGACCTGAAATGCCTCCCCCAGTTCGCGCCCGCCGAAGGCCGTTTTCGACATTCGCTCGAGCAAATCGGCGAAACCCTTGGTATTCTGGAGATCGAGCGATTCCAGAGGCTGCAAACCGTCGTCGCGGCCGTCGTGCAAAATTCGCGTCATAATGCTCCACCTTTTCTGGGAAAGTCCAGGCTTTGTATCCATTTCAGGGAGTTTCATGCCCATTGTCAAGGGGCAAGCGACAGGAGAGCAGAAAAGTTGCTTCGTAGAACGGAATTTATTCCGTTGAATTGTCTTTTTCAGATGAACGGAATAAATTCCGTTCTACAAAGGGAATTTGCAGTTATGGGGTATCCCCTTGGCTGGCGTGACCACTATATGTTGTGGTCGTGCGGCTTTC
>JBAWVO010000303.1:0-7779 GCA_037147235.1 Planctomycetota bacterium | reverse complement strand
TCAAGCACTAGGTAGACAAGCTAAGGGTAGCTAAGACGAGAATATCTACCGCACCGTTCGATGCTCCACCCACCCTACGGCTACGGCTCTTACGAACATTCGGTCGAACGCGCAGAGGTTTCGATCATCACTCGGGCGACGCCCGCGATCACAAGCAGGGCCTGAATGGCCGCCAAGGCGGCAAGCCAGATCCATTGCCCACCTTCGCCGGCACCATAAGAGTGCTTCCCGGCATTGAGAAGGAAATTGACGCCGTACCATGCCCAGATGACACCGCCAAATCCAAGGACCGCGCCAATCGCCAAGCTTAGATCGCCGTGCAAGCCCGCGCGGCGGCCGTGCAAGGCGGCTAGGATGATCAGAAGGGCGACCAAGGCCCCAACCTCCTTGGGATCCCAGCCCCAGAAACGTCCCCAGGAGACGTCGGCCCACAGTCCGCCGAGGATTGTACCGACCGCCAGCAGCAATACCGTCACCTGAAGGACACGGTAGTTCAGCGAAGACAATATGTCGCAGAATGCGGGCGGGCGACGCTCGCCTTCAACGACGGAGTAACGACCGAAGGCGAAGAATCCCAACGCCACGTTCCCAATCATCCAGGCCAAGCCGGCAGAGGCATACGACGTGGTGATTGTCAGTACGTGGATTCCCAGCCAGAAGTTGCTGCGGAGTACGGGCATGAGGGCTTGGATGTCCTTGGGGAACGGAGCATAGATGGCTGCCAAGGCCGCGAAAAAGCTCACCACCGCACCGGCCAGAGCCACCCCTCGCCAACGATAGATCTTTTCCATAGGCTCAGCGGCCTCCACGCGGCCAGCCAAGACCAGTGACATGGGGATTGCGAAGAGTGCCGACGGTAGGATTCGCGGAAGATACCAGACGGAGATTGCGGCAACGAACATCGAAGCCGCCCAGACCATGGATGCACTCAGGTTCGGCATCGACGAACCCAGATCGGCATGGGGCAGGATCGCCCCCAAATGAAGACGATATCCAGAGCCACCTGAAGCAGGCTGCAAGACACCCATGTAATATAATCCGGCAAGGAGTCCGGCGAGAAATAGCACCAGCCGCACGGCCAGGGCAAGCGAACGGATACCGGCCTGGGAACTCTGGGGCGGCCCCGCAACGGCCCTGTCTCGGCGGCGAATGTCTTCCCATAGTTGTACGGTAACGATCTGAAACCCAATACCCTCCGCAACGGCACTTTCCCGGCGGCGAGAATCTTCCCAACTGCCGGGAATGGCTGTCAAACCCCAGACGGCTTTGCTCGTCGGACCCAGCAGCGGCATGAAGGTCACCCAGAGCGTCAAGAGGGACATGCACATCGCCACCCAAACGATGGTCTCAAACATACTCGTGACCGGTGCCCAACGAGTAATATACATGCGCACTGAAAATCCGGCGGCGATGAAGACCACGGCAACCACCATCACCGCGATGCCCGTCCAAAAAAGCGGCTTGCGCAGGGCAAGGAAAGACAATCCCAGGATGCAAGCAGCCGCCAGGCTCGCGCATCCCGACCAAAAGAACGGATCAATCCGATTGTAAAGCACTTCGGCATCGGTAACGAGAGCATGGGGATAGGCCGTCTTGGAAAGGAGCCCTTGGTCACGTTCCACGATGGGAAGTTGCTGGCGATCAGGTTCGACCGTCTCGGCCAGGGCGCGCAGGTCGGCGGTAAACTGCTGCATCGCCTCGGCAAAGTGCTCCGCGCGTTGGGAGTCGCCGCGGTCGATATAGGCGGTACTTGTCTCGCGCCAAGCGGCACGGATCTCCTGAACGTCCTCGGAGGGATAGCCGTGTAATAGTCCAGACGATCCCTGTAGCAAGGCATGGAGGCTGATCCAGGGACGGATCTCGCTGCGATAGCGATCGGCCTCCAAGGCGGTGGCCTCCAAGGCAGGCACAATACAGATGGATTCACCTCCGGCACTGAAAGATGCCAAAGGGATTTGTGCTGCCTGTAGAGCGAGATCTCTTGTCCAGCGGTAAAGCACCAGCCGATTCGAGCGGATTTCTTCCGTGTTGTCCTCGACGAGAATTTCCGGGTCGGGCAATTCCGATTCGGCAAGTTCGCGCGTCTTGGCATCTAGGTCGGACATCAACCCCCGCAACCTGGCCGCCACGTGCTCGATGCTCTTGGTCGGTTTCTGGTCCGTTTGGATCGAACTCCACTGGGTGACGAATTCTTGCATTGCCTGGTCGGTCTTTTCCGCCAGTTGGAAAAGTTCCTGTTGTAGTTTGTCGGCTCGCAGGCATGGCCGTAACTTCTGTTTGAGAAGTCGCATTGCTTGCTCGTTGCCTTCGGCCAAACGGAGATTCTTCGCTTGCACTGCCAAAACAGGATGTTGTGACAGAAATTGGGTAAATCGTTCCCAAGATTTCTGCATGCCGACGAAATCGCTCTCCAACCACGGATTGGTGCCGGGGCGGCCAGGGTCGTAGCTCAACTGGATAAACAAACCGAGTGCCTCGTCAAGATCTCTTACCTTGGCTTGAAGAGCCGAGAGTTCCGGTCTTCGTTTCTTCTTCTTGGCCTCCTCTTGAACCTTTTCTATCTCTGCCAGAATAGCGACGAACTTCTTGGAGCGAACTTGATTGGGCGAGACATGCTTGAGCCGGCTGCCATCCTCGCCCAAGAGCGGCACGCCCAGGACTTCGGTCCGTAGCGTTGCGTCTTCCGCATAAAGGAAAGGCACATCATGCCACTTTTGCGGTTCGATGGTCCAGGCGTAGAGGAGTTCCGCGGCCAGGAAACGCCGCGGCTGACCTTCATTCGCCAGGCGTTTGATCTCGTCCTCGGAAATCTCGCTCATTTCGGCAATCGTCTTCGCGCCGAGTTTCCCCAGCCGCGGGTACACGTCGCCACAGATCTTCTTGACCTGCGCCCTAGCGTAACTATCGAGCGGCATGATGCGGCCGTCCTGCAACACAGGCATGCGCTGCCACGCCGACCAATCGAGACCGCCGGAAAGCTCGGCGCGCACCGTGGAAGCGAATATCAGCAAGCCGAAAACCAGTGCAGGGATTTGTCGTTTCATTTGCTTTTTAACCTGACAAAATAGGCGACGACAATGCCGGCGCAAATCAACAGGCAACCCATATAGGTCAATCCGCGTCCCGGGTCGTAGTTGAGCGTAAAACCGGACAAATAGGCCGACTCACCCAACTTCAGCCCAACTTCTTCAGGGTTGTAGGGGCCGTCCATCGTCGATTGGAACATCCGGTACGACCGCCCTGGAAATGCCGGATCGGCGAAGTCCAAGGGCGCGTTGAGCGTTACCAGAAGGTTTTCATATTTAGGCACCTCTTTGCCGGAGGATGGGGCCGCATGTTCGTTCGGCACAAGGTCGATCTCGCTGCCGTAGAACGAGGGCTGGCGGGTTCCCGGATCTAGCTTGCGCCATGCCTTGCGAAGGTAAATTGTATAGCCTATGGGGAACGACTCGGGCGCGAAGCTCAGATCCACTCGGCGCCCCTTGCCGGCGACGGACTTCTTCAGCAATTGCTTGGGAATAGCCAAGGAAAGACTATCCAGCCGATCAGGCGAGGAACAGGGCATCCAAAACTCTTCGCTCTGCTCGTCCACCGTAAGCCGTACATAGGCTTGTCGTACGCGAGAACGGTCATTGCTCTTATTCTTATCAAAAGGTAAAGCCCGTGCTGAAAAACCAGACTGATCTGCCGCTGGGACGATTTCCGAATTGCTAAAATAATCGAGAACCTCAAGGCGAACGCCGTTGCGGTCATAAAGGACACCTTGATCGCGATGCGCCAGTGACCAAACGAAGAACTCCAGCGTTTTCTTTCGATAGTCGTCCCAATTGAACGGGCCTGACGTGAACGGCACCTTGATTGACTCACCGGCCTTCTGTTGCTTATCCGCCGAGATCACCCTTAAACGGAAGTGCTGCTGGCCGTCAAGTTCGACGTGCTGCGAAGATCCCTTATACGCAAGATCGCTCGACTGGCCCTCAAACACCGAGAGCGTGGCCTCAATCCCGTAGTGTCGGCTGACAAAGCAGCCTACCAGCAGCACGATCAACCCCAGGTGAGGGATGATGAATCCTAGATGCTGCAACTTCCATGGCAAGCGGAGAACGAGTGCCGCGGCCGAGTTGAGCCCAAGGAGCAATCCTAGGGTGTTGAACCACCACGCCCCGTAAATGCCAAACTTGGCTACCGTTTCGCCGTATTTCGCTTCAACCGCCATCCCCCAGAGGAGGATCGCGACCAAGACGACCAGAATCGTGACCGTCAAGACGAGCGACCCCACCACCTTGAGTAAGGCGAGTACGAAGGAAACCAGCATGGGCCGCCGGGAAGATGGGGAATCGGTATAGGACATAAGTAGGCGAGTGAGAGGCAGGGTACGGAACGAAGTACACGTTCCATTTTACCCTATGCGGTCGGAAGAGTGTAGGTTCAATACCGCCTGCTGTCGATAGAATTTATTAGCTTCACCGCGAGAGAACACAAAGGGCGCAAAAGAAAAGAAAGATTCTATCTTTTGCGTTCTCTGCGTTCTTTTGCGGTGAATTTGGTTCTTTGAGGACGGGGGGGGATATTGACCACGGATGACACAGAAGACACGGATAGGGAAAGAGAGGAACCACGGATGACACAGAAGACACGGATAGGGAAAGAGAGGAACCACGAAAGGCACGAAAAACACGAAAAGATGGGGAGAAAGGGGGGAGAGGGAGGGAATTGGTCACGGATGAAACACGGAGGGAAATTATTGGCTCGGGCGGGCGAGGTCGCCCGTGATCCTTGGGCCTTTGGGAACGGCCTGATCGCGTGCGGCCAGTTCCTGCTCGGCGCGGATCAGTTGATCCTCGGTTTGGCGCGAATGGGCCTTGAGATTTTCGATTTCGACAAGTTGCGCACGGTTTTGCTCGGCCAAAACGCGGTTGGTCGTCTCAAAATTGACAAGTTGCGATTTGGGAACATAGCATCCGGCCACCGGCGCGAACATGCCGGCCGCCATGACCAAGAGGCCCCATCCTGCGGCCTTCATAACTTGACTCCTTTCAAAGTTGAACAACTTTCCGTGACGGCCCAAGAAGGCCGTTCCGCGTCCGGTGTTGCCACTCGCTACCTACGCGACTACTTCTCGAACCAGCCGAGAATTCCATCCAAGAGCCCGGTATTGAACTCGATCGGCTTTTCAAATCCCCACATGTTTCGCAACAACTCGTACATCATCATGCCGACAAGGACCAAGGTCAGGGAAACACCCGCGAGACCCAAAATCATCCAAATGGAATAAGGGGCCTCGGGCAGTGCGGCGGACGAATCGAAGCCACCCATGGCCATGCCCTCGGGACCCGCCAGGCTGAGGTCCGTGGCGGCGGCCATCAACGGCATCCCGGCCAGCATCGACACGTCCCCGATATCTTCGTCGAGCATGGCGGCCACGGACGTGCCGCTGCTGGCAACCATCGTGGCCGACTCGTCGCCTTCGCCCTCGGTATCCAGGGCGATCACTTGCGAGCCGCTTTCCGAGTCCTCGCCGTCGCTGAGGTCTTCCATCGGCGTGAGCTGGAAGTCATCTTCGCCTTTCAGACCGGAAATGCCGCCCACGCCCGAGGCCATTCCCAAAAGATCATCTTCGCCGAGTTCCAGAGACTCTTCATTCGAGCTTAGGTTCAACGGAGATTCCAACGAGAGACCGCTGTCGGCTAGATCGACGAGCGAAATGCCGCTGTCGCCGCCCATCGAAATATCGCTTCCGGTGCCGCTGCCGCCGAGCACGAGGTCGTCGTCGTCATGCTTCGCACCGCCGAGATCAACGGCCGAATCCGATGCTTTGCCGGCCGAATCGGCAAACGCAGCGGCCTTGCTAGGCGCAACGGTGATGATGCTGTCTTCCAGCGTGAGATCCTGATCCAACGTCATGTCGAGGTCGTCAAACTGCGAGCCCTTCGAGCCGACATCGCTTTTCTTTGCTTTGGGCGACTGCTTCGGGCCGGCCAGATCGATGCCGCTTTCCAGAAGATTGAGATCGCTGACGCCCGTCTTGTCCTGAACCAGCTTCACGTCGCTTTCCATGCGATGGATGTCGCTCTCGGCGGGCGAACGCTTCTTATCGCCACCGATTACCGTGCCGGACAATCCGGGGTCGGAATGGCCCAACTCGAACTCGCTGGCCAGTACATTGTCGCCTTCTTCCCCGTGCCCGCCGGCACCACGCTCCGCGGCCACGCGTTCGATGTCCTCTGCCTTGAACTTCCAGTCGGCACCGTCGCGGTATCCGTAGAGTTCCCGACGGAGGACCATATCATTAATATCAGCCGACGAAACGCCAAGCATCTTGGCTGAATCGGCGACGTTGTAATACTTCTGAGCCATGAAGGTTACCTTTGTTCCAACTGCAAACGAATCTCCCGTGGTAAGGGATTTTCGCCGTTGAAGTCCGTCATCATCAAATCGAAACGAATGTTGCGAACGCTGCGGAGAGTAATCTTACCCGTACTCGCCTCGATCCAGTATACACCCATCGTTTGTTGACGGGGATCGAGGACGGTCAACAATTGCCCTTTGTCTCCCATCGGCGAAGGCACGGCGATCAATTCGCCGCCGCTTATGGGTTGCGGACCAGGCTGCGAACACGGCACGACGTGCTGGGCCATCACTTCTCCGCGACGATCCAACAGGCAGACAGCCAAGGTCACAACGCCAGCCCCCACCAATAGCCCCAAGATCGCTCGTTTCATAAGACTCTCCTCTTGAAACAGGGAAACTGGGAGCTAGATTCTATTCTAAAAGCCCCAGTTTCCAATGCAAGCAAAATGATTGGCAACCAACTCGAAATTTGATGGGACGGAATCGGCAGCCAAGACGCCAAAATCGGCCTCTCGTCCGCCTTGGTTCGCATCACATAAACCATTGAAACAGAAGTACTTACAACGAATCACAAGGCCACAAGACCATGCAGCGGCGAGTCTACATCCATTGCGAAGAGGAAACAAGGTCAGTTGGATAGCCAAGCAGGATTTGCCGAAAAGGTGGATTTTTCCGGTGCTGGATGCAGGCATGGGCCACAATATCCAAGAGGATTCACCGCAAAAGAGCGCAGAGAACGCAAGGAATAAAATCTTTCTTTTGCGCCCTTTGTGTTCTCTCGCGGTGAATACTAATAAAATCTTTCGACGAAATATAAAGAGCAGAAAAACAGGAAAGAAAACAAGGAACCGCCCCCTGTTGTGGCTGGTCTCCCCTGTTGTGGCCGGTCTCCGACCGAGCCACGCGACCGACCGAAGGTCTCCCATTCGTCGGGGAGACCTGCGGTCATTCGTTTCGGCGGGGTCAGGAGACCCGCGCCGAACTCGGGCGGGAGACCCGCGCCGAACAAGTTCGGCGATGGGCGCAACCTATGGTTTTCCCCGTCCTGGAGGGACGATTGAAAATAGCCCAGCGATTTATCGCTGGGTTCGCAACATGATCAAAACATGAGTCCCAGAGTTGGCTATTGAGCGAAAACAATCAACTCCCGCTTCGAGTTGCGTTGCCACGGACGTAAGGCTCAGGCTGTAACGCTGCCTACTATGGATTTATTTATGCGTAAGGGTCACAAAACCGATTGCAACCCGCTCGGAGGTGAAGACCCCGCATATCCGCAGCACTTCACCAAGACCAAGGTTAAGTTCCGATTATACCAGATTTAACGATTTTAGCAAGCACTCTGCTAAAAGGTTTCAACTCACTTCATGTGGGTTATCTGCGGCGGACCCGGCGCGCTGGACAGTTTTTGGGTAAAGTTAAGGTGTGTTG
>JBAWVO010000302.1:0-7782 GCA_037147235.1 Planctomycetota bacterium | reverse complement strand
GGGCTCGTTTCACTCTCCCCACCCTACTTCTGCACCTAAAACCGGAAGAGCCGAAGAACTAAGCACCCTACTTTCCTTCCCGAAAGCTATCAAAATACTGTCGGGCGTGTTCACTCTGTTTTTTGGGCAGGCGCTGGCCGCTTAAGGGGTCGGTGCTGCCATGCTCGATCTCGGTGACGGCCTTCTGAATCTCGGCTTCGGCCTGGTTCTTCAGGTTCGGGCCGCCGGTCAAACCGGTGATTCGGGACGCTCCCTTGCCGACGGTTTGCCGCACGCGCGAGTCGAAGAACGTGCCGCTCGTCTTCTCCTCGGGGCGTGTGCCGTTTCCGCGGCCTTTGCCCAAACCCTGGCCGGGCTTGCCATTTTGATTGTCGCCCTCGCCTCCGCCGGCAGGCATTACCTCGGCGTTGCTCCCGCCTTGACATTTCTCGCAGCCTTTGCCGCCGCATTGGTCGCAGTTCATCTGCCGCCGGGCGTCGGCCAGTTGTTCCATGGCACCGTCGAGCGTTTTGAGTTCGCTCTGCTGTCGGGCCATTTCCTGCATCTGCTCCAAGACATCCTGCATCGCCTGGGCGGCCTGAACGTTTCGCCCCTGCTCCATCTGCTTGGAACATTGCCCGAGCTTGTTGGCTAAGTTCTGCAAGGTTTCCATCCGTGGGCCTTGCTGTTGGAGTTTTTGGATTTCGTCTTCGAGCTTATTGGCGGCGGCCGCGTCGCCTGAGAGTTTCATTTGCTCGGCGCGCTTCCGCAAGTCAGCCTGGGCGTCCTTGGCCTGTTGGGCTATCTGATCGACCTTTTGCTCGATTTGCTGGAGCTGTTGGGCCAAATCTTCTTTCTTGGTCGAGTCTAGCTCAGCGTTGGCCAGTTTCTTCCGGAGTTTCTCGAGTGCCTGCGCGGCCTTCTGGAAATCGCTCTTGGAAAGTGCTTTGGCCAGCTCATCGGCTGGGCCACGCATGATGTCTTGAACCTTTTCCATCTGCCGTTTCATCGCATCGCCCCCGCCACCGAGTTGTTTACGCCGTTCCTGCAACTCGCGAGCGAGGTCGTTCAGTTGGACGAGTGCCTTTTCACGCTGCGTTTGGGCCTGGATCTCTTGGGTTCCTTCTTCCAGACGCTTGAGAAGTTCCGAGGCATCTTTGAGGCCATCTTTTTCGGCCTGCTTGCGGCGCTCGACCAGCTTTTGCCGCAAGTCTTCGGCTGACTTCTTCACTTCCAGCGGCGGTTGCGTGGCGGACGCCTCCATGGCCTCCATTGCTTTTTTCTGCATGGCGGGACGGAAGATCAAAACCACAAGCAGTATCGCCGGCAGCAGCGGCAAGAGGAGCTGCCGCGGGGGGCGAACGGGAAATTTCTCCAGCACCGCGATCCGCCGCAAGCGAGCGTCGGCATCGGCAATCAGGGCCTGGCCGGCTACCGTCGCGCGGTCTGAAGGATTCATGACCAACGTACTAGAGATGCGTTCCTTCAGCCCAAAGCGATGATCGATCTCCAAGGCGGCTTGCAATCTCGGCGTGATGGCCAAGAGCGTCCAACCGAGGGCCGCAATCAGCCCCACCGCGAGGAAGCCGAGAATCCATTGCCCATCGATGATGCCCAGCGGATAGAACCGCGTCGCGCCAACCACAGCCGCGGCCGCAAGCAATGACACGCACCAGCACCAACCCAGCACGCCCAGGAAGCGTTGGAGGGCCAAGCGGCGTTGGACCCGCCCGATTTCTTTGAGAAGATTGTCCATGACTCATCGAGAGCGGGAGAAGGGGATCGAACCCTCGACAGTCGCCTTGGGAAGGCGATACTCTACCACTGAGTTACTCCCGCATATTTTGGTGGGATGGGCCGAACCGAACCACACCACTCCCTTAAATATACACTGTACTACCGGGTGTGTGCAAGGAGAACTGGAAAGGAAAAGTAGTTTTTCCTATAAGGGTATTCAGTTGACTCAAGTACCGGCTGCGCCGGGAATGACCATAAATGGCATGAAGACGCTCGGCCGGCCGAAAGATGTGGGTAAGGACAAGACGTTTACGTCGGGCCTATTACCGCTTACGCGGGAAACGGCCATAAATGGCCGTCATGATTGGAGCCTCGGCAAACAAATGTCAGCCGTTTCACCTTGCGGCTCACCGGGCCAAAAGCGTAGACTTACGGCCAAAATTCCCCCGCTCGAAACGGAGTTCTTATGTCGCCTCCCCTCGTCGCATTGCTCCTGGCGGTCGCCGCCAGTCCGGTTGCCGAACCCACGCTGGATACCGTCGTCGTTTGCCCGACCGAATTCCGCCAGGCGATGAAGCCTTGGCTTGAACTGCGAACTAGCCAGGGGCATCAAATCGGGGTACTTTCCAACCTGGGTTCGGCCGAGGAGATTCGCGGACAGATTCTGCGACGGGTCCAAGGCGGCCGGTTGCGATTCGTGCTGCTGGTAGGTGGTGCCGATCCGATGCTGTACAAAGATGCCGTTGTGCGGGCCCGCAGCGTGCCGATGCATTACGCCAAAGCACGGGTCAATGTGAAATGGGGCTCCACTCCGACGATTCCAACCGATAACTGGTACGTGCAGACCGACAAGGCTAGCGATGAAAATCCCGTGCCCGCGGTCGCCATCGGCCGACTTCCGGCCGAATCGCCGGAAGAACTCACCGCGATCATCAAGAAGATCGTGGCCTATGAACGATCGACCGACTTCGGCCCCTGGCGGCAGCGGATGAACTTCGTCGCAGGAGTGGGCAACTTCGGTCCCCTGGCCGATACCGTGTTGGAATCGGCCGCGAAGATGTTCCTCACGCAGAATATTCCGGCCGAATACCATGTCTCAATGACCTACGGTAACTGGCGAAGCCCTTACTGCCCTGACCCGCGGCGAATTCACGAGGCGGCCATCGAGCGGCTTGATGAAGGCTCGCTGTTTTGGGTTTACATCGGACACAGTGCGATCAGTGAAACGGCGCGGATGGAAGTGCCCGGCGGCGACTATCCTATTCTGGAAGCGGCGGACGCCTCTGCGCTCCGTGGAGAGGTGGGTCGCCCGATTGCAATGTTCCTTTCATGCTATGCAGGCGCGCTCGACGCCCGCGACCGATGCCTAGCCAGCGCGCTGATCGGTTCGCCGGGCGGACCGGTGGCCGTCGTGGCCGGCACGCGGGTGACCATGCCGTATGCCCTGACCGTGATGGCCACGAACCTGACCAACGAGTGTTTTCGAGGGCGTTGCGAAACTTTGGGCGAAGCCATGCTACATGCCAAACAAAACATGCTCAAGGAGCCTAGCAAAGACGATGCACGGCGGGCGATGCTCGATTCGATCGCTTCGATGATCAGTCCTTCGGGCAAAGAGTTGGCAGTCGAGCGGGCCGAACATGTGTTGATGTTCAACCTGATCGGTGATCCGCTTCTTCGCATGCGGCATCCTAAGCCGATGGAAGTCCGAATTGCAAAGGCCGTGCCGGCCGGCGGAAGCCTTCAGATCGACGGCACTTCGCCAATCGACGGGCGAGCGACAGTAGAACTCGTTCTGCGGCGCGATAGAATTCGCGGTTCGTGGCCGTCTCGCAGCGTTTATCCGGCGGGTGACGAGGAACTGGCATCGCTCGACGAGGTCTATCAACGGGCGAACGACCGGCGGGTGAAGCGTGTTGAACTGGGGGTCCGCGAGGGCCGTTTCCAGACGCAAATTGACGTTCCGGCGGAAGCGGCGGGTGAATACCACGTATGCGTTTTCGTGGCCGGAAAGACCGACATGGCCATGGGTTCGGCCGCCGTCGAGGTCGTGAGGCCAAGGAAATCGGGCAGCATCATGGCTGCAATGTTGCCGTAGAATCGGCGGCCACAACAAAGCCTGCCGGAGTGCCTGTGTGGCAAGATTCTCCGGCAGACGGACGCCACCGTGGCACGGGCATCTTGCCCGTGTCGAATTCCACGGGCTGGAAGCCCGTGCCACGCGATTGCCAGAAAATCTTGCCACACACCTGGAGTACCTGCGGGCTATCCAATGGCTACGACGTCCACCTCAGCCTGCGGGTCTTGGGCGGTTTCGTGCTGCACGCTCGGCTCGGCTCGGCTCTGTTGCAAGGCGAGGAACTCCCCCTCCGTGGCCAGGAACGCCTGAACGACGCGCGGGTCGAAGTGGTTGCTGGTCCCCTGGAGAATGATGCCGCGGGCAACCTCGTGGGGCATGGCCGCTTTGTAGACCCGGCGAGTTGTCAACGCATCGTAGACGTCGGCCAAAGCAACGATCCGTGCGGCCCACGGGATGTCCTGCCCTTTTAATCCGCGAGGATATCCACTGCCATCCCATCGCTCGTGGTGCCCCCAAGCAATGTCGCGGGCGATGCGAAGAAACTCCGCGCTGGGGTGCGTGCGCAGGGCGGCGTCCAAAGTCTCGGCGCCAATCTCGGTATGCCGTTTCATGACCGTCCACTCTTCGTCGTTGAGGCTGCCCGGTTTCAGTAAAATGCTGTCGGGAATCCCCACTTTACCGATGTCGTGCAGCGGACTCGTCTGGTGGATCAACTCGGGGAAACAGGCGGGCAACTGCCGGGCAATCATCTCATCTGTCATGATCTGTGCGGCGAGTAGCTTGCTGTAGCCTCGTATGCGTTCCAGGTGTTGCCCCGTCTCACCGTCCTTCGACTCGGCTAGTTTTGCCAGGCAGAAGATCGTTACCGCGGCAACTTCAAGCGAGACGATCCGCTGGGCATTGCGGACACGAAGCATGAGTTCCATGGGATCGAACGGCTTAGTGATGTAGTCATCCGCACCTGTCCAAAGTCCGACGAGCATTTCGTCCTTGGTCGATCGCGACGTGACCAAGATCACGTAGATATACGACAGGCTCGTCGCTTCGCGGATGCGTTGGCACAACTGCACGCCATCCATTTTTGGCATATTCCAATCCGAGATGACGACACGAATGTCGCTGTGGTGCAGAATGTTCAGTGCCTCCTCGCCGTCCCGGGCCAGGACCACTTCATGGTTTTCCTTCATCAGGATCTTGCGAACCATCGCGCGGGCGATATCGTCGTCGTCGACAACTAGAATCTTCATGAGCGAAATTCCTCAACGAGTTGGGGTGATAAGGGACGGACTGTATCCTTTGCCGGAGATTGCGACTCCAACAGGGATTTAATAGCGGCGTGGAATGGCTCGGCAACCGCCTCAACTTGACCGAAGCACTGCGGCAAAGATTCGATCTGTTGTGCGGCAGCGGCACTCTCGAGGCGACTACATGCCCAACGCAGAGGCTCGGCCGACAGGTTGGCGGCCGTGCCCTTGAGTCTGTGGGCAAGGTCTTTGACGAGCTTCACTTCGTGGGCGTCGATGGACTGTCGCATCTCAGCCAGATCGCCGTCCAGGCGACTGCCGATTTGGTCCAGCAGTTCCAGGGCCATCTCGCGATCGTCCAGCAGGCGTCGGCAAAGTAGGTCGAACCGCAGGGGCGGCTCCGAAGGATCGAGGTCGGTGGAATCTGCCGGAAGCAGGGCCACCGCGTCGCCGGCCGGTTGTGCCAAACCCACGAGTGGCCGTGTGCGGCAGAGACAGGCAGCGTCCATGTCGCGGACGGCCGAGATCCAATGCTCGATCCTCGCCAGCAGTTGCATCGAATTTACTGGTTTGGTGAGGAAATCGTCCATGCCCGCATCCCAGCACTTGTCTTCGTCTGCTTTCATGGCGTTCGCAGTCATTGCAATGATCGGCACGCTTTGGTTCAGCACACGAGACGAGCGGTCGCGAATACTCCGCGTAGCTTCCAGTCCGTCCATCTCGGGCATTTGCATATCCATCAGGACCAAGTCATAGGGGATTTTCTCCAGGGCCATCACGGCTTCGCGGCCATTGGCGACGGCATCGGCCCGGATCCCATGCTTCCTGAGGATGGTCAGAGCGACTTCTTGATTGATCGGGTTGTCTTCGGCCACGAGGATCCGCACCGAGTCCAAGATGGCGGTCAAACGGTGGTCCAGGGTCGGTTTCGCCATACTGGGGTTGGCGGGCCAAACGCCTCCGCCTACCGCCGAGACTAGGCACTGGTGAAGTTGGGATCTGCGGATGGGTTTGGTGAGATAACCCCGGAAACCAATCTCTTCCAATCGCCGCAGATAACCCTGCTCGCCCAGCGAAGTCATAAGGATCAAGGAGGTTTCGCCCGCGGTATCGGATTCGCGGATATTGAGACCAAGTTCCATGCCGTCGCCATCGGGCATGTGCATGTCCAGCAGGGCAACTTGGAACATTTCGTCCGTTTGCTTGGCCGCCGCAATGGCAACCACCGCAGCCTGTGCGCCTACGGCCTCGGCAACTTGACAGCCCCAGGTTTTCAAGAGCGTCGATACCAGTAGTCGATTGGCGTCGTGGTCGTCAACAACGAGCACTCGAAGGCCGTCGAGATTTGCGTGCCTTGCGTCGGAGGTTTTTGTCACAGGCAATTCCTCGAGCACGACGTCGCACCAGAAGGTTGACCCCTTATCCTCCTTGCTCTCGACGCCGATCTGGCCGCCCATCATTTCCGCGAGTTGCTTGCAGATAGCCAATCCTAGACCGGTGCCGCCAAACTTGCGTGCGGTGGAACCGTCAACCTGCGTGAAGGGCGAGAATAATCCGGCTATCTTGTCGGCCGGAATGCCGATACCTGTGTCGGCGATCCGAATCTGCACGGTGACCTGACGGTTGACTCGCGACTTGAGGTTGACGTCGATGCGGACCTCGCCCTGGTGGGTGAACTTGAGGGCATTACCGCCCAGGTTGAGGAGAATTTGCCGCAGTCGGCCGGGATCGCCCCGGACCTGCATTGGTATTTCCGGGTCGATCAGACAAACCAGTCGCAGTCGTTTCTCGTGACTTTTCACCGCCAGCATCTCGGCAGTCTCTTCGACGACCGCAACGAGGTCGAAGTCGAGCATCTCCAGGTCAAGCTTGCGCGCCTCGATTTTGGAGAAATCGAGGATGTCGTTGATCAGTATCAGGAGGGATTCCGCGCTAAATCGCACGATCTCGGCATACTTGCGTTGTTCCTGGGTAAGATCGGTATCCAACAATAGGCCGGTCATACCGATGACGCCGTTCATGGGTGTGCGGATTTCGTGGCTCATATTGGCCAGGAATTCGCTCTTCGCCTGGGCCGCCTGCTCGGCACAGCGGTTCGACTGTTCCAACGCGCGGTTCGATGATTCCATCGCGGCAGCGTAGGTCTGGAGCTGTTCCTCCCCGCGTTTCCGCTCGGCGATCTCGATCAACATGCCCTCGTTCGCGCTGGCGAGTTGAGCGGTCCGCTCTTGTACCTGATGTTCGAGACCTTCCTGGGTTCGGGAAATGGTATCGGCCATCGCGTTAAAGGATCGGGCCAGCGTCCCAAGTTCGTCATGGCCGTCGTAGTTGCATCGCGTTGCGACTCGACCAGCAGCCATTTGCTGGGTAGCGTGAGTTAGCTCCCGGAGGGGATGCAGGCTATATCGAATCAGGCAAACGATCACGCCGACAACGACCAAAGAGAAGCCGATCGTGATGAAGAACGTGCTCGTGGCAATTTCGCGGCCACGGTTGTTGGCGAGGGCCGTGGGAATACCGACACAAAATTCGCCCCATACTTGTCCGTCCACGAGGATCGGCGCACGAAATTCATGGAACTTATGTCCATTCTCATTCTTTACCAATAGGTTGTATGGCTCACCGCGAGAATTTGTTTTGGGTGAGCCTGGGTTGGGAAGATTGAGTTTGGTCTTGGTCTTGGTTTTGGACTTAGCGACCGCGCAAAAATAACCTGAACAATTTTTATCTTCGTGGTAACAG
>JBAWVO010000301.1:0-7832 GCA_037147235.1 Planctomycetota bacterium | reverse complement strand
TCGTTAAGCTTGGCGTCTTTGCTCTCAGCCGGTTGCCCCAGGATTACCGAGAGAATGACGCCCGCTGCCAACACCCCCAACACCACGCCCAGCAGATAAAAAAAGTCCTCCGCCGTAATGCCGTGGTGATGGGTTTTTGAGAGCCCGCGTTGCTTAAGGGGGCACCTGGAGCCTAGGTTGTGTGATCCGCTGCCAGCACAAGGCCGGTCAACGGCTATACACGCGGCCAGGTTCTTTAGATCAGGCACCCAACGGGCATCTTATCGGCTCACCAAAAATTTTCATCGACAGCACGAACATGGAAGAGGACAGGAGAATCATACCATGGTTAGCCCCCACAGGCAAGCGAAGAAATCCAGACCTGGGCCTAATAGTTCATTCACACCCCGAGTCCTTTTATTGCGATCACCCTTCCATGACCCCGTTTTTCCTGGGTGTCGATCTATTGCTGGTGGCCGACTGCGTGTCTTTTGCCTATGCTGACTTTCATGAGCGATTGCCTCAGGGGCGACCTGTAGTGATCGCCCTTTTTTTCGTGCTTACCGTCCGAGGGCATGATACTTGGTCGGTGGCGGCGCGACTGGGCGGATGACGGTTGTCACGACGCTCGATGTGTTGTCTGCCTCATTGCCGTCCTTCTCATGGCTACTGACCACGGCCGTATTGGTGATCGTGCTGGCGGCAGCCGCGGTCACGGTGCCCACGATCGTGATCGTTTCGGATGCCTGTGGGGCCATGCTGCCCAGGTTCCAGGTCAAGGTGGTAAACACGCCATTGTTATACGACGACGGCGAACCGCTGGTACTGGCGGAAAGATAGGCGAATCCGACCGGCAACGTATCGACGACCGTCACGAAGGTGGCCGTGGTGTCCGAGTTGTTACTTACGATCAGCGTGTAAGTCAGGTTCGAGCCAATGGTCACCGGGTTGGGGCTTGCCGTCTTGACGATCTTTAGGTCCGTGGTGGCCAGCGGTATGATCGGCACGTCGACTCGTGTCGAGACCGAGGCCGTGTTGTTGGCTAGATTGGGATCGGGTTCGTTGCCGCTGACCACGGCCGTGTTGATGATCGTACCCGAGGTGGTCGAAGCGACATCGACCACGACGATGATCGTGGACGAGGCACCGGTCGCCAAGTTGCCGACATTCAGTGTCAACGTATGGTCGACGATCGTGGTGGAACTTTGGCCGCTGGCTGAGTAGTAGGAAGTGCCTATCGGCAGCGTATCGACGATTGACACCCCCGTGGCATCGGAAGGACCGTTATTGGTGGCCGTGAGCGTATAGGTGAGCTGCTTACCTGCCTTGACCGGATCGGGGGTTGCCGTCTTGATGATGGCCAAGTCGACCGAACGGTTGATCTGCGTCGTCACCGTGGAAGTATTGTTGAGCAGGTTCGGATCAGGCTCGTTGCCGACGACGGTTACCGTATTGGTAATGCTACCGGTGGCGCTGGGATCGACCGTGACAATGATATTTGTCGTGGCACTGGCTCCTGCGGCTAGGCTGCCAAGCTGCACTGAAAGCGTGCCGCTGTTGTTCGCGACCATGCCCTGGCTGCTGCTGGACGAAACGTAGTGAACTCCCGCGGGCAGCATGTCGGCCAACGTCACGCCCGTGGCTCCGGAGACGCCGTTGTTGGTCGTGGTGAAGGTGTAGGTCAGTTGATTGCCGGCTACGGCCGGGCTAGGCGTTGCCGATTTGACCACCGCCAAGTCGGCCTGGGCCAAGTTGGCGAAGTTTATGTTGCTGAAGATTTTTGGTCCGGCGGCTTGGATCGGTCCTACCTGGCCATCGTTGGCGTTCACGCCGTTGATGGCCAACTGGATGGCGCCGACCTTGGAGAAGTTGGCTCCCGTGCCCCCGCCGATGGTGAAGTCGGAGAAGGCGGCGAACTGGCTGTCGCTCAGCGAACCGTCGGAGGTGTTACTGATAGGCACGCTAGTCCAGGACCAATTGCTCGCATCGCTGAAGACCTTGAGCATGATGAAACCGTTGTCGTGGTCGGCGGCTATCGTGAGCCTGATGCCCGTGCTGGTATCCTGCGACGTGATGTCAACTTGGCCTAGGCCGGTCGGGTTCAGCACGGCTGCGTTGCCATTATTGCCGTCCCAGTTGACCCAGAAAATGCCGTTGGACGCCGAGCCGGAGGCAAAGTCGATCAGGCCGGGGAAATCGGAGTTCGCGCCCAGCGACACGGAGCCTTTGGCCGAGGTGAGTTGCACGTACAGGTTGCGATGGCCGCCGATGGCGTCCGGAGCCGGCTGGGAAGACGTTCCGGTCTTGCCGCCATGCAGTGAACCGCTGACGTATTGTGACGTCGATGAGAACGAATCGATCGTCGTTCCCGTGGTGCCCTGCAAGTCGCTATTGGTCACAACCACCTTTTGCACGTTTTGGCCCGGCGTAATCACCAGCCCCGGCACGCCAACTTCCTGCACGAAGTAGGTGCCAAGTGAAAGGTTATCAAACTTGTACTTGCCACTGGCGTCGCTGAAGACCGAGGCGACTTGGGTATCGTCGCTGCCGACATTCTTCCCCTCAAAGACACCATCGCCACCGTCACGGAAGAGGTTGATCGTGGCATTAGCCAGTCGAAAATCATCACTCGTCAGGCCGTTGCCGGTCACGTCTTGGTAGACAATGCCGCTGATCGTCGGAAGCATGGTGGCCGAGAGCAGGGAGCGGGTTTCCAGGGATTCAAAACGCAGCCCGCGACGGTTCTGGTCCGACGGCGTACTGCGGCGCTTCCGGCCGAATGTGCTGCCGAGACGGGTGAACCACGAAGTAGACTTTTTCGACTGAGAAGACATTGCGGACGCTCCTTGTCCAACGGTTGGGGGGCGAGCAGGAGTCTCATCTTTGTCCCGCTCGGCGTTTTCATTAAAAAAGTCGGTTCCTTTCCCTTACCTATCGGCTGGAAAGGATCCAGAAATTCATTACCACCGGCAATCCAGGCCAACATTAATGCCTTGAGCCCAGAATCCGGTCTCCTGGAAAGTAAAGCGAGGCCGTGTCAAATCTCCTGCCGGGGGAATGCCGTTGGCGGCGGCGTTGGGTAGCAGGGTTCCGTTCACGGTTCGATCAATTTGCTCGCCTGCCCGAACTACTTTGTTCCAATACAGGGCGTTGTAGCCAACAACCAATCGAGTGTGGTTCGTGAACTGGAAGCCGAGGTTCAAGTCGAGTTCGGGCACGACGGTGAAGTTGTCCTTTGAATAGTGGCCGATGTTCAGGCCTGGCAGGGCGAGAAGACCACCATTCGCATTCGCCTGCACTCCCGCCGGACTGGTGGTCCGCGTTGAGCCGGTAATGTCGACCGTTGAGTGCGTCGAGCCTAAGGCGATGCGGGGGAACATATCCAACGACCACCGATTCCGCTGGAATTCAAACTTCATGCCGAGATCGGCACCGTTGAACGAGTTCTGCGTGTTGAACTGATCGTGGATCAGGAAGGCACTAACTCCTTGGGTGCCCGTCGGATTCAGGGGATTGACCGGCTCCGGCTCCGTGGACGTGAGGTTTTCCGTGATGCCAAGTTGATCTTCCAGGCTCAGATACCGATAGCCGGCGACAAAGATCGCACGGTAGCGGTCATGGTAGGTCGTGCAAGAGCCGCACTCGTCGGTCCAGGAGCCTTCTTGACGGCAAGTGGTAAAGAGGAAGTGTGCCGCGGCACCGTGGAAGCGGGTGATCGCGCCGATGTCGATCGCGCCGTCGAAACTGCCGGGGTAGCCCCGGGGATAAGCGACCTTCTCGATGTTCTCGATGGGTAAGGTACGGCCAACGTCGTAGAACGGCCGGGAGATGATCGGATTGCCATCCGACCATAGGCGAAAGTCGGTGGTCTCGTCGGCCAGAGAGAGGTATTCGCCCTCAAAACCGAAGGTCATGCAGGGGTTGAGCCACAGTCCCGCCTGAATGCGGCCGCCGCTCCGCGATTTATTGTTGATGTCCTCGTCGCCAAAGAGTACCTGGGTACCCTTCTCGCCAATGTAGCCTATATTATCAGTCGCATTGGGGTAGGAGTCTACGGTAGTTGCCAAGGCGGGTACGTGCATGCCGCGCTCCCACCACTGCAAGTAATCGGCTTTGACCCAGATGCCGGACGGACCCCAGCAAAACAGCGGCCGACGCGGTCCCCAGCAAGGCCCTGAAATCTCGTCGCAAGAGTTATCGCAAGAACCTTCACCGCACGAATCGCAACCGACGTTGCCTTGGCTGACGATCGAGCCTTCAGAGACCATGGAGCCTTCTTCCATCGGAGCGGGATCGAGTGTCGGATCGGTAGACATCGGAGATCGGTGAACTTCCCCCGCCGGAATGGGCGTGGGAAGGGTTTCTTGATAATTGGTCGATTGCACGGCCGGACGGCGCAAACGACGGGGATCGGCTCGACGTGCCGACGGCGCGCTGCGACGGTCCTGGGAATCGTCAGCCGTCTGGTGCGACCGAGATTCGAGTACGACCTCGCGCAACGGCAATGCTATGTTTCGAGGTGCCGGATCGGCCGCCATGTCGTTCTGCGTGGGCAGTTCGGGTTGCGGCACAATCTCCTGCGACGGTTGGTCCCGCACAATCGGGGCCGAGGTCTGCTGAGGACGAGTGCGAGTCATCTCCCTGTTGCCGCTAAGAACCCGCTGGCAAATCATGTAAGGCATATCGCCGCCGGGCAATGTTTTGATCGTGCCCTGCAAGCTGACCTGCTGGCCTACACAGGATTCCAACTCGACCCCCTGTGCCACGGCCACATAGCCACGAACCACACTCCAGCGATCGAGGATAACGTAGGGGGCTGACCCGTTGGAGTCGGCAGAATTGCGGTACAGCTTTCCACTCAGAGTGGAGCTGGCAGTCTCCTCGGAAGAAGTTCGCCATCCACTTCCCTGTTCAGAGGGTTCCGCAGCGAATGCGGGGATGGAGCTGATTAGTCCCAGAACCACGATGAGAGATAGCTGTTGTCTGTTCACAGCGACACCCTTGTTAAAAGAGGTAATTTAGGTCGTTGGATCGCATTAAAATCAATCGCGATTTCCCGACAGGAAAAGTCACTGCAATCCTTATCGTCTGCTCAACCGGCAAACTCGTGCAAATCTACTTAAAGTGAATTTTTTTGTGATTCGATGACGCAATGCGCAGAATGGGGTAATTGGGGGTGCTTTTGCGAGAATGATCTGGGAATTCCCGCCGTAGATCCGTTCCCAGCTCTTTCACCTTGTTTATCCGTTGAATCCGCGATAACATAGACGAGTTACGGTCTTATGCTGTCAGCGGTTAGAAACCCTACGAACCTCCCCCTACTGTTACGGTTGGTTCCGTTTCAATCCGCACAAACCAAAACCCATTTTCGAGGTTCCAGGAATGACTTTGTTGTCCCGATCGGTTGGCCGCCTGCGTATTGCCGGTGCTGCGTCTTTTCTTCTGCTTATCTCTGCTTGCTTGACGTCACAAGCTGTGCAGCTCACCAAACCAAGCGCAAATGACCGGCATGTTGCCTTGGCGGTCACCTCGTTGCTGAAGCACGAGCATCTGCTCCGCCATCCGTTGGACGCGGAGATGTCTAATCGCTGCATGAAGACCTTCTTGCAGAGCCTCGATCCGATGAAGATGTATTTTTATCAAAGCGACTATGACGTCTTTGCGAAGTACAAGGATCGTCTCGCGGATATGGCGCAGAAGGGCGATATCAGCTTCGCTTACCTCGTCTACAACACGTTCCTGGATCGCATTGACGAACGGGTGAAGATGGTCGACCGGATCCTGGCCAGCCATCAGGATTTCGCCGTCGATGAGGAGCTTGTGACCGACAAGGACGCAGCCACCTACGCCAAGACGCCGGAGGAAGCTTACGATCGCTGGCGGAAGCGGATCAAGTACGATTTGCTACTACTGAAGGCCGAGAAGGCCGACAGCAAGACCGACAAGAGCGAAGGCAAAACGCCGGAGCAGCGTCTGGAGAAGCGTTATCACAGCTTCGCCAAGCGGATGCGGCAGACCGACGCCGAGGAGCTTTTGGAGATGTTCCTCACCAGCCTGACGATGGCCTTCGATCCGCATACCACCTACATGTCGCCCTCGTCGGTGGATAACTTCAAGATCATGATGCAGTTGAAACTTGAAGGCATTGGGGCCTCGCTGCAAGGTATCGACGGTTACACGGTCGTCAAGAAGATCATTCCGGGCGGGGCCGCCGAAAAGGAAGGCCACCTGAAGATCGACGACAAGATTATTGCCGTGGGCGAAGGTGAAACCGGCGAGCTGGTCGATGTCGTTGACATGAAACTCAACGACGTGGTGAAGATGATCCGCGGCAAGCCCAAGACGGTGGTCCGCTTGCAGCTCACCTCGGTCAAGGATCCCAAGCCGCATGAGATCAAGATCACCCGGGCGACCATCGAGTTGAAAGATAGCGAGGCCCGAGGTGAGATATTCGACACGGGTCATCGTGGTGACGGCAAGCCCTACAAGGTGGGCGTGATCAACCTGCCCAGCTTCTACATGGACATGGACGGTGCCCGCCAGGGCAAGGTCGAGTACAAGAGTACGACACGCGATGTTCGCCGCATTCTGCAAGAATTCAAGGAGAAGGGAGTCGATGCCGTGGTTCTGGACCTCCGCACCAATGGCGGCGGCTCGCTGACCGAGGCGATCAACCTCACCGGCCTGTTCATCAACGACGGGCCTGTGGTTCAG
This sequence comes from Planctomycetota bacterium, assembly GCA_037147235.1. Lineage (GTDB taxonomy): Bacteria > Planctomycetota > Planctomycetia > Pirellulales > Thermoguttaceae > JANXQG01. Next base: position 1,139 of record JBAWVO010000301.1, on the reverse strand, counting down.
GTCAAAGATGCCGACAGTCGGGTAACCCCCTACTTCGATCCGGATCCGGATATCGATTGGGACGGCCCGCTGGTCGTGGTTATCAGCAAGTTCAGCGCAAGCGCAAGCGAGATTTTTGCGGGGGCGATTCAGGACTACAACCGGGGCCTGATTGTCGGCGACAAGGCGACCCACGGCAAGGGCACGGTGCAAAGCCTCTTGAACCTGGGCGAGCAGTTGTTCCGCATGCCCAACGCCCCGAAGATGGGTGAATTGAAGATCACGATGCAGCAGTTTTACCGGCCTGGCGGAGACAGCACCCAGCGTCGCGGCGTGGTATCGGACATCGAGCTGCCCTCCTTGAGTACGCATCTTGACGTGGGGGAAGCCGACTTGGACTATCCCTTGCCCTTTGACCAGGTGAAGCCCCAGCCGTATAAAAAGTTTGATCGTGTAAACCCCTCGCTCGTCGATCAGCTTCATCGGCTTTCGGCTGCCCGCTGTGCCGCTTCGGAGAAGTTTCAGAAGGTTGAGCGGAACATCGCCCATTACCAGCAGCAGAAGGCCAAGAAGTCGGTTACGCTCAACGAAGCCAATTTCCTCAAGGAGCGAGCCGAGTTGAACGCCGACAAGGAAGAAGAGAAAGCGATTGAAAAGCTCAACGATAATCCGTCGGGCATCGATCGCGACTTCTACCTCGACGAGGTACTCAACATCATGACTGACTACATGAACCAGACCCAGGTGGTGAAGGCTAACTGAAGTTTGCCGCGTGAAACCACACCAGCACGCTTTCGTCCTCGCGGGCCGGTTCATCGAGCTTGACGTCCAATCGCGCGCCGTAGGGGAGTACCTGGGCCGCTTTGATCCGACAGTCGGGACCGGAGACTGTCTCGGCTTGCACCTGCGGCATCCGGCTGAAGGACGGGCAGAAGGCCACATGCAGGCTGCCGGTACGTTGTCCCGCAACTAGCGGCATGCGCAGCCAGCCGGAAAGCTCCTGGCCGCCTTCGGCCGTGATGTGAAGCGTGAGCTGCTGTAAAACATCGGCCGCAGGCTCCGTTGGCTCAGGCTCTTCGATCAAGTCGCCGTCGGCCAGCCCTTGCTCCCTGCTCCCTGCTCCCTGCTCCCTGCTCCCCCATGCTTCGCCACGCCCAAAG
>JBAWVO010000300.1:0-7833 GCA_037147235.1 Planctomycetota bacterium | reverse complement strand
GCCACATCCAGAGAAAAAGTGAACTTAGATTCCTAGCATGACCTTCTCTTAAAGTCTGAATTACCTGCGGCACTGCACAGAAGGCAAAAAAGCCTGCTCCAGCCCATCCGAGCGTTTTTCCGCCAAGCAGAAAACCGAAATACATTATGGCAAAGCTCATAGTCGTCATCAATTGATCCCCAAATCCCTGGCAACCTTCGCCACCAGCCGCATTATCAGTGCTTAGATGGTCCCCTCTTCAAACCCTCCCAAACGAATCCGAGAGCATCGAGCATGAGGATACTGTCCTCCGTAAGTGTACTGCGTTTCTTCTGGTCCCGGACACTGGCCACCCAACGAGCCAGTGATGGGTTTGGCTGGTATACGGATGGAACCTTGCAGTGGCCGTATTCTTTCTTGAATAATTTCAGATCGTTGATGCGTTGCTTCCAAGGAACGTTGATGCCTTGCTGTTTTATTATCCAAGAAAAGCCAAGAGCATCGAGGATGAGGAATTTATCTTCTGCAAGTGTGTCGAACTTCTTCGCATGGCGGATGTTGGCTACCCAATGCCCCAGTGTAGGGTTTGGTTGGTATCTGAACGGGACGTCGCAGTGACCATGTTTCTTCTTGAACTCTTTCAGATCGTTGATGCGTTGTTTCCATGAAGACTGGTAATTGAGCGTACTGGATTGCTTCGTTATTTGTTTCATTTTGTCACCTGTTCTCTTTTCAGCCACGGAATTAGGCACTACCTGCTTTGTTGCTCGGCATAATCCAGATTATACCTGCTTCCCCAGCCTATCCCATGAAAACCCGAGAGAATCGAGACTGAAGATTTTGTCCTCGGTAAGTTCGCCACGTTTCTTGCGTTGCCGCAGGTTGCTCACCCACTGCCCCATAGCGGGATTTAGCGAATACCGCTTCGGCACATTGCAGTTGCCGTGTTCCTTCTTAAACGCTTTCAAATCGGTGATGTGTTGCTTCCAGGGAACCTGGATGCTAGGCGGTTTTATCACCCATGAAAAGCCAAGAGCATCGAGAATGAGGATTCTGTCCTTAGTAAGTTTCCCCTGCTTCTTCAATTGTCGGACACCGTTCACCCACTGCCCCAGTGTAAAGCTTGGCTGGTATCTGTACGGCACATTGCAGTGGCCGAATTTCTTCTTAAACGCTTTTAGATCATGGATATGCTGCTTCCAAGCCTCCCGCATGATCTTGTCCCTAGATGCCCAACAAAAGCCGAGATCATCAAGGCATCGGATTCTCTTATCGTCAAGTTTTCCCAGATTCTTTCGTTGTCGAACGCCGTTCACCCAGCGACCCAGAGCGGGGTTATTCTGGTCTTTGCTCGAAACATTACAGTGTCCGTTTTCTTTCTTGAACGCTTTCAGATTGTTGATGTGTTGTTCCCAAACAGCAGCTAAATCCATGTCCCTTTTATGCCCCCAAAAAAAGCCGAGAGCATCAAGGCGACGGACTTTTTCCTCCGCAAGCGTGCCATACTTCTTTGAATGGCGGATATTGTTCACCCAATACCTCAGTGTAGGGTTTGGCGAGTAATTGCGAGGAACATTGTAATGGCCATATCTTTTCTTAAACGCTTTCAGTTCTTTGAACCGCTGTTCCCACGAAGACTGGCGGCGAGTCAAACCAATTGGGACTTTCATTTCTCCTCCAATTCGTTCCCCATCGCCGCTAACTGGTCAGCAGAAGGAAAACCATCCACTCGGTAGCGTTCAGGATAGACGCCCATCGGCACCATCAGGTCGCCAGCAATCTCAACAACCTTCTCCCACGGGGCCATGACGGGTGCTTGATCTGGCCCGCCAAGAACGATTCGCTCGGCCACGGGGAGTAGCGAAATCGTGTTCTTGGTCCAAACGCAGTAACTCCTAAGATATCCAGTGTTCTTATGCTCCATCGCAGAGAACGAAGCGACGAATAAATCTTCCCCAGTCTGTTCATGGAGCTTGTCCAGCAGTTCCTTTTGTTCGGAATAGTTCTGGCCAACGCTGGGTTTCTTCATGGTCTGGCAGGAACGGTTATTGGGATTCGATGTCAAAACTCTTGGTCAGCTCAAACTGCTCGCCCTCGGTCAGGCTGGCGGTCGCAGCATGAAAGGAGGCGATTCCGCCCCGGAGCTGAAAGTGCAAGTCCGTACCGGCAAGTATCTCCGCAGCCCTCTGAATACAGGAATAGAGCAGTGTCTGCACATTGTCGAGGTCATCATCTGCCACCCACAGGGCCGTGAACATCACGTTCGGCTTGAGGTCTGGGATCTCGGTAACGAACTTCCGGTAGGCTTCGCCGAACATTTCGCCACCCATCAAGGCGAACGCAGAAATATCGTCTATATCCGTGAGAACCGGCGCATAGTGGTAGGTTTCGTCGTCCAAATGATAGGCGACAGCGGCGACCTTGAACCGGCCTGAGAGGGACGCGAGTTCTTCGTACCATTTCCCGATGTCAATAAAGAACGGATGGTTTGCCAACTCCTCCAAGGAAACAATGTCTCTGTCCGGCGTGACAAAGCGGATGCCCGCAACGTCCTTGTGGTCTGGACGCGGCAACGGCGACTTGAACTCGCCTCCCGTGGTCTCCCACATCGCCTGGGCATGCTCCTTCCACTCCTCGTCGCTCAGTCGGTAGCCGGAGCCGTGAATGCCGCCGTCCCCCACCTTTGCCTGGACGCCCGTGGGCATCTCGTCGTCGTAGGCAACGATTGCAGAATTAGGTTCCTTTGCGTACACGACAGTCACTTCCCCATACACCGTGCGGTAATGCGACACCCATTCTGCAACCTGGGCAGGACTCTCGCCTATCTTGAACAAGGATCGTTCAACCATGTGTCGAATCTGCTCTTCGCTGAACCGCTGCCTGACGCGATCCGTGGACATGATTTTGATCGTGGTGGGTTTCATGGGTGCTTCGTAAACGTCAAGAAGGATTAAACCAAACCGGCTGCGGGTGTTTCGTCGGCTTCAGCATTTTCTTCGCCCGCTCGGGGTTGCGGCCGTGCCACTCGTAGTTATCGCCCGTACAGTCCCAAAGTTCAACCGTGCCAATCAAGACACCGCGAGGCAGATCGTCGCAGGCCACGTCGTCTATGCCATACATTCTCAGCATCTCAGCCTCCTCTTCGGCACGGCACGACACCCCGAAAGCACAGTATCATGGTATCGGTTCCTTCCCTAAGCCCGCAAGCGGCGGTTTGAGCCGTTCCATTTTCCGGCAAAAGCCAAGTTATGTCCAGTCTTCCAATGCGGGTTTTCGGCATTGCTTTCCTTCGCCGCGTTCGTGAAGTTGAAACTGCCAGTGACGACCACCTGGCCGTCGATCTGCACGTCCTGCCAACGAGAAACTGCTAGCAGAGCAGTCTGACAGATGCGGGTAATAACCGTCGTGGACCGGGGAAACGGCAGGGGGGTGTCAAGAAAAATTGGGTTACTTGGCCGCAAAATCGCCACGCAAGAGTTAGTGCTATACGCCAATCATGGGGGAAAGCGGTGAATTTCCTTCGACGCGTCGGTGTGCCTGGACCGCCGCGTCGAAGCCCACTTTAGCACCACGCCCTGGCAACGCCCCGAACCATAACTCGGGCGACATGTGTTTGCGGGTGGCTTCGGCGTAACCGTTGATAACGCGGGCAGGAGGCTGGGCCGCGGTGGTATGTGCCGCGGAATAGTGAATCTTGTGCCGAAGTTGCTGACCAAGTACCCTTGCCCATGGTGGTGAGGACCACATCGGCCTCTTGGCAACAGAGAACCCGCAGCCTCGTGCTGCGGCAGTCCCAAGGGGCTTTTCCATGTCAACCCGGACTTCCGGGCGTTTCGGGACGCCATAGCATTCTGGCCCGTGTGTGCCTTGTTTTTTGGCGATTGCAAAGACAGTTCTTGGCTTAATCAGGATACCGGCCGAGACGCCTGCGTAAGGCGATTGGCAACCCAGGTTTCCAATCGCACGTTTGCTGCCCCGCTGGACGAGGGATTTTGCCCCAAGTACAATCGACTTTTGAAGATCCGTTTGAAGATCCGTTTTACGGCTTGCGAACTGCTGATACCTTGGGTAGGACCGCCATATGCAGCCCTTTTTTGGCACGGCTTACGTTTCGGCGGCGCCAACGTGAACTGCGATCTGCGTAGTTGCTCCACGACACAAAGGAATCGCAATGAATGCCCGGCTGCAAGTACTCCAAGTATGGATGGACGCCGACGAAGGCGAGCACCTGGAATTCAAGGAAGCCAAGGCCAACTTCCATTTCGAGAAGCTGGTGAAATATTGTGCGGCACTGGCCAACGAAGGCGGCGGGCGAATCATTCTGGGGGTGAGCGACAAAAAGCCTCGGAAGGTCGTCGGCAGCCAGGCATTCACCGACTTGGCGCGGACCAAGGCTGGAATCATCGAACGGTTACGGCTGCGGATCGAGGCCGAGGAAATCTCTCACCCCAATGGCCGCGTCGTGGTCGTTCATGTTCCCCCACGGCCACTGGGAATGCCCGTAAGCGTCGAAGGAGCGTATTGGATGCGCAGTGGGGAAGACCTTGCTCCCATGACGACCGATATGCTACGTCGCATCTTCGACGAATCCGGCCCGGATTTCTCCGCCGAAGTCTGCCCCAAGGCAACCGTAGCCGACTTGGACCCGGTTGCCATTGAGAGCTTTCGGCAGCGTTGGCGGGAGGAGTCGGGCAATGCCGCGTTGGCAACTGCATCCGTCGAGCAATTGCTTGGCGACGCGGACCTTGTCTCGTCAGACGGCGTCACCTACGCCGCCTTGATACTGTTGGGCAAGGAGAAGTCCCTCGCTAAACACCTTGCCCAGGCCGAAGTGATCTTTGAATACCGATCTTCCGAAGTCCCCGGCCCCGCCAATCAACGCGAGGAATATCGGCAAGGCTTTCTCCGGTTCTTCGACAAGATCTGGCAAACGATCAATCTGCGGAACGACAAGCAGCATTTCCAGGAAGGTTTTGTCATGCACCACATCGACACCTTCCGGGAAGGTTCCGCACGCGAAGCAATTCTGAATGCAGTCAGCCACCGCGATTACCGCCATCCCGGGTCGGTCTTCGTGCGGCAGTTTCCACGCCGCCTGGAAATCGTTAGCCCCGGTGGCCTTCCCGCAGGCGTCACGCCCGACAACATCATCGACAAGCAACTTCCACGCAACCGCCGGATCGCTGAGTCGCTGCTGCGTTGCGGTCTGGTCGAACGCTCCGGACAGGGAGCGAACCAAATGCTGGTGGAGTGCGTCCGCGACAGCAAGCCGCTGCCGGATTATTCGCAATCCGACGAGCATGAGGTTTTCTTGCAACTCCACGGCGAAATGCAGGACGCCAATTTCATCCGGTTCCTGTCGCGGATTGAGTCCGACGCTGGGGCTCCACTTTCTTCACACGAGTATCTGGTGCTCGATTATGTCCGCCGCGGTGTCGCCCCACCAAGCCGGTGGCGCGACGTGGTACAGGCCCTGAAAGCACGCGAGTATATCGAGTCGCATGGTCATGGACGCGGAACGAAATATTTACCCGCTCCTCAGCATTACGATGCTTCTGGTCAGCCACGGCCCACGGATCGGGATGCTGCGAAGGCAACTATTCTTCAATACATTAATGACCATCGTGACGAGGGATCTACCATCGGCGACCTACTTACAGAATTCCCGGCCGTGTCACGGGATCAAATGAGAACGCTACTGAAAGAAATCAAGTCTGAGGGCAAGACCTATTCCACCGGTCGCACGAAAAGGGGCCGTTGGTATCCTGGCGAGGCAACCCCGTGATTCCCGGCATCGATGTGAAAACCCAATTCCGTGCAATTCCAAACCTAATTACCGGGGCTGGCCAATGTGCCCGCACGGCCGCAACTACTTGCCCTGCCACGGATTACAGCATATTGGCGATGTCTTGTGACATTCTGTCCAAAACCCAATTCCGACCCAATCCATTTCCAATTCACTTGCTACGCAAACCGCCGTTCGCCGGTCTGCCGGTGGTTCCGGCTTGCAAACCTTGGTAAAATCGAAGACAGTTCCGGCTGGCTGGCATCGGAGAATATGGCGTCGGCCGGCCGCCCGCTGGTCGAGTAAGCCTAGATCCATGTTTGATGCCTTCTTCACATTACTGATAGTCTGCCTTGCGATATGGCTTGCCGTTAACTGTTTTCGTCTCGTGCGACTCCCCTTGCAGTACAAACCTGACGATGATGCCCTCGCGAAAGTACGGCGGCGGAAACTGAAACTGGTCTTGGGAGCATTGGCGATCTTGATTGTGACTCTCGCCGGTCTCCCTTTGGTAGGGCTGATGTGGCCGAAGTATACGCATATTGCCCGCCCCGAGACGGGTTGCGACTTTCCGGCTATTCCAGACATAGCAGGCATGAAGGCCAGTAGATGGTACGTACAGGGTCAGACAAAGTCAGTGGAGTTTCAAGTTCCGGAACATTGCTGGGGCGATATCCTGGCCGCGCTTACACCCTCGGAGCGCGACTCGTGGCCATGCAAGTGGATGGTTTTGGCGGACTTGGATCTCCGGACGAAAGGGGGGCAGTCTTGTTACGTCGGCTTATATAGTCTACGTGACGAGCCTGTTGGCGCGTTCTCTGCTGGGCCCAGCTTTGAGGAAAGAGTGTATTATCGTGGAGGGAACAGTAGACAACTTAATAGTGCGTTGGCTCGGGCGTACGCCGAGTTTATGAAGAAGAACACCCAACAAGGCGTATCCGCTAAGTCGCCTTCGGCGGACGCCTTGCCGGTAGTTCCGGCTTCCAAACCTTGGTAGAATCAAACGAAGTTCGGGCCTGGCTGGCGTCGGCGAATATTGCGTCGGCCAGCCTGCCGTTGGGCAATCGTGGATCGTGGAAGGGGCATTTGCATGCCTGATGATGAATGCTTTCGTTACGTGACTCCAAAGCGAAATCCCCCATTTACCCGCTAGCGGCAGGATGCCTTTTCGTACTGCTAGCCATCTTTATAGTTGCTGTCTACGCCTATTTGTTCTTCAAGTGGAGAGTCGATGCCGCCAATCATGATTTCGAGCGACTCTTGGGAGGCGACACTGCCATCACCCTCTCCGCAATGGAGATCAGCGTACCAGACGGCAAGCAGGAGCGGGTGGAAGACCCCGAATTAGTGAACTACCTCTCAGAGATGTTTCGGCACGCAGAGCCTCGCGAAGGCGAGTGTGGTATTTGTTATCAGGTTGAGTTCCGGCTTTCCACGGGTAAACGGATCAATTGCGGAATTGTTATCCCGCATAGCTGCGATCAAATCACAATCGCCTTTCCGTTCTATACGATGGGGGATCCAATCTCCTACGGAATTACGTTGAAACGGCCTATACCCAAGAATCTGGACGAATTGTTCTTCAAACTCGGATACGGGGAGCGAACGCGAACGAACGCAACTGAGGGTCGAAAGAAGGCAATACCGCCTTGATTTCGCAGAAGCAATGAGGGAAGGTGGACGCCATGGCCGAACGGCCGCTAACACCGCCTGGGCCGCAGAGCCGCTGCGCGGACGCCTTGCTGGTGGTTCCGGCCTGAAAGTGGCGTCGGTGCCATCGGCCTGGCAGCCGGTCTTTGTCTTGTTCGGCGGCTGATTCTCTCATCAGGCCGTTTTTTGGAGCAAAATGCCGTCGATCCCCCCCTTCTGAGAACGCTTCGGTCACCCTGATCCTCCGCAGCGAAACGACACGGCCGCCGTCAAAAAGTTAGAAAACTGGCGGTTTTTCTTGACCTACCGAAGATTTGACAGTCTCGCCCGACGTTGCAGCCATCCGCTGCATCGGTTGCGGCTTTGTTGGTGCCCCACCGCCGCAGGCAAGGGTTCGTTCCACTTGCACGAGTTCTCGA
>JBAWVO010000299.1:0-7875 GCA_037147235.1 Planctomycetota bacterium | reverse complement strand
CGGTCCACGGCAAGGGGAAGACGAAAGACGAGGCGTTGATGAGTGCCCTGTACGCCCGACGCCTGTTTAACAAGACCGACAAAGCAACCGGCAACCGGCAACCAAGGTGAAAGCATGAAACCATCGTGTTGTAATTGCAAGTTCTGGGAGAATCACGAACCAGCCCCCGTTGGCGAATGCCGGCGGCATGCCCCGGTTCTCATCTGGAATCACTTAGAGAATCTCGTTGACTCAGTATGGCCGGTGATTGACGAAAGCGATTGGTGCGGCGAGTTTCATGAGAAGGGATCGAAGCTGGCGGCCGCGCAGCCGGTGCTGGTGCCGATCACGGATGGACTACAGACGGGATTTCGACAGAACATGCCGTAAGGACAAGAGAAGCATCCTAACAATCCGACAAGCAACTGCCTGAAGGCCGGCCAGCCGACAGATCCAGGGGCGCAAGCAAACGTCCAGTGCGGGACGCACTTCCTGCATTGGACGTTTTGTTTGCGCCTGCTTGTTTTTGAGCAGCAAGAGAATCGAGGAAGAGTATGACATTTTCTAAGGACGGGCTAGTTTCGACGGAGTACCAGCCTCTGGAACGAGGCCAGCCGCCGGTACATTTCGGTGAAAGAACCTCGATCCAATCGGTTTTGACTTCGCCTTGGGTCTTGCGCTGGGCTTCCATACCGGCCACCTATAACGCCTACAGGGCCATCCGTAGGAACGGCACGATCGCCATGGCCCGCGAACTGAAGGTGGCCCCGATACTCGCCTCCGACTGGACCATCGACGCCGACGACGATGCGCCGGACGAATGGAAGACGCTCATCGAGAAGATATTCATGCCGCTACGGGATGAATTCTTGGCGGCGGCCCTCTATTACGGCGACGTCGATTTCGGCTACACCTGCTTCGAGAAGGTTATCGAGCCGAAGGATGGGTATCTCAAACTTCTCCGCCTCAAGCCGCTGTTGCACGATATTACGGAAATCTGCATCGGCCACCAGGGCGGCTTTATCGGCGTTCGGCAGCTTGGCAAAGACCTCGGCCTGGCGAACTCCGTCCACGTTGGGTTCCGTGTGGAAGGAAGCTACTTGTACGGCATCCCACTTTTAGAGAATGCCCGACAGGCATACAACTGGTGGGTGGATTGCAACGAAGGTGCCCGCCGCTATGACCGCAAGATCGCAGGTGCGCATATTGTCGTGGAATATCCGCTCGGCTCGTCGATTGACCGCAATGGCGCGGAGATAGAAAACGCCGTCCTGGCCCGCACGGTCCTCGACAACCTGGAAGCGGCCGGCGGCGTGGCGATCCCCCGCGACATGGCTGCGTTCATGCAGCAGCTTAATCTCGAATCCCCCGGCTGGAAGATCTGGATCCTCGACGCAGGTGCAAGCCAGCAAGGATCGTTCATCGGCCGGCTGGAATATCTCGACAAGCAGCTTTGCCGGTGCTTGCATATTCCCGAGCGGGCGATGATGGAGGGCCAGCACGGCACCCTTGCCGAGGCCGAGGCCCACAGCGACGTGGTGTTCACGATCCAGGACATCGAGCATCGGCGTGTGACAGCAGAGCTGAACAGGCAGGCCGTCGACCAGATGCTTTCCTTGAACTTCGGCAAGGGTGCCATCGGCAAGGTCAGGCTGAAAGCCAGCCCCATTGTGGACGAGAAGAAGGCGTATTTCAAGCAAATCTACGCCATGCTGCTCGGTGGCCCGGCCGGGCAAAAGGAATTGCAGTCGCTCGACGCAGCCAGTTTGCGGGAGCAACTCGGCCTGCCGCAAGTACAGAATGACCCTGGCGACGTGGAGCATGAGGGGGCGAACCTCCAGGCAATTCCCGGCTTGTCGGCCGGGCAGCCGGGCGGCGAAGGGAAGGGACTCGTGGCGCAGGGGCCGGACGGCCAGCCGGTGACGGTTCCTGGAAACGCAGACAACCCGGCGGCGGCCATGGCCAATGCCGTGTGGGGGATGCGGGAGGCGGTTGCGCTGAGCAGTACTGCACTCAGGAAGGCGGAAGAGTGGGCGAAGGGCGAGTACCCGGCAAAGGCAGAATGCCCGGCAAAGGCTGGGCCGATGGCGATGGCCGACAGCGACAGTGAAGGCGATGAAGAGCAGGACGGCGAGCCGCTGGCACTGGCAGACATCGAACAGATTGATCAGGAGCCGTGGTATCACACGGATAGGAGTTCCAGTAAGTCGGTTGATCTCGGTAAGCACGATACCGGTGAATCCGACAAAATGAACATTTACGCCGTCAACCAGGCAGGCAGTGATCCTGAACGCGATCGAGTTTCCGCAGAAAACGGCTTGTCGCCAAGAATGTCCTTCGGTTTCACTCGGACTCATCCGCATACCGGCGAAATGGGCCACAGTCTTAACAAAGGCGGCAAGGTCGGCCTCGTCTTCACGCACGTGGCGAAGGCTCTGGACTCTCTGCTTACGGAGAAGCGTCCCGTCAGCGTGACTTTCTCGGCCATCGAGCCCGATCGCCAAAAGGCGTATCAGCTTTTGATGCACTACGCGGCCGAGAAGGGACTGGGAGACGGCGAGTATGAATTCACAACCGACAGAAGATGGCCTCCTCCAGGCCGCCGTACTTCAGGGAATTCGGGGCCTCAGTATTTTCATGTCATTCACCGATCAGCCGCTGATCTTCCGCAGTACGAACACCATCATCGCTTCGGATCGCCGCAGCCAGCCATGGCATATTGCAATCAATCGGAAAAGCCGCTGGAACTGGCCGGCAGTGAGCCCGTTGAACAAGAGCCGTGGCAGGAGGATCCCAATTTCAGGAGTGGCATTCTGGGGTACAAGACAAAGTCAGTGCCTATTGGAGACAACGACCACCTGAGATTCGAGGCATTAGTGAACAGGGGAGATGATGACGACCTTAATGATGTCCGGGATGAAAACGACCTAGACTATCCGCACGAAGTGTTGATGTCGAGGGGCACAAGCAAGCGGGGCATGAACGGGAGATTTAGCATTACGGGTCAAGGTAAATCCGGCCAGGTAATAAGTCATATCTCACAGGCATTGCGTGAATTAGTCAACAACCAAAAGCCCGTAAGCGTGGAATTCAGTGCCGATGAGCCGTCGCGTCAGAAGGCCTATCACCACATGATGCGGAGACTCGCCAAGGAGGGCGCAGGCAACGGCGAGTATGCTTTTCTCCACGAGCCGGGTACGGAGGATGATACGCACTATGGAATTAGAGGAAAGCCGGCATATTACCATATCGTCCATATAGCTGCGGCCGACCTCCCCCGCTACCGGGATATGGAAGAGGTCGGGGCCGGGGAAAAGGTGGCGATGTCTGGCGCGACAATGGCGGACGTGTTGACGTCCAGGCCGATGTACGGCCGACTGTCGGAGAACATGAACTCGGTCGCGATGGCGAACTTGCAGGATGAGCAAGACCCTTGGGGCATGCAGCGGAAGAGCATTTCCGAGGCGATCGACGCCCCCGAGTATTCTCGGCCGACTTCGGTATCTCCCGGCATGCGCATCTTGCAAGAGCTGCGGGCCAGGCGGCGCGGTGAAGATGGCGGCTACGCCAATATGAGCCCAGGCCAGAAGATCCTCTTTGAACTTCGGGCGAGACGAGGCGGTGTGGGGATGGCCAACGATCCGCCGGAGGGAGCGGAGCCTGCGAATGAAGCTGGCCTGCATCCTCGTCAGTTGGCCGATCTTCAGACATTGGCGTCACTCACTCAGCGGGAAGGCGGAAGGATTGGTGCCGGTCGGATGGACGAACTGCGTGGCAAGTGGCGATCGAGCCCGCCGCATGATCCATCTGGTGGGCACAAGACTCGTCTTGCGGAAGCCAGGGACATGGCGGTGAACCACGGTTTATTCGTTGTGGAACCAGAAAGCGGCAAGTATGTTCCTGGACCGAATTACGGTCATTTCCTGCAATCTGGGGAAAAACCAGTTACGCCTGCTCCCTATGTCCGCAATCCCCATGCACGACGATCGCTGGCGGAGCGAGAAGCTTCCGCTGCCGTCCAGGCCACTTCAAAGGAACAGAAAGAACGAGCAAATCGCACTCCTGCACCTACACCGAAGCCAATCGAGACTGGCGTTGAAGGCATGGTCGCTAACATGACGATCCCTCGGTTTAAGGAAGTCATGGGAAAAAACCCTCCTCCCGAAGGAGTTGATATTGCTCCGCACGAAGCGAGAGACGTACTGAGCCTGATGGAGGTCATTGACAGGAATGGCGGACGGGCAGGCATGGCGAATTTCCAGAAGGATCGTGCGAGATCACTCTGGACAAATCCTCCGCGCGATCCGGAATCGAAACATCCCACTCACCTTCACGACATCCTTGGAAAGATGGTCGATCGTGGAATCGTCAATCTCGATGAAAGGCAAAGGGGTAATCGGCCGCTTGACTTGAATCTGAGGAAAAAGGCATTCGACTTCGCAAAGCAAAACCCGCAAGCAAACTATTCAGCAATTGCCCGTGAAGTGGGTGTCGATAAGGCGACGGCGCGGCAATGGTTCAAGCGAACCCCCGGGTGGCAAACGTGGACTCCGGAAGGTCATTCTGCCCAACCATCGGGCGGAGGCGTGGCTCGGACGTTCACGTATGCCAATGGTCCTACTTACGATTACATGCGCAGTTTGCAGAAGGCAATGGATGCGAATCGACAGATTACCTACGTCAAAGGGAAGCCAAGGAAGCCTGGGGAGCCCAGGCTGAATTCCGAGCAGCAGGAACAGGCGAATCTGCATGCCATCGCTCACACGTACAACCAGACGATCAACGACGCCCTAGATGAGCTGTCGGCCAAAACCGACGATCCGGAAGCAATAGCCCAGATTGAACAGGCGAAGAATCGCGACTGGGGGCAGGAAATCTTGGACCGTGTTTATGCCCGGAAGAACACGAAATACGCCAACATGGACGACAAGATCAACCGCTTTGGCGAAACCTTCGCGCTAGATGAATTGCCGAAGTATTCTCCCGACCAAGGCCCCTTCGATGAGTGGCTCCAGGAGAAGATGGAAGAAACGCACGATCGCATCGATGCCGAACACAACAAGGAAATGCGTCCTGCTGCGGGATACAAGGGCAAGAGGCTCCATGAGGTCGGAAAATCAAAAGGCCAGGAGAGCGACACGGTGGGCGACATCTTGGCCGATCCGTCGGCAATTATCCCCGGCGAGTCAAGAGCAGATAGAACCCAGCGGGTCAATCAGGCGATGGCCGATCGTTCGGCGGCGATCAAAGACGTAGCATCGAGAACTCAGCAACCAGGCGAAGCGGAACCTGAAAACAAGCAACCCAAGATGGTTTCGCGAATGGATCTTGGACAGCATTTCCGGAACAAGAAGTTCTGGGATAGTCCTGAAATGGTTAATCTTCGTGATCTTGTTCGCGATGAGATAGGCCGCGGTGGTCTAAGAGTCTTCGAGCCACTGGTGCGAGGGAAAAACGAAGGTCGAGTGATTGAAAAGTTTTCAAATCGACGTGCTTACCACAAGTACAAGGCGGCCGTCGTGAGCTTGATGCGAGAAGAACTCCAGGGGAAAGATCCAGAAAAAGCGAAACTCCTGCGGGCATTGGAATGGATGATGGATACGAAAGAATCCAGGCAGGATCCCCTTCGGATGTCGAATTTGCCGCTAAATTTACGGGCTTTGATGCTGTCTAACAGGGCGTATTGAAAAGAATGTTTTCCTTGCTTTGCCATCGGAATTGAAGACCGTGCGGATTACCAAGCCAGATCCACTCTTTCCCAAAAACCAAGATGCGTATGTACGAAATGGAGCAGGTGGTCTGCCGTGTGGGCGATTTGCACAACATGGATGATTCCCAGGATCAAAATGTTCGTGCCTTGTTATGAATTCATCGACTTCTTTATGCTCACCATGGCCGCAAAAGATACTCCACATCAGCCGCGTTACACCAAGACAGCGAAACTCATTACATTCAAAACCGTCAGACATAAAGACCTCCATGGAAAGGCAAGCCACCCCGAAGAGCGGCCGGCCGTGAGAATTAAAGAAGGCTAGAACCGTCGGTTCTAGCCAACAACCTGAAACTTAGGCTTGTCATCTGGTCCTTCCGGGGCAGCCTCGTCACTCCAATGAAGCATTACACCGCCAATTTGCTCGATCCGCGCGTGGATCTCGAACAGATGCTCGGCGTCCCCGGTCGCGGCCCAGGCCGTGATCAGGTCAACGAGTGCCAGATCCTCCGTCGGGACGGCGAAGTCGGCCGAGAAGGCGGGGACATAACCGCCCCACCATTCGTGGAGCGGCCACATGGCGTCACCTGGATTGCAGGCAACCCGGCCCAGGAACACTCGCTTGTGCTTGCGGTGCATGGCACCCACCACATGGCGTGTCACCTGGTTGGCGTAGGCATCGACGTGCTTGCCCGCCTCGAAGTTGTCGGCAAAATGCTCGCCCATGATGTCCGTGAGTTGTTCGAGCGAAAGCTCGTGAAGTTTACGCTGTCTCATACAAAAAAACCTCCAAAAGGGTTAGGGAGAAAGCCGGGTGTAGAGCCCGGCAAAAAAAGTGGGGGCCAGTGTTGGGGCATGGAATATCTTTGCCCTGACTGCTTGGCAAATTGAGCAGGTCGTGAAGATTTTTTGGAAAGGAACATTATTGTGGTCAAAAAATTGTCTTTGGCCGGTATGGGTGGCATGGGTGGTTGGGGCCATGGCGGTCAGTCAGCCGACGAGCCAGCCGACGCGCCAGCCGATGAGCCTCTGTCGCCTTCCGCACAATCCATTGCCGTGCCGCCGGAAGCGGAGCGGCCCACACTGGAGAGCGACTTCGGACTGACGCCGCAGCAGGTGTCGGATCAACAGAAATACGCGACAAATCTCTTTAGGCTTGCCGAAGGGCGACCGTGGGCCGGTGTGCCGGCGTCGTCTATGTGGGACAAAACGGGATGGGATACACAGCAGCCCCCGCGCGTTCCGGATCCACAATATCGGCATCGCATGGATGAGATTCATGCCATCGCCAATCGGATCGGAAACTTTCAATCCGCGAAAGTCAAGCGGGAAAAAGGTTCTGGACGCCACCCGTTGGTTTACACACTTGGGCCTAATCATGCCCACTTTCTGACCGGGCTGAGCGAAAAAGGAGAAGCGGCGATTCCTTCGCCGTATGATCGCACATCTCGCTACGTCCATCCGCGAATCGGAGTTTCGAGGCCCGTCAATCCCGATAGGCCAAAGAAGGAGAAAGCCAGAACACTGGAACCCGCTCAAAAACCGAGCCGGGGTGTGCCCGTCGAGGTTTATCCCCATCCGGCCGATGCAGGGTTTCGGGAGCATTTGGCATCATCGAGACAGGCCAACCCAGAAGTCAGGGAAAAGGCGTTGGCGATGTTTGATCATCTGCTGGCTGGCCAGCCTATTCCTCATGGCGATCGAAACCTGATGCGGAGGGCATCCAATGCCTTGATGGGAGCTGCCAATGATTATGCCCCTCAGATTCGGGAAAGCAGGTATTGGATTGATCGCCTGAATGATTTGTGGACAAAACTTCGTCCTTCTTCTCTAGGCCATGTTATTTCTTCTGGCGTCAAGCAAGAAGGCGAATTGAACCGGCGACCAGGACAGATTGGAGTGACCACGACGCGGCGAGTGGTTCCCAAAGGCCCGTTTGGCGGCATGTCGAACGTCACTTTGTCGCCCGGCCACACAATCCTCGCGGAATTGCGGGCGCGTAAAAGTAATATGCCACCAAAAATAGTTTGAGTTTAGAAGAATTTTCCGGTGATCTACCAGCAAAGCGGAAGCAAAGCGGAAGCAAAAACATCCAGCGAACGACCGGCAGCCGTCCGCTGAATCAAATTATCAACACTGCTGCCACACAGTCTCGCTCTTGTCGAGTGAGACAAAAGAAAGGTCAG
>JBAWVO010000298.1:0-7895 GCA_037147235.1 Planctomycetota bacterium | reverse complement strand
CAAGATGCCCGTGCCACGGTGGCGTCCGTCTGCCAGAGAATCTTGCCACACACTCGCGATACCTCCTTGAAAATCTTGCCACGCATGAGGGGACGACACGCATGAGCGCGTGGCACGGGCTTCCAGCCCGTGGAATTCGACACGGGCAAGATGCCCGTGCCACGGTGGCGTCCGTCTGCCAGAGAATCTTGCCACACACTCGCGATACCTCCTTGAAAATCTTGCCACGCATGAGGGGACGACATGTATTCAGCCAGCGCGTACAATGGATACCTGTCGTGATCGTCTCCGCTGGCTATTTTCATTTTGAATCTCCCCATTTTGCAAACAACTTCATCCTTTATCGAAACCCGTGGTCTGTCGCGTCAGTACCGTGTCGGCCCGGCGGAAATCCAGGCACTGGCCGATGTGAATCTGCATGTCCAGCAGGGACAATTTGTGGCAGTTCTCGGTGTGAGCGGCTCGGGGAAATCGACTCTGCTGCACCTGCTGGGCGGCCTGGATACGCCAAATGCCGGCAGCGTGTGGGTCGATAATCGCGATCTGGCGACCATGAGCCGGCATCAGCGGACCATCTACCGGCGAACCATGGTCGGCTTCATATTCCAGTCGTATTATCTTGTCGCCAGCCTCACGGCCGCCGAGAACGTCGCTTTGGCCCTGACCTTCCAAGGCGTCTATGGTGCCGAGCGGACTCGCCTGGCCGCCGAATCGATCGATCGAGTCGGCCTGGGGCACCGAGCCTCACATCGCCCCAATGAACTTAGCGGCGGCGAACAGCAACGCGTCGCCATCGCCCGTGCGATTGTCCATCGGCCACGGCTGCTGCTGGCCGATGAGCCGACGGGCAACCTCGATCGCACTACGGCCAGCGAGGTGATCGGTCTGATCGACGAAATCCATCGCGAGTTGGGCACGACCGTTGTCATGGTCTCGCACGACGAAGAAATGGCGACTCGCGTGGCCGATCGTTTGCTGCGGTTACGCGATGGCCGTCTGGAACCGGAGGGAGGCGTCGCTTGATAAGAGCCTTAAAAATCGCCGGCCTAGCGATCAACGGACTGCGGCGATCACCGCTGCGGGTGATACTCACGACGCTTGGCGTGACCTTTGCTACCGGTGCTTTGGTAACCATGATCGCCCTGGCCTTGGGCGTGCAGCGGCAGGTGGAAACGCCGTTCCGCGCGCTGTCACTCCTGAACAACATTCAGGTCAAGCCCAAAGAGCCAAGCGGCATCCCAAAGCCGCCGCCACTGAACGACGAAGCACTGGCACGTTTAGAAAAGTTGCCGGGCGTGGCGGTGGCCTATCCCGATGCGCACGTCAAAGGGATCAAGATTCGTTATCGCAATAAGGAATCCACAGCCATTGGTCTGGCCTTGCCGCGTGAAGCAGCCCTCTTGGGCGTGGCCGACGAACTCCTTGTCGCCGGCCGATTATTTGAGGAGGGCGATCAGCCGGAGGCTATCCTGGGCGTGCAACTTGCCGAAAGCCTGGGCTTTGGCACTCCACAAGATGCCCTTGGAGCCAAGATCACCGTCGAGGCCGCCGGTCTGATGCCCGAAGGGAGCAGCGAATTCTCCTTCCGCCGTAAGCTACTGACGGTAACAATCGTCGGCATTTACCGTGCCCCACCGCTGATGCCTGGGTCCGCTCAGCAGGGTATTTTTTTGCCCGTTGAATTAATGAAAGAGATTCCCGGCATGTACCTGGAAGCTGCCTTGAATCAGTTGAAAGCGGGCGGCAACCCGGCGGCCGCCGGCTATGCCAGCGTTACCGTGCGTGTCCGCGATCCGGCCTATCTGGACGGCGTGGAAAAGGAGATCCGGGCGATGGGCTATCACACGCAGGCCATCCTCAGCAAACTTCAGGACATGCGGCGGTTCTTTCTGGCGATTCAATTATTGCTGACGGTTGTCGGCAGCATTGCCCTGTCGATCGCCGCACTGGGCATCGTGAACACGTTGTTGATGGCGGTGCTGGAGCGTTACCAAGAGATCGGTCTGTGCAAGGCGATCGGGGCCTCCGACGGCGATCTGTTCGTACTCTTTCTCACCGAGGCCGGAATCATCGGTTTCCTGGGCGGCCTGACGGGTATTGCGCTCGGCTGGCTGATGTCGTGCGGCATGGAGGCCGTGGCCTCGTTTTATGCCCACCGGCAAGGCATTGCCGGCCGCTTGGATCTTTTCGCCTTTCCTATCTGGCTATTGGCCGTCTCGATCGCCTTCTCCGTCATTGTCAGCGTGGTGGCAGGCATCTATCCCGCCTTGCGAGCCGCGCGGGTTGATCCGATCCGGGCACTGCGATCGCACTGACAGCGTGAGGATAAAGGGTAACCTTTTAGTTTTCAAACCGCGGAGTTATTCTTGGACCTTGCAAAATTGACCACCGCCTCACTCAAGCCGGAAAACTGCCCAAAAGTCGTGCTTTACGATGCGTCGGCCGGTGCTTGGCAATCGTTCACGTGCCCCTGCGAGATCGTCGAGACCTGTCGTCACGACGAGGTGATGGACTGCCTGCGGCGTGTGGAGCAGCAGGTGGAATCGCAGGGGCTTCATGCCGCCGGATTCGTCAGTTACGAGGCGGCCCCGGCCTTCGATCGCGCACTGAGCGTCCGCGAAGCCCCAAGATTTCCGCTGCTGTGGTTTGGGCTGTTTCCTGCCATGGAAACGATCGCGCTGCCGTCGTCTATTACTCCGGCAGAAAAGTACGTCAGGCTTTCCAGCCTGACAAAACAGAGGCTCTCCGCCGGGTTTGCGGATAATTGTGGTGCGGGCGTCCCGCCTGCCCAAGATGTTGTGGTTGAACCGGGCAGGCGAGACGCCCGCACAACAAACTTGGCGGAGAGCCCAAAACAGCCAAGTCAGGCTGGAAAGCCTGACGTACGTGCGTTGGACTCGCCGTGGCGGCCTTCGGTCACCGTCGACGAGTACACCGCAGTCATCGGCCGGCTTCGTGACGCTATTGCCGCAGGCGAAACGTATCAGGTAAATTACACTTTCCGCATGAAACAGGCGGCCAATCGTGATCCGTGGCACCTTTTCGAGAACCTCGTTGCTGCCCAGCGGCCGCCGTATGCCGCTTATGTCGAAACGCCCGAATTCGCAATTTGTTCGGCGTCGCCTGAGTTGTTTTTTGAACTTGAAGGTCCGCGGATTGTCTCACGACCCATGAAAGGGACGATCGCCCGCGGACGCTGGTATGCCGAAGATCAGTCCCAGGCTGCGGAGCTTGCTGCCTCCGAGAAGAACCGGGCTGAAAACGCCATGATCGTCGATATGATGCGTAACGACCTGGGTCGGATCGCTCGGGTTGGCAGCGTGCAGGTGAGCGACTTGTTTCGTGTCGAGCGTTATCCAACGCTCTGGCAGATGACTTCCTGCGTGTCGGCCGAGACCGATGCTGGGCTGCCCGAAATCTTCGCCGCAATGTTTCCTTGTGCATCGATCACGGGTGCTCCGAAAGCGAGTACGATGCGAATCATCGCCCAGAGTGAAACCGAACCACGGCGGGTCTATACGGGCAGCATCGGCTGGATCGCACCGGGACGCCGTGCCCAGTTCAACGTGGCTATTCGCACGGTGCTCATCGACAAAGCACGGCAGGAGGCTGAGTATGGCGTAGGTGGCGGGGTTGTCTGGGACTCAACCCCCCAGGGCGAATATGAAGAGTGTTTGCTGAAGGCCAAGATCCTCAGCACCACGCAACCGAAATTCTCACTCCTTGAGACACTTCTCTGGACACCCGCCGATGGATACTTCTGTTTGAGCGAACACCTGCGACGGTTGCGAGAGTCGGCCGAATATTTTGGCTTTCCGCACTGCGATGAGAACGCTGCGCATGAACTGACCGCCCTGGCCGCGAGGCTGCCAGCCATGTCGCACAAGATCCGCCTGCTGGTGGCCCGCGACGGCAAAATCTCTTGTGAAGCCGATCCAATCCGTGCAGGGGAGTTTCCGGATCCGATCCGCTTGGAGTTGGCTGCTAGGCCGGTCGATGCATCGGACGTGTTCCTCTATCACAAAACAACCCATCGTGAGGTCTATGCCTCGGCAGCGACCGGTTGCCGCGAGGGCGACGATGTACTGCTCTACAATCAACTGGGCGAGGTTACGGAGACCGTCCGAGGCAACATTGTGGTGCGATGCGGCGAGGATTTGTGGACGCCGCCGGTATCTTGCGGCCTGCTGGCGGGGACTTATCGCGCTAAACTACTGGCCGAAGGCATGATCCGCGAGCGTGCGGTTCCGTTGGAAATGATTCCCGAGTGTGACGAGTTGTTCTTCATCAATTCCGTGCGGCTTTGGCGGAAGGCACGGATTATCGGTCCGCGAGACGCTCGATCCGTTGCGGCAGGACTTCGGGCAAGAGTTTGGTGAGCAAATAATTCCGGCTCTCCGCCGGGTTTGCGGATAATTGTGGTGCGGGCGTCCCGCCTGCCCAAGATGTTGGGGTTGAACTAGGCAGGCGAGACGCCCGCACCACAAACTTGGCGGAGAGCCACAATTCCCCGAACCGCCACGTTTTCACGCCCCCGCTCTGATGATAAAATCAAACTTTGATAAGTTCCTCTCATCCTCCACCATCCACTATCCACCATCCACTGCCCACTACCATGCCCACCAACATACCCATTCTCGCTCTTTCCGCCATACTGCCAGGCCAAGAGGCCGACATCTTCGTCCTCATGACTGTGAAGGAGCAACTCACGACCCGGGAAGGCAAGCCGTATTATCGGGTGGGCTTTCGTGACGGTGGACGCGAGGTGGTTTTTCCGATCTGGGACAATTCGCCATGGGCGGCCGAGTGCCGCGACAAGTGGACGCCCGGGACATTCTATAAGGTTCGCGCCGTCTATCGCGAAACAAACTATGGCCCGCAGCTTGATCTTCGCAAGATCCGCGAGGTCTGTGACGCCGACGCGGCCGATGGATTCAACCCCGCAGTCTGCCAACCGCAGTCGCGCTACGAGCCGCAGCGGATGTTCGAGGAGATGTTGCTGATCGTCCGCGAACGGATCACCGACACGGCCCTGCAATCGCTTGTCGAGAGGATTCTTATCGACAACCGCGATGAATTGCTGCGTATCCCGGCGGCTCGGCATAATCATCACGCCTTCGTGGCCGGATGGCTCGAACATACGTTGAGCGTGACGCGGACGGTGATCTACTTAGCCGATAAGTACGCCGAGTATTACGACGAATTGGAGCCGCCGTTGGACAAGTCGATGGCCGTGGCCGGCGCGATCTTGCACGATGTCGGCAAGCTTCGCGAGTTAGAGCAACGGCCCACCGGCACGGTCTACACGGCAAGCGGCTCATTGATCGGCCACTTGCTGCAAGGCCGCGATATCGTTCGCGAGACGGTGTCTGCCTGCCCTTTGCCGCCCGACACGCTCTTGCGGCTGGAACATTTGATTATTGCCCATCAGCGACTGCCGGAATGGGGTTCCCCCAAGCCGCCAATGACACCCGAGGCCCTGCTTGTCCATTATGCCGACGATATCGACGCCAAGTTCCACATGATGGCCGAGGTTCTGCGGAACGATACCAGCGAAGGCCCCTTGACTTCCAAGAAGAATGCCCTGGCGCAGCAAGTGTATCGGGGGGAATGAACCGGACGATTCGGCATCGTTGTATCACGCAAGTTGGCTTGGATTTCCCTGTCCCGGAGTTGGCTATTGTCAAATACCCAACTCCGGGACAGAAACACGCTGCCTGTACATGATTTGCGTTTGCACACCCTTGAGACGGGTGAACCAGATTTTATTAGTATTCACCGCAAGAGAACACAAAGGGCGCAAAAGAAAGATTCTATTTTCGTTCATGTCTACCTTTTCTCCGCGAGTCGTGGCGATCCTCCCACGGCTATGCCCTTCAACGTGGATCAATATTGTCAAGCCGCTGGTGGCTTTGCACGAGGCCGGCCGGGTGCGGGCATGGGTAACGCTGGAAAGCATGGCCTCGCCTCGCGATGTCGATAAGGCCGATCTCCTCGTGTTTTGTCGCAACGTCCGGCCCGATCGCGCCGAATTGCTTCGCGCAGCGATCACTGTGGGCGTGCCGGTGCTCTATGACCTGGACGACAACTTCTTCGAGCTTCCGCCCGATTCCGCCAGCGGCCGGGCCTTCGCCCAACCCGAGCAGTTGGCCATGCTGACCGAGTATCTCACTGCCGCAAGCCTGGTGCGCGTTTACTCCCGACCGCTGCTCGCATCTGCCGGACGTCTGAATTCCCATGTGGAAATGGTTGCCGGCGCGGTCGATCTTCACCAGGTGCGTCAGCCCGCGAAGTTGCCCGGCGGACCCGTGAAACTAATCTACGCAACCAGCCGGCTCGACGATTCGTTGGGGCGGATCTTCCTTCCTGCCCTACGGCGGTTGATGGACGAGGAGGGACCGCGGGTCGAGGCACACTTTTGGGGCCCGCGACCACCGGCCGAACTACCCGCGGTGCGGCATCACGGCGTGGTGCATAACTACGACCGTTTTCTCCGCCGCTTCTCGGCAGCCGGGTTCGAGATCGGCCTTGCCCCGTTGGCCGACGACGTCTTTCATCGTTCAAAAACGAACACCAAGTTTCGCGAGTACGGTGCTTGCGGCATCGCGGGCATCTATTCCGACGTGGAGGTCTACTCTGATTGCGTGCGGCATGGCGAGACAGGCCTCTTGGTCGCCAACGATGCCGAGGCATGGTATCGTGCCCTGCGACAACTCGTCGACGATGCCAATCTCCGGAAAAAAATTCAACAGCAAGCCCGACTGGAAATTGAAAACCATTATTCGCAAGAGATATTTGAATCCGTCTTTCTGCGTCAGATCGAGCAGCTTGTGGGTCGTGTGCGACCGCAGCGGATCATCGAGACTCATGCGGTTGACGCCCGTTTGCGGCAACCGCGACTCGCCCGCCTTGTCCGTCTGATTCCGCAAGGGATCGGGTGTTTGCGCCGCAAGGGATGGGCGCGCTGCTGGAACGCGCTGCGTTGGATAGGCTCAAGCAGTTGGAGCATGGCTTGCCTGCAATGGCGGTTACGGAAGGGCTGGAACGAGTCATAGGTCGTATCCCGCGCCCACAGAAGGCAGGTCGTTCGTCGAAGTTACTCAAACACCCATAATCGGTTCGTGTCCCCCGAACCCACGCCGGCCGGTAATCGGCGACACGTGCTGCGCGGATTAGTTACCTGGCCGCCTTGGGCGCACCTAGAAAAACGTCAGCGTGGACGCGAATATCGAGGGCCTCGATCACTTGCTTCAGCCTGCGCACGCTTGCCGCCGTGTAATCGGTTGCCTCGTAGCGTTGGATCTGTTGTTCTTTCAGCCCTAGCCGATCTGCCAGGTCTTTCTGCGTTAGTCCGGACGCGACACGCGCCTTGATCAGCGCGTGAGGGAGTTCCGCAAAGGAGTCGAGCGTCAAAACGCTTTCCTCGCCGGAGCGCAACATCTCGTATTCCTGCAATTCCTGCTCAAGATCGTGCAACTGGCTGCTAAGTGCATCCCGTTCCAACTTCTCCAAGAGCGGATCGACGCCACTGTGCGCGGTCGCTTCCTGCAAGGCTCGCGAAAACTTCTCCGCATGAGCCTTTGTGATCCGGTATTGTCGCTCGTTGCTGATCATGGTCGCCTTCCCTGCAAGAGACGGATTCGATGCGGCGTTGATCCAAATGCCGCGAGAACTTCAGCCCAGGTTGCTACGTGGATGCCTGGGGCAGATTTCCGTTGCTATCAAAAGGCGGGATCATAACACAATGATATTGTTGTGTTTATCGGAAGTCAAGCGACTTTCGATTACGTTTCCACAATTAAATCGGGGGACACATTACTGATTTTCGAGGAATTGGTATTGTGTCCGTGCGCCGTGAAGGCGTGTGTGTTTCAGTGGGTGAAAGCCCCACCTGG
>JBAWVO010000297.1:0-7932 GCA_037147235.1 Planctomycetota bacterium | reverse complement strand
CACGGAGTGTGCCTGCTACTTTTCTTGCGACACTTATTGATGCGCCGGTCCTAAGTGTCGTTGTTTCACATGCATTCCGAGCGGGGGCAGACGGCACACGGAGTGTGCCGCTACGTTTCTTACGGCAGTTATTGATTCGCCAATCCTTAGTGGATCATAAGCGAGCCAGAGTGTTCAGGCAGCGGCAAGATGTGGCACTTGGCCACACACAACCCCCCTGAACGAGCAGGTTACCCTCTCTCCACTCGCCGAGGTTTCGGTTGGCGGAAAATCAAAGGTTCCTTTTACGCGTTCGCCGTGCGGAACGGCTGACGCCAAGAGGGAAGCAATCTCGTTGGTCTGCGCCTGGGCAATCTGCAACTGGTCTTTTGCGTGGAGATCAACCGTGTAATGCCAAGAACCTCGAATCAGGAACTCGGTCTCCGCCACCTGGATGGCTTGCACGTTTGGCCCGATGTCAACCCACGGGATATCCGCCAGAAAGCGACAACGGCTCCGATAGTAGCTGGTGTGAGTCTCCTCGCACTTTTCTATCGCTTGCTTGACCGCACGCCGAAATGTATCACGCAGCAATGCAACGGATGGAATTCCAAATGACATGGTAGTCTCTTTTCGCAAGGGGCCATTTCTGCCCGACGTGGGAGTAAGTCACTACTTTGTTCCTATCGACGAGATCGGATGCCAAGCCGCTGATATTCTGGTAAGCCGATGCGTTTCGTCAACTGGGGCGTCGTCACATTCGGCCATGCCGCACCAGCTTACCATTTTTTGTCCTGCGAGGCCAAAGGCCAGGTATTTTGCAGCATGATCTGGTACTCAACCATCAGAAGATTCCTTGCAAACCCTCGGGAATATCGCCGCTGGCGCGCCATTGCCGGATCGCCTCATAGGCCACCAGGGCGGCTGCCACGGAGAGATTCAGGCTGCGAACTTTGCTGTGCATGGGGATGCGAAGGCACTGATCGAGATGCTCCTGCCGCATCGGTTCCGGCAACCCCTTCGATTCGCTACCGAAAACCAGTACGTCGCCGGGATGAATCTGGGCCTCGGTGTAATGTTGCCGGGCCGTTTTGGTCAGAAACCAGTAGGTTCGGTCGGGCAGTCGGGTAAGGAGGCTCGGCCAATCTTCGACCACTTCCCAATCGAGGTGTTCCCAATAGTCCAGACCGGCGCGGCGAACGTGGCGATCGTCGACCTGGAAGCCTAACGGACGGACGAGCCACAACTTGGCGCCAATGGCCACGCATGTGCGGCCGACATTGCCGGCGTTGAAGGGGATTTCCGGCTGATAAAGGACGATCTGAAGAACGGGTTCTGACATAATGGTCTCAGCGCAACCCCTTCTCTCGCAGAATGGAGTTGATCCAGCTGGCATCAGACTCGCCGAGTCGCGGCACGGGATCGAGGCGGTAATCCAGGCGGGCATAACGGCCGTCGCGATAGCTATCGTCGATAAGTTCTTGGAGTCGCAGGACAACGTCGTCATCCGTTGGCCGTAGCGGTACGCGAATGTTCAGTAGCGGCTGCCGGAGCGGCATGGGATAGACTTCCGCGGCATTGCGTTGCGCTGCCCGCCGAACGCAAACCAAGTACGACGAGCGACATGCCGCCGGCAAGCGGTCTTCCGGCAGGGCGAGTACGTAATTGCCGGCGCGAATGAGGTCGATTTCGACTAGGTTGATACGGGCGTTCAAAAACTCACGTTGCTTCTGGATATAGTTCAATTGAGCTTGCGAGCCAACCTTGTTGCCCGGGCTGAGGAATTCGATCGCTGTGATCACGCGCCCGCCGCTATCAACGATCTCGATGTGCCGCCAGGTTTGCGGTTCGTCTTGCACGATTACCCGGTACGGTTCGGCCACGGTCACGGCAACCGTTGCTACAGCGGTGCCCCCTGCTGTTTCCGGCTGTTCCGAAACGCGCACGTCGGGGTATCGGGTTCGACTAGGCTCATTTTCCTCGATCACGGCCACGGCTTCTTCGACACTCGCTTGCAGGTCGCCGGGAAGCTGCGAATTGAGTTGGTTCGACGCATAAACCATCAAATGCGTATGGACATCACCCCAATGGGACTCGAGGTAGGGATCCATGCCGGGGAAAGGGCTTTTCATCTTCAAATCCTCTCGTAACTTCGCAATTTCACGCCAGTTGACAAGGAATCACACCCTTATTTTAGTTTGTCGCCGGGTGACTGGAAAGACTTATTGCGCCTCAGGTGGATAATTTCCTCGCCGGCCAACGGCGCGGATCAGCCTTCGGGATCCGGTAGAGACGAATCGCATTGGCGTAGAGCAGTTTCCGCTGATTTTCTTCGCTTTCGCCGGCAATGATCTCCCGCGTGGTCTCCACCCAACGACTTAAGGGAACCGTGATCCGACAGACCGGCCAGTCGCTGCCCCAAACGACGCGATTCCAGCTGAAAACGTCCAGGCAGTGCTCGATGTATGGCCGGACCGTAGCCACGGTCGCCTCGCCCGGCTTGCAATAGGCCATGATGCCGGAAATCTTGCACGCCACATTGGGCATTTCGGCCACCTGGCGGATTTTCTGCCGCCAATCGTCGAAGCTACCCCCCACAATGTCGGGAACACCGCAATGGTCCAACACGAACTGCACATCGGGGCATTGCCGTGCCAGAACTGCGGCCAACGAAAGTTGCCGCTGGAACATGCAGATATCGAAAGTCCAACCGCGGGCCGCCAGCAGGCCGACATTTCTCACAAACCGCGGCTGCTGTGAGACCTCATCGGGTTCGACGTGCAAAATTCGTCTTAGACCGACGATCGGCAAGCCGTCGAGGCTATCGAGATAAGCCTCGAAGTTGTCGTTCTCCGGCCGGCAATTGGCGATGAGGCCGGAAATCAAGCTCTCAGGTTCCCCACTCAGCTTGGCGACGTGCTTGGTCTCCTCGATCCAATGCGGATCGTCGGGCGAAGTCTCCATGAAGAGCGTCGCCGCGATGCCGGTGCCGGCGATATCCTGCCGATAATCATTAACCGTACACGATTTGCCCGCCAGTGCCGGAATACTCGCGGTCCACGAATAGGGCCAGCGATCAGCGTAAACTAGGTGCTGGTGGGTGTCGAGAATCGGAGTGAGTTGTGAGGTAGCCATTTCAAAATCTCCTGCGCTACTTGCCCAGTTTCTACGGAACCGTTATGCTGCTAACCTATTGGATGGAGCATACGCTTGTCAAGATGCCGTGGAAGGTAAATATAAATGTTTCCCGTCATTCCCATGTTTGCGGTGGGCATTCTCTTCCATTCGGTCGGTGCGATGTTGTCGGCCAACTGCTACACGCCGCAGAAATATATCCGCCGCTGGTCCTGGGAAACCTTCTGGCTCACGCAGGCCGCGTGGTGCTGGTTCTTATGGCCGATTATCGGCGCAGTTTGCACGATCCCCAAAATCGGCCAGGTCGTGGCCGAGTCGCCCAAGGGGCCAATGCTGATCGCTTTTCTCATGGGCATGGCCTATGGCATCGGCGGCACGGCGTTTAATATCTCGATTCGCTATATCGGTTTCTCGCTAACCTATGCCATCGCCGTGGGGCTGTCGAGCGTGATCAAGACGTTCGTCACTCCGCTCGTCCAGGGTAAACTTGGCGAAATCGTGGCCAAAACGGGCTCCTGTTGGGTTATGATTGGTGTGGGCCTGGGCGTCTTGGGCATCGCCGTCTGCGGCATGGCTGGGCGCTTCAAGGAAAACGATCTCCGCCGACAGTTGGGCAGTTCCGGCGAGTTCTCCATGTTCAAAGGTCTGATGCTGTCGCTCGTGGCTGGCGTGCTGTCGGCCGTCTATGGCCTAGCCATGGAGGATGTCTGCAAGCCGATCGTGGATGTCGCCGCCCTGCACGGTGCTGGCTTCTGGCGGGGCAACATCGCCTATCCGTTCGTCAATACGGGCACCTTTGTCACCGTATTGATTTACACGGGTTACCTGTTCTGGCGGAATCGCTCGCTCGGCCAGTTGACCCACCTGGCCGAAGGATCTGGTCGAGCGAGCCTGTGGCTCAACTATATCCTGGCAATGCTTACCGGCACGCTTTGGTATGGCCAATTCTTCTTCTATAATCTGGGGCATGTGCGGATGGGCGAATATGAGTTCACGAGTTGGGCCATCCACATGATCCTGCTCGTGTTGTTCAGCAACCTCGTGGCCCTCTTGTTTCGCGAATGGAAAGGCTGCCGCCCGCTTACCCGCTGGGCCATCGCCCTGGGCCTCGGCCTGCTGACGGCAGCAATCCTCCTGATGAGCTACGGCAACTACCTGGGCGACCCCCTCAACTCCTGAAAGGCAAAACCATGAAGCGTTATGGCAGTGTGATTCGGATCAGACCGGAGAAACTCGACGAATACGTGCAATTACATGCGGCCGTCTGGCCGGGCGTACTCAACAAAATCCACGAGTGCAACATCCGCAACTACTCGATTTATCTTCGCCGCCTGCCCGATGGTGTGCATTACCTGTTCAGCTACTTCGAGTACGTGGGTGATGATTTTCAGGCCGACATGGCCCACATGGCGGCCGACCCGCTGACGCAACAGTGGTGGGAAGTTTGCAAGCCCTGTCAAGATCCGCTGCCCGACCGGGCCGAAGGCGAGTGGTGGGCGACGATGGAAGAAGTGTTTCATCAGGATTGAACTCTTTGGGAGACCGTGTCATGCAAACCTTAGTCCAAAAAGAACTTGTGGTGCAGGCGTCTCGCCTGCGCATGCGGTCTGTCGATTTAGTCGAAAAACCTTGTTGTGGCCGGTCTCTGACCGAGCCACGCCGCCGACCGAAGGTCTCCAATTTACCGGGAGACCTTCGGTCGGACGTTTCGGCGGGGTCAGGAGACCCGCGCCGAACCCGGCCCAGCGTGGTCGGGGGGCATCTTTCGACTAAATCGACAAACCGCATGCAGCCGGGACGGCCGCACCACAAATACACGAAGTCTTGCGGTCTCACGATTCTGGCCCTCGTAGCTCTTGCGAGTCTGGATTTCACTTCCGCAGCTACCTTGGAAGTCGGGCCGGGCAAGCGGTTTTCGCGAATTGAAGAGGCCAATGCCAAGGCCCAGGCCGGCGACTTGATCCTGGTTTATCCACGCCCAGGCGGCAAGGCTTACGAAAAAACGGCCGTCTTCGTGCGGCAAAAGAATCTCACCTTCCGCGCTGTTCCTGGAGCCGTTAAGACATCCGTTCAAAAACCGAGTATGCAGCCTGGAAAGCTACGCGACACCCCGATTCCTGAAATGGACTCAAAGCCCTACGTCACGGTCAGCGGGCAAGGGTTCGACTACAGCGGTGCTGGCAGCACGCCGCGGGCCATCTTTCAATTCAACCCGGGAACCGACAACTGTACGCTGCAAGGTTTTGAACTATTCGGTGCTCACAACTCCAGCCATAACGGTGCCGGAGTACGGATAAACCAAGCCAATCACGTAGTCCTTCAAAAATGTTCAATCCACAACAACGATATGGGGATCATGTCCAACGGCGACGGCAGCCTGGCCACGGCCGTCGATCAACGGATCGAGGAATGTCGCATCTATCGCAACGGCGATCCAACCGAACCGGGCTACAATCACAATCTGTACCTTGGCGGCACGAGCGTCACACTTCGATTTTGCGAGATTCATCACAGCCTCACCGGGCACAACGTGAAGAGCCGGGCACATCACACGCGGGTGGAGTATTGTTTTGTGTATCATTCGGCCAACCGCGAGTTCGACCTGGTCGACGCGGCCGAGACCGTCCGACTGAAGAGCGACGCCGTGCTACTAGGTAACGTCATCGTCAAGGATCCGAAGTGTAGCGGGAATCGCACAGTAATCCATTTTGGTCAGGATGGCGGCAAGGGGCACAATGGCACACTGCACCTGGCGTTCAATACGGTCGTCACGCCCTTCATCTCGCCAGTGGTGGAATTGTCAACCGTCGGAGCGAAGTCGCGGATGCTGGGCAACATCGTCGCCAGTGGTGCCGCGCGGCAGGCTGAGCAGAAAGTGGCTGGCGTGCGCGGCGGTGCCATAATGCAGAATATCGGTGGCGAGTCGAATTGGTTTTGCGGCGATTTTTCCGATCCGGGGACCGGATTGGACGCCAAGACCAACCATTTCGAGCCGATGGCCGGCGATCCGTTTCTCGGGTCGCGCGACGACAACTATCGATTGACATCCCAGGCTGCCCAAAGGATGCGAGTTGCTTCCACGGCCGCATTGCTTGATCTGCCGTCGGTGCCCGGACTGCCCGATGCGGCTGCCTTACTGCCACTGGACTGGCAATATCATCATCCGGCCGGAAGAGAGAAACGTCCAACAGA
This sequence comes from Planctomycetota bacterium, assembly GCA_037147235.1. GTDB lineage: Bacteria > Planctomycetota > Planctomycetia > Pirellulales > Thermoguttaceae > JANXQG01. The sequence goes on along the minus strand of JBAWVO010000297.1, from coordinate 1,626 downwards.
ACCAAACGCCACGGCCGGGGCGTTTGCCTCGTCTTCGGGTCGGCGGTAAGAAAAGTAGCCGCCTTGTTGTGGCCGGTCTCTGATCGAGCCACACTGTGGACCGAAGGTCTCCAATTTACCGGGAGACCTTCGGTCGAACATTTCGGCGGGGTCAGGAGACCCTCGCCGAACATGGCGATCGTAGGTGAGGAGAGTGCAGCGAGCCCCACCATTTTTTCATCGTGGAATGGTAATGGTGGGGCTCGTTTCACTCTCCCCCATACGAACGAAATTAACTAAGTGTATAATCCAGAAGTTCAGGATTTTCAAGGAGTTGGAACAAACTTGGGTGTTTATTGCGACGGTTTACGCGAGCCTTGTTCGCGATAGCCGCTCCTAATCGGCGGAGCAGATCACAGAGCCGGTCAAGGTCATCAAGGACGTCACTGAACTGAACGATCCAGTCCTGCACGATGGCGGCCGCCTTTCGTAGGCTGCGTTGAGCGTCGCCCCAGGTGGTGGTTAACAGGATCCAATGTTGCACAATCACACCAATCAACTTGGCGTAAAGAACCGCCATTTGCCGCTGCGGCGAGACTTCCAGTTCGCGCTGCGCCACGCGGTTGTGCGACTTCCACAGTTTGAACAGCAGTTCGATTTGCCAGCGGGCTCGATACAATACCACGACTTCCTTCCAGTTCAGCAATTCCGGCACGCAGTTGGTTACGAAAATCGTCCATTCCTGAAGAGCAAGGTATTCTTGCGATGGCTCACGGCCACGGTCGCGAGCCCTTTCTCGGACCTGCTGCCGCCGCCGCGCCGCGACTTCCGCCGGCACGCGTACGGCGATCAGGCGGCACGACAGGCGATCTTTCTCACCCAGCACGACAGGTACGTCTACCAGGCCATTCTCGCCGTTTTCTTGCAAGAAACTCAGCAAGGAAAGTTGTTGTCCCGCGCGATCGAAGACTTTGGTGTTGTGCTGAAGACGCGAAATCCAATAGGCGTCGGCTTCCTCGACCCGCCGAAATCGCTCCAGGGAAAAGTAACCCAAGTCAAGAATCGACAGCGATCCGGCTGGGGGCACGGTGGCCATAATTTCGCTCATCGCGTCGCTGGCACGGCCAGGTTCGACCTGCCATTGCAACAATTGCCCCGTCTTCAAGCTCCAGAGGACTTGAATCTTCATCGCCGCCTTCCCCGCCTTCTCCGAGCCACCGCAACCGGGAAACTGTTCCGCCACCTCATCCGGCAAGCCGATCGTCGAACTGTCGCCAATCCGCAGGTCGGTGAACTTCTGCAACAAGGTCGCAGGCAAAGGCTTTGCTGCCAGTGTTTGGGAGACCGCCTGCTTCAACGCTTCCGACAAGAACTGCACCAAACCATCCGTAAAGCGAGGGTTGATGGCTTGCTCGGTCACATACACACCCAGCCTCGCAGCCATGGCACAATAATCACGATCTTTGGCCGCCGGACGATACAATACCGTCAACACCAGCGTCCGCAGCAGCGACATGCCAGAGAACTTGCGCTGTCGCTGTACGCAACCAGCCTTTCGTGCCAAATAGTCGAGAGTTGTGCCAAACACCGCTTGCATTGCTACCGCTGCTTGCGATACGATTGCCATTGGGAAGCTCCTTCTTCCAG
>JBAWVO010000296.1:0-7973 GCA_037147235.1 Planctomycetota bacterium | reverse complement strand
CCGGAAATGCCGCCGCGACGGTCGATGCGGGCATGGTGGTGGAGTACGCTCACAATCGTCCGTGATCCAATGCCTGCTTGTCTTCTGCCGTGAATTGAATCGAGAGCATCCCTTGTCTCCCTGCAACCAAAACGTCCTTGGTGGTCCGAGGGGAGTATGCGAAAAATCTTCAGATGGGACAATCCCAATCACGGGCAGTATATATTCGTCGATGAACTACACGGCACGGAAACCTGGTTCCAGCAGTTTCTTCTTCAGGTGATTGACGGCATGGAGATTTCTCAGGCACACGGGGGGCCAACCTGGGTCAAATCCGAGGTGCGCATGATCTTTGCCTCGAACAAACCTCTTTCTAAACTGGCGATAGAGCATGACCTACTGGCTCGGTTGCGGGAGTGGATCATTGAGGTGCCCCCATTGGTTGAGCGAAACGAGGACATCGTTCTCTTTGTTGAGAAATGGTGCAAAGGCTATAAGCAGGAGTCGCAGTTCCTGCTTGCCCTGCTGCGGCATAACTGGCCAGGGAACGTCCGTGAATTGGAAAATGTTCTCAAGAAAGCAACGGCCCTGGCCGGTAAGCCGCCAGTTAAACTGCGTGTTGAACATCTTGAGTTGGTCGATATGTCAGTAATTGACGCGGTTCGAGAAATGCCCGAAACCGACGCAGAACGGGAGGTCATGCAGTTTCTGGTGCAGACCTTTGAATCGCAAGGACTACGAAGAGGCCAAGGCTTACAAAAGCGGCTCGCGGAGTTTCTTAGGATCAGTCAAAGCGAAGTATCGAAGCGTCTCACATCGCTTGATATTAACTTTACGACGCACGATTAGGAACGGCGTCACTCTTTCCGCAAGGGCGTTTCTTCTTTCCACGGAACGCCATTAAGCCGGAAAGTCTTTCCATGTCGCGAGAAAGTCTTTCCAATCTGCGGTAAAAACCGCTGTGCGAATTTCCAATCCGCCCTCTTCTCTTGAAAAACCGGCCAATTCTGGGGATGCCCTGCAGTTGCGATCTAGCTGCTAATGGCACAACCCATTGCCAGTAAACGTGTTCGATGGATTGTTAATAGCTTGGCACAGTGTTTGCTTACAGAAGCCCGCACTTCGGTTCACGTTGAATCGAGTTCATGTCATTAAGCTCAAGGAGAAGATCTAGTGATGGCAAATAGCCTGCGTAATTTTCAGCAGCAAATGGGCAACCCCTTCGCCAGCGTGGCGTTGGGATCGAGCCCATCAGGTGCTCACGACAACTTCGTCGTGAGCACCAACGGTGCGTTTTCCCGGTCACCAGATCGGGAAGGCCGCCATGATGTGGAAGGTCTTCAGATCCACGATCTGAGGCTTCCAGTGGTTTCTAAGGAAGGACTGTCTACTATGTCTAGTCGAAAGTTAAGCCCTCGCCAGCAGAGCGAGCGGCGGTTGAAGTCCATGATGGACCAGTTGGCCTGTGGGGACACCGAGGCCATTTCCGCGCATGTCGACGAAAATGGTGAATACGACGGTGCTCCGATCGCTGACGCGATCCTTGACGCTGTCCATGCGGATTCGTCCCTATGGCGTAACGCCTTGGAGGTAATCCACTCCCTGGAGCTCAATTCGGATGACGGCATACCGCTGTGCCGCGAGTCAGATCAGCCTGGCCTCAACGCCATCGTGATCAACGCCATCGCGGATAACTCGGGTCTGTGCCATGAGTTCATCGAGGAAGCCACAATTATGATGTGCGACCCTTCTGCAGAGCTGCGGTGTGCCGTCGCGGAATGCGTCTCCCGCATGGGGTATTGCGAGGAATTGGTACCCCTGTTGCTGGGGGCCACGAATGATTGCTCCGAGATCGTCCGTAACGCCGCTGGCGAGGGCATTGCACAGGATACATCCTGGTGCGATGGGCTGCGGAGCCGCTTGGAGCCGATTTTGTCGTGGCACGAAGACCCTCGCGTGCGGCAGCACGCCGCGGAGGCGCTCGCCAACGTCGGGGGCAGGAGTCTCTTCGACGTAGATTCGTACCTTTGCGCGATGGCCCGACACGAAAACGATCCTGGTGTGAGGTCCGCGATTGCACGTTCTCGGAAGCGGATCAAGGTCAGGCTGTCGCAACTAGAGCCGGACAAGGAATAGGCACGGCGTATATCACTGAACTCCTGGCGGGCACGGATGCCCGCCGGCGGTCAGGATAACCATCTGACTGTTAAGACTCACATTTCACCCAACATTCAAAGGAAATCAACATGAAACATATCAATGCACTTTCAGCAGAAATCGTGGAAGTCCCCACGATCATGGAACCGATCCAGTCCTCCCCGGGCTTCCAGAAGAAGAATCTCTCGGATTACAAGCTCGACATTTGCGGGCTTTGCCAGTTTGGCTGCATGTATTGTAGCTCGCCCCACGGCAACTACCTTCGCATCAACCGCAAGCCGTTTGCCGACCTGACGGAAAAGCAGACCGGCGAGCGAACTCTGCCGGCGGATGCCCCGAACCTGATGTTCGCTTGGCCCGATGTCCTGGAGAATCTGACGAAGCAACTCCGCAACAAGGAAAAGTCGTGGGGGCTCGGGCAGACTCTCGTCTTCTCAATGTTGACGGATGGTTTTTCGCCCATGCTCGTCAAGGATGGCACGACGAAAGCGGCGCTCGCGATGGTGCTCGACCAGACCAGTTTTCGCATCCGCGTGCTGACGAAGAACAGCATCGTCGGCTCAAAGCCGTGGATCGACTTCTTCTTGAAGTACTCAGGCCGGTTCGTGGTCGGCCTTTCGATTGGCACCCTGGACAACGGATGGGCCAAAATGATCGAAACCAAGACCTCGCTCCCGACCGCTCGTATCCGGGCGATGAACAACCTCCAGGATGCCGGCGTGCCGACCTTCGGCATGCTGTGCCCCGTCTTCCCCCACGTCTTGGAAGGCGATGGCCTGGATCGCCTGGTCGATGCGATTCGACCTAGTTTGGTCGAGCAAGTTTGGGCCGAGCCTTACAACGACCGCGCCAACTGGATGGGCGTGCATGATGCGTGTCTCGAAGGTGGGGCCGACCGCCAGTTCTTGATCGACGTATATGGAGCGAAAAAGAAAAAGAAAGAGAAAGCCAAGGCGACGTGGAGCCGGTACGCCACCGATCTGTACACCCGCCTGCGCCGCAAGGCTGAGGATGACGGGTGGATGGATAAGTTCCGCTACCTGCTGTACGAGGACAAGATCGTCAAGGAGGATGCTAGTGCGTTCCATGGTCTGGTAGGGGTCTTGCTGCAATCCAAGCCTGACGAAAACGGCAAGAGCCAGAATGCAGCAATCGCCGCGTTGCAGGCATGATCGCGATTAAGTAACCCTTTAATTCGGAGGAATGTTAAATGATCTACACGCTCGGATATGGTCGCTGGCCAACGAAGATACGGCTGGAACGACTCATACAGACTTTGCTGGAAACCGAAATCACCACGCTTGTGGACATTCGGCACTCGCCGTGCCCGTCCCAGGTAAATCCGCTCGCCAGGTACGGCCCACGTGACTGGCACTTGCTTGATGGCGGTATCGGCTTGAACGGTCATCTCCGGCAAGTCGGTATCGACTACCAGTGGATTGTCGAGTTAGGCAATCCCCAGAAGAATGATCGCGAGATGCGAATCTTGCGTGCTCACTTGGCAGTGCCGGTCGAACCGTGGCCTGTCAACCGCGGCCTGGAATTGTTGCAGCATCTGGTGCGGAAGAAGGGTCAGCGTTGCTGTCTTCTCTGCGCCTGCAAGGACTACGATCGCTGCCACCGTAAGCTGATCGCCGAAGCCGTTAGCCAGCGATTCTTCGACGGCATGCTGGAGGTCCGAGAATTGCCAAGCAGCGCCTCACAACGACCTTGAGAAGTCTCCGACGCCACATTTAACAACCGCAGCCAGCACCGAAGGTCATTCGCCCGTCCCGCCCTGCCAGTTGTTGGTCTGGAATGGCGAGGCAGGCAGTCCCTCCTTGTTGACCAAATTGGGGTTCGCGTCGTTCCTCCAGCCGAACCTTACCTGGGCAGGCGATTCAACCTCCTTGGCATGGACAACAACCGTGTCGCCGTCGATCACAGCTTCGGCCGCAGCGAACTTGCCCTCGGCCGCGGTGATCTCGAACTCGGACAGCGGCTTGCCATCGCGCGACTTCAGGCCGCCGCGATGTGGGCGAAAGAGAGCCGGATCGCCCCACTCGTCGAGCGACGTAATCCGGCCGAACTGGCGTGTCATCGACCGAGCATCGTAGTGGCGGCAGCTTCCCAAATCTTCGTGACACGGAAAATTATACTGTCCGCGGTTGAGATTGTCCCAATCCATACCAGCCCGAAGCGCAAGCGAGGCAACGACTTAGCAACCTCTCTCGCGCTTCGGGTTAGTGTCAGTCTCAACCGCGAGGAGTATAGTCTGTAGCCATCTTGCTTTTTAATTCTTATTAGAGTATACTTGCTCTTATTAGAAACCCAAGGGATTGCTATGGCAAAGGTTCCAAATCGACGAAAATCTGGCGGATCACCCGAACTTTCATCGCGCATCGCCCAACTGTGCTCCTGCATGTGGGGGGGTAATAAGGCAAGGATGGCAAAGGATATTGGCGTCTCTCAAGCGGTACTCTGGAAGGTCGTCGAGGGCGGCCAAGCTCCCCCGGGAAAGCTCATCGAGGTGTTAGCTCGTTGGCCAAGCGTGAATCTACCCTGGTTATTCCGAGGCGAGGGCAAGCTCAATGAGGCGGATTCCGGCCAGGGAATTCCCATTCCCATCGCCAAGCAAATTCTCCCTGGGCCACCGGATAACCATCAAATGAACCTTTCGGGAGAAATGTTCTCGCTTACAGCTAATTTCTTCCGGCCCACTCGATATTGGCACGAAATTCAGCCTGGCGACCCTGTGCTGCGGTCGTCGGGCTTGCGACTGCGCGTTCGCGACCTGCTGCTAATGGAAACTGACCCTCGTGTTTTTCCGGACAAGGAGCGGCTGGACGACGAACTCTGCGGCGTCAACATCGTTGTCAATCGTGCGCAGAAATTGAAGCTGGGGCTGGTCCACTACAAGCCTGGCAACGAAGAGTCTGGCCCCGCACGGATCGAGGTCGATACGTTCGACCTCGGCGTTGATCCTTCCGAGGTTAGACGCAAAGTGACCTCTGTTGAGTTCCGCGGAGGTGTTCGCAATGTCGAAACCCTATATCGGTTGGAGCGATCCCCCACGACCGGGAAGCTGGTGGAAATCGAGTTGGGCCAACTCGATCTACAACCAAACCTGCTCCTGCCCACGATCGCCTACGAGGACATCGTGTGCGTTTGCGTCTTTATGGTCCGACGGAGCCCAGCCGAAAACTAGCCAGAAGTATTCGGTATATGTTGAAGGACAAGAACTTTGAGTCTGAATGAAACTTGGACATGAGTTTCGCAGAACGATCTGGCGTTGATTTTCCCAACTGACGACTGCGAAAAGAAGAATGGAGCGCCGCGATCAGGAAGAACACGGCGACCCAAATACACAGCGCGGCTGACGAGGTGATGAATCGCCGTCTACCGCACCCAACCCCTATTTCAAGAGGAGTTTTTTCGTATGACTAATTCAACGCAAAACACCGCTCGCGTCAAAGATGACAATGCGAAGCACGTCAACGGCCGTGTACATCGCAACATCAAGCCACGGCCCGAACATGACTATGATCCCGAAAAGCTAATTGACGACGAGGATGCTGAACCCGACGCCTCCCCAGAGGTATCGTTCACCGAAATGGACCCCACGATCAAACAGCTAGAGGTTGCCCTGGGCCGGCAGGGGAAAATTGCCAAAACCCTGGAATCTTCAACGTACCAACTGAAAGATTCCGAGTGGCGACAAGATAACGGCCTCGGGCGACATCTCTCTCCGATACTTGAACAGGTTCTTCACGGAGTATCGTTCGGCTTTCGCCAAGTTCAAATGGAATTTCTCGATCGAACATTCAAGGACGCGAAATCGGCCAAGAGAACCGTTATCGCCGCCTGCAATAGCGAGGGATTCGACTCTGTCCTCGCGTATGCAATCGCCGATCATTCTGGTCTAGCCGACCTTTGTCGGGCTATAGAAGAGCAAGCCGTAGCTGCCTACATTGCGAACTCAGACGAATACGATCTGGTTCTTCGCGACCAGATTCCGCAGAAACTCAGGAAAAGGGCGGCCGCTCACGTCGCTCACCGAAAGTATTTTGACGGAACGCACGCGACGGCGCGCGGAGACTGGGACGTATTCCTATCGCAGTCAAGTGGGGCAACAAATGGGTTGCCAACCGGGCTCCCCGGGCTCGACGACGCCTTGGGCGGCGGCATTAGCGGCCTGACGATTCTTGGGGCTAACGAGGGAGACGGTAAAACCTCGTTGTTGCTAAATGCAGTGGTGTCGGCTCTGCGAGCGGATGAGAACCTTGATTGCTTGTTCCTTACGATCGACCAACCAAAGAGAACCACACTCGAAAGACTGTACTGCTTGGCAACCAGATGCGACAAGCGGACCCTAAAACTCCCTCCCGACAAACGGCCGTCCGAGTTAAACCGGCAAATCAGCGATGGCATAACTGAGTTACAGGACAGTCTCCTCCCGCGGATGCGGCTCATCGAGAAGCCCAATTTGCGGATGAATGAGGGAATCTCGGAGGATACTCTCCTCGGGTACTATCAGGAACTGAATCACAAGACACAGGCGACCCACGGAATCCTGGGGATCGACATGTTTCAATCGCTCGACCGATTTCCGGACAACGTGACCATGGATAACGACAAGGATGACTTCCGCCTGAATGTTATTGGGCATTTCATGCAACGCACCAGATCGAGTTCTTGCCCCAATGGGTTCCCTGTCATCACGACCAGCGAGATTCGCAAGGTCGATCGAAACTGCCTGACCTCGAACGATCTGCGCGGGTCGGCACGTCTAGGGTCGCTAGCGATCAACATTTTTTTACTGTGGCCACCAGAGAATACGAACCAGTACGGCGACGTTGTTCCCCGCGTACTCAACGTCGCGAAGAGTCGCCCAGGTGACAAGGCGGTCTTACAGCTACAGTTCCACCATAAGATTTGCCGTTTCACCGAGATGCCCCCCGTGGTGTCTACACCACAGGCCCGTAGCAATGCTGGCGGCAACGCCCGCACTGCTGGCCTCGACAGCAAAAAAGCATTGTAGACAGGGGCCGTAACATGCACGTCACCACACTGGCCGACCCGATCCGCCTTCAGCAGTTCACGTTGCTATGCGGAACGGTTCGGCCGTTTCAACAGCACGTCGTTCAACATGACGAGCTCGGCAAGGCGTGGGCCTGCGCACGGATTGACGGCCAGCTCTTTGCCATTCCTACCGCACGCCTGCAAAAGGGGCTATCGTTCGGTCTGATTTGCGAACGGGTGCTCTGGCTCATATACGCTGAGGTCCGAAATCAGCGAATACCGCAGATCCATTTCCCGAGGCAGGTGTTGTACAAGCAAATCTGGGGTACATCCGTTACGCGAAGATCGCCCCAGACGTTGCGGGAGACCCTCAGAGGACTGGCCGAACTGCGTGTCGCCGAGTGGCCACCCAATCAGGATGCTCCGCCCCTGGCGCAAAGCCTACCGTTGTTCGAGCAGATCCATGCCGAACCCGACCGCTTCGTATTTGTCGTCGGCGATGGGCTTTTGGGCAGCCTTGAGCAGTTTGCCGTCCGGAACGACGGCGGGCTGGTGTATAAGTTTCCGACCGGCAAGGAATTAAAGGGCCTTCGTAAGCAGCAGCAGGTGCAGGACGTGTACCTGCCGATCTATTTGGGCGACTACGCCGTCTGTAAGCGATTCACCCCCCGACAGAAGCGGCTTTTCCAGGCCGTGGTCAATGAAGTGACCTGTCCGCCAAAAAGCAAGGACGACAACGATACAAAACGGTCTTCCCGTTCGTTGGATCAGGCGATGGTGACTAAATAGCTTTGCATGATTCCCGGAGGTGCTGATTTAAGCGGCTTGTTTGAGGG
>JBAWVO010000295.1:0-7998 GCA_037147235.1 Planctomycetota bacterium | reverse complement strand
GACCCTCAGGGAATGGTTAACCCTTCCGGCCGTGCAATCCGACTAGGACACCAGGAAAAATTGAGCAGAATCAACCAAACGCCGGATTCTTGTTCCGTGTCGGCGGCTTCGATTTTGGCGGTGAGTTCTTCGGCAGAGGGTGAACGGGCCCTTGTTGATCTTTCCAACAGGGCGCCTACGTAGTATACTTGGTTGTATGGTATCCGTGGAAACGTCCTATCTCGAGCGTCTATTGGAGCCGGTCACACAGTGTTTTACGCTGGAAGTGGCCGAGCGGTTGATCTCTTTGCCTCCGGATCCAACGATCCAGGCGAGAATCGAAGAGTTGGCGGACAAGGCCAACGAAGGACAGCTCTCGGACGTCGAGCGTGCTGAGTACAAGGAGTACGTCGAGGCCGTCGATCTGATCGCGGTCCTGCAATTACGAGCCCGCGCCACGATTGCCAAACGCTCCAACTCTTAATGGAAGCAGCACTTCGAGATCTGGTTCGTCGCCGAGCGGGCAATCGGTTGGTCTGATATAATACTCACGTCGATCCTTTATTCCGATTTTACCGCGACCCCGTCGGTTACGACCGGCGGGGTCGTTCTATTCGTTACCGTCGTGTTTACGCCTATTTCCCCTCTAGTTCATCAACTTTACGCTTCCTTGGAGAAACTCCTTCGGCATCGTCGATGATTTGTCTGTTCAGTGCTTGCCACCCGCGAAGAAACTGCCGTCATGCCGAAAACACGCCGCCGCCCACTCGCCTCTGTGCAGTCTCCCCTGGAAACCTACCTACGGGAGATCAACGAAACCTCGTTGCTTTCGGCCGACGATGAGCACGACTTGGCCGTGGCCATTGGCGGCGGCGATGTGCAGGCACGGGATCGCATGGTTCGCGCCAACTTGCGCCTCGTCGTCAATATCGCCCGTGGCTATACCGGCAAGGGACTTGGCCTTCAGGATCTCATCGAAGAAGGAAACTTGGGTTTGCTTCGCGCCGTGGAAGGCTTCGACCCCGCCATTGGCACGCGGTTCTCGACCTATGCCAGTTATTGGATCAAGCAGTCGATCAAGCGGGCCTTGATCAATACGGCGAAGACGATCCGTATTCCGGCCTACATGGTCGAACTGCTCTCGAAGTGGCGACGTGCGACGACCCGCTTGGCCGAAGAGCTAGGCCGCACCCCCACGCCTGAAGAGATCGCCCGTGTACTCGGCCTGGCGAGCAAGAAGCTGCCGATCATCAAGAAGGCCATCCACATTTACAATCTCACACCGCAGACCGATCAGGCCGACGCCGGCTGGTCCTTGGGCGAGATGGTCCCGGACGAGCGAATCCGCACCCCGGAAGCGGAGATGGTCGAGAGCGATAACCTGGTCCAAGTCATGCAGCAGTTGGAAACGATGGATACGCGGGAGGCGACCATCCTTCGCATGCGGTTTGGAATCGATGGACACGAACCGAAAACATTGAAAGAAATCGGCGAGAGCCTCGGCCTGACTCGCGAGCGCGTGCGGCAGATCGAGACCGAGGCACTCGGCAAGCTGGCCGAGAGTCTGGACGGCCCCGGGAACTGAACAACGGCTCTCCGCCAAGTTTGTGGTGCGGGCGTCTCGCCTGCCTAGTTCAACCACAACCTCTTGGGCAGGCGGGACAATTATCCGCAAACCCGGCGGAGAGCCTAAACAACTACCCAAAGTACTCTTGGCAGTCTGTCGTGACGGGTCATGAAGAGCGAAGTGATTTCCAGAAAAATCAACAAGCACGCGGCGATTTATGTCTGCATGGCCGTGTTCTTCGCCTTGTGCTTATTCAGTCATTATCTGGCACGGCTGGCAATGGAAATCTGCAACCGGCGATTTCTGGTGATGAACGGCAAGACTTTGCGAGCCATGGCCCTCATTGATTGGGTTGATTCCCATTCATGGTTGGCGATTGGGTATGCCTTCTTGGTCGTTGCCTCAGTCGCATTCTTGCAAATCCGTGGACGGCCACCTTGGAGCTATTGGGGAACCGCTGCACTTTTCTGCATTCCCGGGTTTGCGTATTGGTTCCCCTGCGCGCTCATCGCGGGAAAACTGTTCTAGCATCCATGACCTTGCAAGTCTGTGGGCAACATAAATTGAAGTCCCAAAAACTGCTGGCTCGCCGTAGGGTGGGTGAAGCATCGATCAAGGCCGACCACCGACCAGGCTCGGTCGGGAGACCGGCCACAACTTTCGCCAGGCACTAATTCTGGTATACTGGCACCCGTCTGGCTCGAAACTTGAACTGCGTCCTCTTTCTTCCGGGAACCCTTATGCCGCTTGGAATTCGCCCCACGAATGATTTTGCGTTCAAACGGACGTTTGGTATCGCGGAGAACCGTGTCGCTTCAGGCAATACTCTGTACGCCTGTCAGCGAGGAGCAGGAGCTACGAGCATTGGACCTTGCCCAGCTTGAATCGCTGACCACCAATCTGCAAAACCGACTGCGCAACCGAACGTCTTCGTAAGACCTCCGGTCGACCGGATGGCTCCGAATGCGGCTCCGTAATCCGACTTGGCACGGAGGGTACTCGATCAAGGGAGACGACTACTGGTGCGGTCGCTGTGCGGCACAGAAAACGCGATAAGGACGGTGAACCCGGAGATGGGACGCAAGATATTTCTTTCAGCACTCCGGTCCGTGACCGTTCTCTTCTCGGGCGACCTCAACGAACTGGGTTTGTTTCTGCTCAGAGCTTATGACGCTCGCGCTCGCGAGGCCAACGCCCGATATTCCCGCGTCACCGTCGGCCCGTCGCGACCAACGCTTCACTAATTAGATCATTTCCGCACGCCACAACACAGTTTGTATTTGCGTCTACTCCCGCACGGACAGGGAGCATTGCGACCCGTTCCTGGGTATTTCTTTGTTGGTGAAGACACGACACCGACCATGTTGGATGTTTGCTTTGAGCGCACATGCATTCCCGGGAACATCTCGCGATGACGCTGGATCATTGGAAGAATGATGTGCCGCCGAAATTCGGCGAAATCCCCATCCGTCATCTCCAATGCAGGCTTCAACTCGTCGATTGCTGCATCCTGCTTGTCGCCTGGCAAGAGCGCAAGGTTCCAGCACATCTGAGCGATAACCATCGCGTGGTTCATTTTGTCGATGGCCCCGCCGGTCTGATCAAACAACGGCTGGGCATAAGCTACGACTGCGTCAGCAATGGCTCCCACGGGGTAACTCCTTTCGCAACAAGCCTAACTTGCCTACGGACCCAATTTACACTTTCACAAGTGTAGCCATTGCCGAAGTGGACGGCAAGTGCGGCACAGGTACGGCACGGCACAGGTACGGCACAGGCTAACCAGGGCCATTTTGAGCCTTGCTCCAAACCCGAGAGCCTTAACCGGCCTAACGCTTGGCGTAAAACGCCGTGGCGAAATCCACTCGGCGTTGTCCTTATATCCCGTTACCACAAAAGGTTTTTCGTCACGTCTCTTGGGCTCTCCTGCGTATTTGCCAAAAACAGAGAATACGATCCCCCCCACGCCGAGTGGGCATCGAACAGCGATTTATCCGTACTCTCAGACTCCCTGGATGCCGCGGCCGGATTGTTTAACACAACCGTTGGGTTTGGTGTCCGGCGATCGATCGAGACGCGAAACTGGATTATCTCTTTATCATTGGTGGGGGATGGGGAGTAGTTGACAGCGATGCGTTGACAGGGCTGCTTCCGTAGATCAAAATCAAAGAAGTTATGTTGGCCTACCGCCGTGGCGTTCGGTAGGTGCGACAATACTAAGAACGCCGTGAACGACTACAGGACATAAAATGAAGGTATTTTTTTTGAATCTTTTTTCCGCGTTGATGGTCGTGAATTTGGCCATCGCCCAGGATGCGACGAATTTCAAAAATACAAATGACATAAGGGAACGTGCTGCCGCAGCCTGCCTCCAGGAAGCCGATCAGTTGCTCGCTGAGTATCTCAAAGAATATGATGTGGGCATAAAGGGTGAGCTAAAGTCAATCAAGGATGGCTCTTTCGTGGCACCCGCCTTGATGGTTCCCGGCAAACTTCCGCTGCCTCAGTCGTGCCTCGAAAAAGCTGCTGTTGGCAATGTTGGCGCAGTGAAAAGCTCTCGCTTCGAAGGCTTTCCGCGGCTCGACACGACCGTCGCGAACATCATCAATGAGAATGAAATGCTGGTGAAGTTTGAAGAGCAGTTTTACGACGCCCGAGGTGAACTTCACCGCATAATCAAGGGGTTCGTTTTGAAGATGCCGACGGCTAATCTTGCTGATGGGAAAAAGCTTTTGCTCGATCACGTATTTGCAGTAACGGGAACTCAGCAATTTAAGACCGGCGGTGCCCCTCGCACATTTTTGGTGCTTGAGGCCGTGGATGGTGCTTGGCTGAAAGCGGAAGTCGCTAAACGGATGCCCAGGAGCACGATGGAACGAATCCGTAAAGCCATCGCCGACTAGCGGCGAGCTAGTACCCGCTGCCGCTTCGACCGCAGCCTCGCGATCTGCATGTCCTGTGGTTCGTAGGGCGGGGCGGATGGAAAAGAAGTACGTGAATATAGGCACATTCAAGGCAACCTTCTAATTCCCTCCGCCTGCACACCCTTTAGTCACCAGTTTCTATGGTTTATACTGGCTGGTGGAAATTAAAATTCCTATACTTCTTTATAGCTCAGCTTAGCGGTCTCAGTGCAACACCTACTCAACTCCTCCTTGCTGAAACGAACGGCCTACTGAGTTTCAATTACGACCCGGATGTGAACCATGTGGCGTATCTTGAGTGGATCAATGGGTCGCCTGGTATCTGGTATGCAGCGGGACTAGGAGCGAATGGCGATCCGTATGGAAGCAAAGGTTGGTTTACCGTTAGTCCACAAATGAACCGCGAGTCTACTTGGGTTATCGCTCAAACAGTCCCCGAACCCTCCACCTTCGCCCTCCTCGCCACCGCCGCCCTCGGCTGCTAGGCTTCCGTTGGCGACGCCGCAAGCCAGACTAAGCCCCGCACTGCCGCAATCAAGCGGGCCACCAATTACGGTGGCCCGTTCTAGTTTTTTGCGACCTCATGCACTGCAATCCCACTCATCGAACTCTCATCGTTCTTCATGCCGATTTCCTGATCCCCGCCAATGGCTTCGGCGGAAGGAACGACGTGAGTCTGGATATGGTCTTGATTCCCGAGGCGAGTTCAAGGCCTTTGGCAACGCCATTGGCAACGCTGGCAGGTTCAAGTAGAATTGACTCTTGCCTGAGCAGCCGTTGTGGGTCCAGGCACTATCGCAAAGGAATCTCAATATGCATTTTGAAAACGATACCGTTGTCGCCGAAGGGCTGGAAGGGTTCTTTGGGAATTACCGCGGCACGTTTCGGAGCGAGAGTGGCCAAGTTACTGCCCACCTGTTTGAACAGGATGGTTGGCTGATCGCGCACGTTTCCATGCCGATGGGCATGGAAGTTGACGAGATCACGGACCCGTACCTGGGAGAATTGCACGACTACGCCCGAAAGTACGGATTTGAAACGAGGCTCCGCATTGTCTATGCGGAATGAGTCGGTCGTGACGGAATGATTCCGTTATCAGAAAGGAAATCATGACGGCGATACGCGTCACCATTACTTTGCCCCACCATCTTGCCGTTCCGGACGGGGAGTATGTGGCTTCGCCAACAGGCGAGAGTATCCATCTGGAGGTCCGAGTCGATCTTTCTCCGGAAGGCCAACCTGCTCTCATCCGGACGAGCGTATCGTCTTGCTTTGATGCAGCCGATGGTGTCTTGGGAGAGGCTGCCGCGAAGATTGCGTCTCAGCAGGCAAGAAGTCTTTTACGCCACACGAACCGCCTTCTCCGCTGGTATCGTCAATTGGCCTCACGACCGGCGGTTCTCGAAGTCACACGGGCGCAGCTCAGTCCATTCCGGTTTATGATCGACGGTACTGGCACCCCATGGTCGATCCCGGTTTTAGAGTATGAACGAAACCAACTGCCGATGCCCGCCTTCGCCAGCGTGGGAGAGTTGGGTTCGGCGGTCCGGGGCATGTTCGCCACAGGCAACGAACCCGACGTCGCCGATCTAACACTCTTGGATGGTGAACATGCCATGAACGTCGGTCGATTCCGTGAAGCGGTACTCCTGTGCTGGTCCGTCATCGATTCCTCTTTTGTCCGGAAGTTCAGTTCGCTTGTGGACGGGAGCCTCGCGGGAGAGTGGGTGGGGACAAGGGATTTTCTGAAAGGTTTCGACTTCGGTCTCCGCCACAAGATGACCAGCGGGTTGCGGATGGTTGCGGGACGTTCGCTGTTTGACGAACCCGAAGGTTTTTGGGGCACCCTGTCCGCCAGCTATGACAAGCGGAACGCCATCATCCACAAGGGGCAATCCGCCGACGAAGACGATGCCCGGCATGCACTCGATGTGGCCCGCAGGATTGTCCAGATCGTGGGGACTCTTTAGTCCGCCGCAAAGATGCCGGTGGCATACCAGATGCCGTTGGTGCCAAGTTTCATGTCATAGCCAAAGGCCCGATTGCGAGACTGGACCGCGCTCCAGTGGCCGGAAGACATCCGCCAACAGCGAACACACTCAATGGCCGACTCGACCAGATTCTGCCCCGGCCAACTCTCGGCACAGACCTCCCGCGGCGAACCGCCTAGCATGGCGGCTATCCGCGGAAATCGCCCGCCCCAGCCGTGATGGCCCTGAAGACGGATGCTGGCCTGATATTGTGAGTGGCTCTCGGTCTCCATGAGCAGGCGTTCATCCGGACAGCCAAGGGCACTAGCAGGCTTCTCGGGATGAGTTCGTACGGCATAGATTAGGGTCCGCTGCGTCAAAGTGCCGGAAGGCAAATCGAGAATCACCTTCATCTCCTTTGGACCGTAAAACATGCTGCCCGTCAAAGGGAAGACACTGACGATGTAGCCGTGCAGCTTGGGATCGGCATGGACGAAATCGACGATCGCCATGCCCGGCCGGCCCAACATTTCGACCAGCGTTGTATGCTGCAATAAAACGACCTCCTTGCCCTCCAAGGTGACCTTGGCATCTTGTGGCAAGCGGAGGCAGACCAACTCCTCCCGCAACTTCTGCTGCACTTCCGGGTTATTCAAGGTCTCGCGCTGGAGTCGTTGCGATTGCGGATCATCGGGGTTGTGGAAGAAAACCAAGAGCATCTTCCGCTGCTGGTTGGCGGCATCCATCGCATGGAGGTAGTCGGTTTCCCAGGAAACTTCGACGGACTGCGCTCCCTGCTCGCCCGCGAGGACCAGAGGGCAACAAAGAATCCAGACTATTGAAACAAGAAGGGGGGGGCGTGCTTTGCTCATTAGTTTTTACGGCTCTTCCGGTTTTATTAGGTGCAGAAGTAGGGTGGGGAGAGTGAAACAAGCCCCACCAAAAGCGGACCGCAACGGAATTGGTGGGGCTCGCTGCGCTCTCCCCACCCTACAATTTTTCGCGTTCCGCACCCAGAACCGGAAGAGCCATTAATTTTTCTCTCCGTTTTTTTTGACTCTTTCATCTCAAGGTGCGAATGTGAATAATTCACGCGAGACTCGGATTGTGTACCTATGGTTTAACTGATAAAGTAGGGGAAAGCAACTGCCTGTGCCGATTTTTCAGGGTAAAAAGATTAAAAAGGCCAGGAAAGATAGGCAGGTAATGTGCATAGACGGAAATCAACCCACCAGAAGGAGCTAGACCATGTTTGATCTGAAATTGAGTAGTCTTGGTGTGGTAGCTATTTTTGCTACCCTCGGATCCCAGAACCTTGTTTCGGGACAATTACCCCCTCCAGCGGCGAATGTCGCGGCGGTCCCCACCCCGCAGTTCCGTACGCTGACTGAGGCCGACGTTCAAGATGCGCTGACCCAGGCCAAGGCCGCGGTCGCTGCTCTCGATGAGCGTTTTGCCGCTGCGGGAGCTTCGGCAGATGGCTGGAAGGACTATCTCTCTTGGGATAAGTTCAAGGGCGAATTGCAAAAGGCCAAGCCGGAAAAGGCCGTTGTCAGCG
>JBAWVO010000294.1:0-8077 GCA_037147235.1 Planctomycetota bacterium | reverse complement strand
ACGGTTGCCGTGCCTCCACCAGTACTATACCCCAGGATGCCGTAGGTATCGCTAACCTGCCCGCCCGCCTCAATTCTCAGCGTGCCGCTGCCGGAGTTGCCAACACGGAGTTCGCTGTTATTGATCCAAGTCGAGCCGGGGCCAGTAACGGTTGCCGTGCCGGTGCCGCCGTAACCCAGGTAGCCGATGGTATTGCTGACCAGTCCGCCCGCCTCAATTCTCAGCGTGCCGTTGCCATAGTAGCCGACGTAGAGATCGCTGCCATTAGTCCACTTTGAGCCACTGCCGGTAACCGTTGCCGTACCAATGAAGCCGGTGTTGTAACCCAGGTAGCCGGTGCTATTACTGACCAGCCCGCCCGCCTCAATTCTCAGAGTGCCGTTGCCATAGTAGCCGACGTAGAGATCGCTGCCATTAGTCCACTTTGAGCCACTGCCGGTAACCGTTGCCGTGCCGGTGCCCAGAAAGCCGGCGCTATTGCTAACCTGCCCGCCCGCCTCAATTCTCAGAGTGCCGGTGCCTGAACTGCCAACGTAGAGAGAGCCGCGATTGGTCCACTTCGATCCGCTGCCGGTAACCGTTGCCGTACCAATGGATCCGGTGTTGTACCCCAGGTAGCCGGCACTATTGCTAACCAGCCCGCCCGCCTCAATGTTCAGTGTGCCGGTGCCACCGTTGCCGACGTAGAGATCGCTGCCATTAGTCCACTTCGATCCGCTGCCGGTAACCGTTGCCGTACCAATGGATCCGGTGTTGTACCCCAGGTAGCCGGCACTATTGCTAACCAGCCCGCCCGCCTCAATGTTCAGTGTGCCGGTGCCACCGTTGCCGACGTAGAGATCGCTGCCATTAGTCCACTTCGATCCGGCACCGGTAACCGTTGCCGTGCCGGAGGAGTAAAAAAAGTGTCCCAGGGTTGCAGTATTGCTCTGCAAAATACCCCCGCTAGCTACAGTAGCTGTTCCGTCAGAATACTTGCCGATAAAGCCAACCGTGCTGGAGTCCCAAGCGAGCGGATCAAGGCTCGGATACACATCGCCTGTAAAAACAGGTGCCGCACGGGCCACTTGAGCAAGATACGGAGCCAGCAGCAGAAGCAGGATTACAGTAAAGATGTGCTGAAACATCGAGCGGTAATTCGCGACGTGCTGTTTCTCCGTTGCGAATCCTGGATCATCTCTCATGCCTCCCGGCCTCCGCTGCCCACGGCACTCATTAAACTGGTCGCCGTGTGCGGCGACCGAAATGGTCAAACACGCCAACTTGCAACTGCTTCTCATGGAAAACTTGCTAAACATTTTCGTCTCCTCAAAACAGGGGTTTCGGTCTTTCGTATCCACATCCAACGCCACTCAGCCAGCGACGCCAAACGGAAGATCGCTCAAGACCCGAGAAGAATGGTCTATCCAAGTGACAGGGCAGCAGCAACTTCCCGGTTGGTCAACGATGATCGTTCATGGGGTTCTTGCGGCAGTCGGCGGGAAAAGAACGCCGTTCTACCAGCGACATCACCAAGCGTTCATTTTCCGCAGACCACCGACCTTATACTCTACCCCCCCTGAACTCCGGTGTATACGGTCGCGGCAAGGGGATGGGCAAGTATTATTTTCGGCGGGGGGTACACAATAACACGGTGGGGTGTGTTTGCAGGATTTCGGCCAGAATTCGTGTCTGGTCGGTTGGTTGCGACGGCAAACAGCGTTTTCACGGGCACGGGAGCCACCTGGGCCACGGCAAGACCGGGCCAGACCTCCGGGCAGAGATATGGTTCGGGGCGTTACCACTTCGCGGATATGGATGGCGACGAAGACAGAAGCGTTCTTTGTTTGCCACCAGCGAAATCGTTTCCAGCGACGATCAAGACAATACACCGCCCATCCTAGCCTTCCCCTCGCACCGCGCGAACGTGGCACGAAGGGCAGCCTGATTCATAAAGGCGGGCGACCGTGGTGCCGTTGGGGTAGTCCAACACAGCCGGCGGCCAATGCGCCGGCCAGCCCCGCATCTCCCGCCAGCCTCACTCCCACCCGAAAGCTCTATGCCGGCCACAGAATGCCGCCCTCGATCATCTGGCCGGGCTGTAGATAATTTTGCCGCCCTACTTGCAGCACCCCGCCAGTGCGTAATAGACTAATAGTTGGTCCCGGCCCGTGCGATGTTGCGCCGGCCGGGCCAAGTTGAAGATTTAATGGAGACGCATGGAAAGATAAGAAGGCCGCTTGACGGCCGTTGAAGACAATTGATCGACGCGCGAGCGTCCAAACTGCTTCGCACCAAACGACTAACCTGAGCGAAAGCTCTTGAACAGCAAAAGCAGCCTCTGGACCGCACGCCCCGTGAGAACGGGGCGTCGGCCATGCTGTTTTGCTGTGCCCTTTAGTCGGGGCGGTGCGGGCGGCATCGGACGGCGCCCTTTTTTCGTTTCGCATAGCTAGCGATTACGTCTGGCAAAAGTGAAGACGAAACGCCAGATCGACTTACCCGAAGGTTTCACCATTTGCAGAAAGGGCTTTGAGATGAGAAGGTTTATCCTAGTGTTCACAGTGACTTCGTTGGCCGGGCTTTGGCACAACAACGCTTCTGCGGACGATTGGACGCCATTGTGGTCCACCGCAAACCTTTCGCAGGCACGCTATAACCTTGCGGCGACCTCAGCGGGCAATCAGGTCTTTTTCGGTGGTGGCGGGAACTGGGCGGGTACAAAAAGTAACGTGGTCGACATCTACAATACGTCGACGAATACCTGGACCGCAGCTACGCTTTCGGTGTCCCGATCCTTTCCGGCAGCCGCCTCGGCAGGGAATGAGGTTCTATTTGGCGGCGGGACACTTATCAACAACGGCAACCCTAGCAATGTTGTCGACGTCTACAACACATCCACAAACACATGGTCTGCTGCAACTCTGCCGCATGCGGGCGGTACTCTTGTGGCATCCTCGGCGGGGGGCAAGATCTTCTTTGCCGGTTTTAGTAACACGCCCTTCAGTTCTTGGTCCCCCAGTAACATTCTCGACATCTACAATACATCCACGAACACATGGGCTACAGCGACCTTGCCACGGGCATATGGGACTTCAGTGGCGATTTCTTCGGCGGGCGACAATGTCTTCTTTGGTGGTGGCTATGTCGGCAGCGGAGGAGGGGCAATCAGTAATATCGTGGATATTTACAACACGTCCACGAACACATGGTCCTCCGTGAACCTCCCTGGGGCACTTACCCCAACGGTAGCGACCTCGGCAGGCAACCAAGTCTTTTTTGCCACTAGCGGCATGCTAGACGTTTACAACACATCCACGAACACGGCCATTGCGGCGTATTGCCCTGTCGGATTCTCTCCGACGATGGCAGCCTCGGTGGCGACCTCGTCGGGAGTTCTGGCCTTCTTCACCAACGGCTATAGGGTGGACATCTACAACGCGTCCACGAACACATGGTCTATCGCAAGCCTGTCGCTGGTACGCTCCGGCATAGCAGAGACTTCGGCGGGCAATAAAGTATTTTTTGCGGGTGGGTATAACAGCAACACAGATAGCAGCGTGGTTGATATCTACACCCTTCAGACCTACGGTACGATCACGAGTTCCCAAGCATTCACGCTGGTCGATCAAACGACAGTGACCAGTCGGATGCAGTTGAATTCTCCAGGGAGTATCAACCTCAGCGCTTTTAACCTCGTTGCTGGCTCCATGAACGGCAATGCTCCAATCAATTTGGGCGGCAATACGCTGACAGTTGGGAGCGACAATTCGATGGATGCAACCTATACGGGTGTAATCAGCGGAAACGGGGCCTTGGTGAAAGTTGGTAACGGTCTGCAGACGCTCAGTGCGAACAACACCTATTCTGGCGGCACGAGCATTACAAGCGGAACGCTCTCGCTCTCGGCCTCGCTCTCGCCTGCTAGCCCGATTGCCGTTACCGGTGGCGTTCTCGATCTTGGCGGATTAAACCAAACGACCTCTGCGGCTGTCTCTTTCCGAGGCGGAGGCGTGCAGAACGGGATGATTACGGCGACGGGTACAGCTTACGACGCTCAGGCAGGCATCATCTCGGCAAATCTTGCGGGCAGCGTTGGGCTGACCAAGAGTGGCAGCGGCACGATTACGCTGTCAGGCTCGAACACTTACACCGGCGGAACAACGATCAATCAAGGCACGCTCAATGTAACGGGCAAGCTGACTGGTGGCAATGTTTTGATTGCAGGCGGAGCGACACTGACTGGTTCTGGAAGCGTCAACAGCAGCATCGCAGGCAGCATCGGCTCTTCGATCACGGCCACAGGCAACTTCTCTCTCGGCGACAGCAATTCCTACACGGGATTTAGCCATGCCGGAACACTGACCGTCGGCAACAATACGGTCATCTTGGGCAGCAAGCAGTTCGCCAATCTCGGCATCTCAACGACCCTCAGTGGCGGAACATTAAATGCCCTCAACGGCATCTCGCTCGCAGCGGGTTGTGTCCTCTCAGGCTCAGGCACAGTCAACGGTGCAGTGGCAGCGGGCATCGGCTCAACCATCGAAGCCACGGACAATCTGGTCTTGGGCGATAGTAACTCCTACGACGGTTTCTTCAGCGATGGGCGGCTGCTCGTTGGCTCGCACGCAGTCACGATCCATTCCAAAAACCAAGCGTCACTCGGTTCACTGACAACTTTGGCGGGCGGCACGCTGTCCGTTGCCAATGGCCTATCGCTCGACTTCGCCCATAGTATTGTCGGCAACGGTGTCGTGGAAAGCCCCAATTTACTGGCCAAAGCGACGATCATCAACGGCAGCGTCTATGCGAATGACGGCAAACTAACCTTGACTGGATTTATCAAAGGTGTCGGAACCTACAGCGGGTCGGTTTCTTTTGCTGGAACCTATTCTCCTGGCCTGAGTCCTGCATCGGTGAACTTGGAATATCTTTCTCTTACCCCGTCTAGCACGTTGCTCATGGAGGTGGGTGGTCTGTCTGCTGGCAGCCAATACGATGTCTTGAATCTATCGGAGGCTGGCATGTTGGACGGGACATTGGAACTCGACTTGATTAACAAATTTGTGCCAACATTGGGCCAGACTTTCGACATCATCAATGGCACGACGACTGGACACTTCAGTAGCTTATTGCTCGCTCCGTTGCCGAATGGTTTGCGTTGGGATACGAGCAATCTGTACACAACCGGGATGATTAGCGTGGTGCCAGAGCCTTCTGCCCTTGCCTTGCTTGGCATCGGTGCCATCGGGATCCTGGGATATGGATGGCGGCGACGTAAATCGAGAATATCTGCGAAACCAACTTTCGATCAACCACAAGACGATGCTCCGGCAATCTTGTCATTCCCTTCATACGTATCCCAAGCGAACGCGACACGCAAGGCAGCTTGATCTAGCTTAACGCGGGAACAGTGCCATTGGGCTGCTGGGCTACGCGTGGCGTCGACGAAGATCGCCGCGAGAAGCAAGTCAGAGCTAAAAAAGAAGCCCGACCGCCTGCCGCCCATCAGGGCGGCAGGTATCAGGTGTAATTATTGAAGCACATCACGGGCACTCATGCTGCCGCTCCCAGTACGGCGTTGATGTCGATCTCGCCGGCCTTGATCGATTTCAGCGTGTCGATCAATCCCGAAGCATCCAAGGTCGTGAGGGCCACAAGCGACTTGCTGAACATCTTGGTGGCTAAAGTTTCCAGGCGACGAATGCCGAGGCCCTGGATGCCCCTGGCGAGTTGCCGGGCATACTCAAGCTGCTTTTCGGATGCGTTCGCGGCAGTGCGGCCGTTGCCATTCGTGGCGTGGCCATTACCGTTCGTATGGTTATTCGTATGGCCGTTGCCGTTGTGCGCTGCGGCATGACCGTTGCTGGCGGCAGCATGGCCATTCGACGCAGCCGTGTTACCCGCATGGCGGGCCAGTTCGTCGTTGACTGCCTGAGTCGCGGCGACATAGACATTCCGGGCATGGCGGTGGAACGCATCCAAGTCGTCGATGACGCTGTGCGGCAATTCGACTTCGACACTGCATGAAGCGCCGAGGCTGCCAAAGTCCGGCTGACCAAGTTTCTTACTGATAGAGAGGTTGAGTTTTAGGGGCATTGAATAGTTCTCTTTGCTGATGGTTGTTGGTTGTGGTGATTCGTTACTTCGCTGCCGGCGCGGCCTTCTGGGCTTCGGGCGAGGCCCACGTCACGCTGATTTGCCAACCGACCTCGGCGTACAGCGCCTTGAGCACGGTCTCCGCGGTCAACTTGGCGGCCTGGACATTCTCGGCGCTGGCGGCTGTGTGAGCCACGAGTTTTTGGCCTTCGGCGTACACGGCATCGCGTAGGCTGTCTTGATCGGCGTTCCATGGCAGCCACGTCACGCGTTCCACGCTCCAGGTACGGGTTCTCGAATGATCCACACGCGGTTGTAACACTTCAGGCAGCGGCAGGATTATAGTCGCCTGCTTGGTGTCGTCGTGCTTGTCGGTGATCTTGGCCTGGCCCAGATTGACTGCGAGCAAGGCATCGCCCTTGATGAGCCAGCTACCGCGGCACCCATTTCCTTCGGCAACGAGGATGTCTGCTACCTGGACTCGCATGGTGACAAGTTGCGACAGCCTCTCCAGCTTCTCGATGGTCGGACCTTCTGAGTGGATCACGACGGATGCTGGTGCGGCAGATGGAAGGAACCGCGGAATAACGAAGATCGCAGAAGTGGCAGTGGTCAGAAGGACCAGTAATAAAACGGTCGTAGTTCGCATGGTACTTGGAAGTTGATTGGGCAAGATGAAAACCGCGAATGTTGCGGCAGTCAAAAATACGGGTAACAGGACGGTCATCATTCGCATGGGGTTCCCTTCGTATTAGTGCTTGTCGGGACTGCGGACATTGTCGCTTGGTTGCACCGTGGTTTCATCTTCATAGCCGCTGTCCTGGCCTTTCCAGTGAACCACGCGAGGCGGCTCTGGCGACGGGGTCTTTGAACAGCCAATGAAAGCCGAGAAACCTGAGAGGGCCGCCAACAGTGAGAGGATGGTGAGAATCTTCCGTGGCGCATGAAGCAGCGCGATGCAGAAGATGTCAGGTAGTGTGAGGATCGCGATTATGACAACCGCCGTCAGCCCAGCAATCAACTCGACCGCAACCGTGAAAACGCGATAGAATACGGACTTCATAAAATACTCCAGAGGTGTGGCGGGACAGAAGAAAGCCCAGCCTGGCAGGAAAGGAAGCTGCCAGGGCTGGGCTATGGGCCGGCATGATGGCCCGCCAGAAATAAGGGAATCAGGCCGCGATGGCAGGGCCAGGCTCGTCGCCAATGAACTTGCTCCAGTTGTCGGCAAGCTCTTTGCGAATCTGAGAGATGCGACCGGCGGACACCTTGAACTTCTTAGCGGTATCAGCCGTGCGATTGCCCACCGACAGAAATTTAGCAATCCGCCTCTGACGGTACGGAAGCAGTTTGAGCCAAGTGCCGAAGTCGATGCGGCTGGCGGCAAGGTCAGCGGGCGTGGTGTTTCGACTCTCCGCGAGCAGATCACTGCAGCTCTCTTCGGGGTTATTCCAGCACTCGTTAACGTGGTCGTACCTGTCTAACCTCGCCACACGCACGTGCTTTTTCGCTTGGCAGTAAGGGCTGAGCACGTCTTTTACTGCCAAGTGGCCGCCGACGATGCGGTGATCACGAGTTTGCTTTTCAGCAAACTTTGCCAGGACAGACGGAAACGCCCTGTCGAGCCTGCCGCGACGTGCCAATCCGACCAGCGCGGCCCAGGTGTTGGCGAGCACGTTTTGCACGCACTCTTCCTTCTCTTCGGGCCTGAGATACCGGAAGGCACCGCGTGCGTGCTTTTTGATCGAAGGCATCATCTTTTTGTAGACGGCTTTGCACTTCGCGACGGAGAAGCGGGGACGGGGATCGGGAGAATCGGAATCGGAATCGGAAGAAATACAGCAGACCATTGAACGAACCTCCAGAGTAAAAAGGGGGTGAAGATGCCGTCGATAGATGCTCAAACACGCTAGTTGGCGTTTTGAGCGGCAAGATGCGCTGGCGGCTTTGGCGTTTTTATAAATTGACCTGTCTGCGCTCAGGTCAACTGCCCCATCGG
>JBAWVO010000293.1:0-8087 GCA_037147235.1 Planctomycetota bacterium | reverse complement strand
AGCCGCACGACCACAACATATAGTGGTCACGCCAGCCAAGGGGATACCCCATTTCTGGCATTCTCATCCCTTCCGCCATCGTCACTGTGCCGTTCTTCAGCAAGATGCCCTGGGTCGTGCTCTTCATGCCGATTATGCCCATGTTACGGCGGGCAGCTTCCAGCAGTACGGTATCGCGGAACGACAGGCGGAGAATATCGGCCGCATTGAGGGGAATCAGCACGGTATTGAAGTCGAATTCCTGCATCGCGGTGAGCAAGATCGCCGGATCGTGGTGACCCGTAAGTCCAAGATAGCGAACACGGCCTTCGATCCTGGCCTGAGGGAGGGCTTTCATGGCCTCCTTGACACTGAAACGGCTCTAGCTCATATTTACGGAAACCCTTGAAACCGTGCTGCTATCCGCCGTGTGCCGCAAACAAAAGCAAAAGGCAGTCTGAGTTTCTTCCGGTTCCATCGACTTCCCGTGACCGAGGTGTACCCCATGCGTGTCGAATGTCCCGATTGCAAAGAAGCGATCCCTCAAGACTCAATCAATGTCGCCAAGGACGTTGCAATGTGCCCGACATGCCATGAGGCATTTGCCCTATCCGAATTGGTGGCTCAGGGACATGAGACCGATGTCGAACTGACGGAGCCACCGAGCGGGACTTGGTTTCGCATCGAAGCCAACGGTTGGGAACTTGGCGGGACTACCCGGCATCCTATAGCATTCTTCCTGGTACCCTTCATGTGCGTGTGGTCAGGATTCTCTCTGGGTGGTATCTACGGATCGCAAATCGTCCAGGGCAAGTTTGACCTCTACAGATCCCTCTTCGGTCTCCCATTTGTCGCTGGGACAGTGCTCTTCGGCTCCATCATGCTTATGGTCGTCATTGGCAAGGTTACGGTCCGTGTCGATGGCTTCGATTGTGTGATATTTACTGGCGTCGGATCTATAGGATGGAGCAGGCGATTTCGATGGAATGACGTCAATCGCGTCGAGGAGATCGTGACCAGTTATCAGAGCCCGGGCAACTCCGGCAGAATGCTGGCTCTGGAAGGCAAGACGAGGTTGACATTCGGTTCGATGCTGAACCAGGGCCGCCGCTATTTCTTTCTCCAGGTATTGCGACGCATGTTGCAGCGATCCTCCAACACCAGGCCGTAATAATCCATGCTATTGGCATAAGCGGGAGCAGTCTCAAAGCAAGATGGCCCTGTGGTATGGATAGCCGCCTACGACAGGCACACGCTGAAGCGGGCCCGACTAAAACGCGGTGCCTGTGGTTTGTTGATCTGGCGGTGCGGGAATCGACTGTGGCGTAGGCGGTGTCAGCGGGGGCGTGGCTGGCGGCGGCGGCGTTATTGCTGGTGGCGTGGTCGGCGACATCGGCTGTGGTGGTGCGGGGATCGGTGTCGGCAGCGCATCTGGTATTGGCGACGCTGACATATACGGCTGTGTCGCTTCTGGGATCGGATAGCCATAATATTACGAAAATAATATCAGGCGAATTGAGGTATCCGCCTGTACGTTGTGATGCCCCATGAGTAGAGGATTGCCGGCCTGGCTTGACCGCATGTTGCTCGCATGCCTTGGAAGATGTAGACTGGCTTACAAGGGATCAAATCATGGTCATCTTCGCAACGCCAGACTGGCTGCTGGTCACGCTCTTCAACGTCTGCTGATCGCCTGGGCGGTCGTCCTGGCGATTTCCGCTACTGCAAGACGAACGTGGCATTTGTCGCGGGAATTCTCCGGTGCCAAGAGATCCACAACTGGGCAGCGATGGCCGTTCCGTCGTCTATCGAGTATCGTGGCCCGAAACACACGTGGCGGACTGGTGCGGCGAGTTTCAGCCTAATCCATGATCCACTGCCACGTTTGCTTCCTGCACCACCCGCCGGTGTATTCAGGTAATCGCCACTTTTGCTGGGCTCTTTATTCACCCTCGTCTTCAGCCCGCCGTTGCTCCCCGTTTTGACCGGCACGGCCGCCACGGTATTTTGGGCCAATCAGCGTGGCCACCGGAATCGACGTGTTTCCGTTGCCAGTTGAAGAAGGCTGTGAAGCCCCGTGTTTTCGAGGCAGTATTTTGATCGTATAGATGGCCAGCCTGATTGCACCTTTGCGGCCTGCGATTGTAGCCCCGTTTCCGGCCCACCCGCTGATGAGGGTGTGGGAAGGCTGGGGCCTGACGGCGGTTGCCGAAGTGAGGTGCAGATTGGGCTGGAGATGCTGCTGAAGGCTAGTCAGTCGCCCGTTCAATAAGGTCAAAGTGGACCCAAGGTGCTGCGAACCGAAGTAAAGAACGGCAGCCTGCCGATGCCGCTTGCCGCCTATTTCTCGTTTCTCATGGCTGGGGCCCCACCGCTGGGCTTGGGCGAGAGTACCTGAAGGGCTTCGATTCGATGCCGCTCGACATCGGTGTGGAACTTGATGGTAACCCTGTCTCCCTGTTTCAGGGCCTTCAGCCTAGCCACCATGTTCCCGGGAGGCCAACTGATCGCGTAGCCGTCCAGCGGTCCGTCTTACCGTTCCGTATTCCTCTTAGGCACACTACCCCAAAGATATTTACAGGGTAGAATACGTAGGCTTCGCAAGGTAGTTCGACGACGTGTTGCGGTACACGGGCCGAAAAACGAGTTGCTTAGCAATCCAAGAAACAAGTTATCGCGAGCAGACAAAGGAGATACCATGTCACGCATTACGGTTCAGGCCCTGGCAGCCATGATTGCCATTTTAGCAACCACTCTCGCAAGGGGCCAGGAGACAACTGCAACGGCAGCCTCGGCGAGCGAGGTGGCGAACGACGAGCGAGCAGTCCGCCAAGTTACGCAGAGTCTTGTGAAGGCATTCAATGCCGGCAGCGCGGATCAAGCAGCCGCGCTCTTCTTCAGCGGAGCGGAACTCACCGACGACGCGGGAAATGTCCACAAGGGAAGCCCCGCGATCAAGGATCTCTTCGCTCGTTTTATTGAAAAGTTCCCTGGGGCAACTTCGACCATGACCGCCAGCTCCGTATGGAGGGTCGGTCCATCACTAGCGATCGAAGAGGGGCAGCGTTTGGTTTCAACGAAAGACGACCGGGCTACCGCTGCCACGCGCTATACGTTGGTGATGATTAAGCAGCAAGGCGAGTGGAAGATCGCGTCGGGTCGCGAGGTGGAAGACGACGATTCGCTCTCGCCGCACGACCGGCTCAAGCCGCTGACATGGCTCGTGGGTGAATGGGTCGACGAAGGTTCCGACGCGGTCGTGCAGATGTCCTGCAAATGGTCCGAGGACAAAAACTACCTCCTCGTCAACTTTGATTCCAAGATCCAAGGTAAGCCCGCCATGAAGAGCAGCCAACGGATCGGCTGGGATCCCTTGACGCAAAAGGTTAAATCGTGGGTGTTCGATTCGGATGGCGGCCACGGTGAAGGGCTTTGGTCGCAAGTCGAGAACCGCTGGGTGATCAAGTCCACCGCCGTGCTGCCCGACGGGCTGACCGGCTCGGCAACAATCACCCTGGAGCCGCGAGACAAGGACAGCTATACCATGAAGGGCTTCGATCGGATTCGCGGCAAGACCGCCGAGCCGGACTTCGAGGTAAAGATCGTCCGCAAGCCGCCCACTCCGGCGGAGTAAAGCCTGTCCAGTCCCAGGAACGCGAATCGAGAAGGAAATTCCCATGACACGCAAGAAAACCATCCTGCCGGCGTCCTTTGTACTCGCAAGTCTACTCGCGATGATCGCTCCGATGTCGGCCAATGGCCGTGGCGGAGGTGGTGGCGCACGTGGCGGCGGTGGCGGACATGGTGGCGGAGGCGGCGCACGTCCGTCGATGGGCCCCAGCGCATCGCATCCCTCGCCACGGCCTGCACCAAAAGTTTCCCGGCCGCAAGCAGCCGCTTCCCGACCTGCGCCTCAATCGCGACCTTCGCTTTCTCAAGTCAGCAGACCCAGCACTCGACCGGCCCCAACGCCGACACCCCGACCCTCGATGGGCGTGTCCAGACCGTCGACACCGTCCAACAAACCGGTCGCACGACCGGCAATTGCACAAAGGCCAAATGCGCCTGCCGGTCGGCCCAGTCTAGGAAATGTCAGTCGGCCAGGAATCTCGGCACCAGGTGTCGCAACTCGCCCAGCACCCGGTGGAAATCGGCCAGGCGGTGGCGACCGGCCAGGGATTGGTGGAAACCGGCCGGGTACCGGTGGTGATCGACCCGGTATCGGTGGCGGAAATCGTCCCGGTGGAGGCAACCGCCCGATCATCGGCGGCAACAACAACATGGTCAATCGTCCCAGCGGTAACATCAACATCGGCAACATCAACCATCGTCCCGGCGGTGGCAATAACTTCGTCAATATCAACAACCGGCCCGGCTGGGGTCTCGGTGACGGCGGGCATGGAAACTGGGCCAATCACTGGAACAATCACTGCATCAACGGTCACCACAACGGTTGGTATCACGGCTGCTGGAGCGGCAACTGGGGTAACTACTGGTATGCCCCCATGATCGCCGGTGCGACGGCCTGGGGGCTGAATGCCTTGCTCCCCTCCTGGGGTTATGACTATGGGGCCAGCTACTCGAATCCGTACTACGTCGAATCGGCTGCGCCTGTCTACAACTACTCGCAACCCATTGCCGTCAGCACTTACGACACACCAACCGCCGACGCAACCGCCGACGCATCGGCCGACTCGGCCTCCGACCCACAGGCTACTGCCACGGCTCCCGCTCCCGAGTCTCCGCGGACGACTGAGGCCTATCAGTTTTTCGACCAGGCTCTGGCTGCTTTCAAGGGTGGCGACTACCCCAACGCTTTGCAGCTTGACCGGCAAGCCATCCAGAAATCCCCAAAAGACGCGGTGATGCACGAAGTTGCCGCGCTGTGCATGTTTGCCACGGGGGACTACACCGGGGCTGCATCGGTACTCAATAACCTGCTTGCTGTTGCGCCCGGAATGGACTGGACGACCATGAGCAGTCTGTACTCCAACATGAATGCCTACACCGAGCAGTTGCGAGCCTTGGAGGCCCGCTGTCGGCAGAAGCCGGGCGATGCCGCGGCCCAGTTCGTGCTTGCCTATCACTACCTGGTTGCCGGATACAACGACGCTGCGGTGAGCTCGCTCAAGAGGGTGGTGAAGGCACAGCCGAGCGACCAGGTTGCCAAGCGAATGCTCGACTCGCTGGCACCTCCCCCGACGGAACAAACCGCGGAGGCCCCCAAGCCCGCGCCGCCCGCCGATTCCTCGCCCGCCGATTCCTCGCCCGCCGAGGCCGGCCCAACAACGGATCTAGTCGGAAACTGGCGTGCCAAGCGAGATGGCGCGGTTTTTGAATTGGTCATCGACGAGAACAATCAGTTCACCTGGAAGGCAACGCCGAAAGGTAAGCCAGCCGTCACCTTGGCCGGCACACTGGCTAGCGCAGGCGATGCGATTCTCTTGGAGAGCAAGGATCAGGGCACGATGGCCGCTCAGGTCAAGTCGGGCGGGGCAGACCAGTTCCATTTCATCGCCGCCGGCAGCCCGACCGATGACAAGGGCATTTTATTTCAACGAATCAAAGAAAACGATTAAAGAGCGGCTCTTCCGGTTTTAGGTGCATGATGTCCTATCTTGCGGACACTAACGCACCCTCATGATGTGGTCGCGCAGAGGAAGTAACCTTGCTATCGAACATCGGCCAGAAGTTCGGGACCGCCGTCAACCCAGGAGCCCTTACTCCCCAGCTTCCAATACCAGCGGGACCTGCCGCTGCTGACCGCCGCGGATCACGCTGATCGTCACCTGTTCGCCCGGGCGCTTGCTCTCGACCGCGTCGAGAAAATCATCGGCCGTCTTGACCGGCTTTCCGTCGACGCTAACGATCAAGTCGGCCGCCGATCGATCGACCGTTTTATACTCATAGACAAACGGCCCTTGCCGTTTCTGCTGCCGCACGACCTTAGGCCCGCGCAACCCGGCTCGCTCGGCGGGACTGCCGGGGGCAAGCGTGGCGATCAGCAGGCCTTGGTCGGTCTGATAGACACGCACGATGCCTGCTTCCGGACGACGCACGCGCCCTTCGTGGATCAACTGCGGCACGATGCGAGCGATTGTACTCACGGGGATGGCAAAGCCCACGCCCGCGCTCTCCCCCGTCTTGCTGGCGATCGCCGTATTCATGCCGATCATCCGCGCATGACCATCCAACAGCGGCCCTCCCGAATTACCCGGATTGATCGCCGCGTCGATCTGAATGATCGACTTCAGCGATCGGCCCGAGCGGCGACTGGGCAACGAACGATTCAAACTGGCAATGATGCCGGTCGACAGCGTCCGTTCCAACCCAAAGGGGTTGCCGATGGCAAACACGCGCTGCCCAACCCGCAACTGGGTTGAATTACCGAAAACAACAGGAAACAGGGATGTCGGCGGGGCATCGATCTTGAGTACTGCCACGTCGGTGGCCGGATCCTGGCCGATCATTCGGGCGTCGTAGGTATTGCCGTCGAATAACGCCACCTGGATTTGACGAGCACCCTCCACAACATGGAAGTTGGTAAGAATGTGTCCCTGCCGGTCCAGCACCACGCCGCTCCCCTCTCCTTCCGACGGCACCTCGACCAACAAAAACCGTTCGCCCTGAAACCCCTTGGTGGTGATATTCACCACGCTACGGTTGACTTGCTCATAGACCCAGATATTAACCCGTTCCTCGGTCGTGTATTCGCTCGACTCCAGCGGATTTTTGGAACCGGCAATTGCCGCGGCCGGCGGCATGGTATTTGGATCGGACGGCGGCATCGGCATGCCGTGGGCAGGTCCGCCGACAGGGCCCATGCCAGCGGGTTCCTGGGCAGCCGAAATCGGTTCGATGCTGGGACCGTGCGATAGTACCAAGGCCAGGAATCCACCCAGGATTCCGGAAATCAGACAGTATAACGCCGTTCGTTTCACAACATTGCTCCACGGATTTTTATGTGCAACCAACTATTCTACCAGATTTGGAAGGCCGAAGTTGCGAATATCTGGGCAAGATCCCGAGCGACTACCGAGTTTAACGCGCCTGGCCCTCCAAACGGAAAAGTTTCAGCAGAACGAACTCTTTGCCAGCTTGAGTTAGTAAATTCGATTTTAGTTGCATTATCTGAACGGAATCGACCCTGCATGTCCGTCACGATTGCCTAGACCGTTTTTTTTGTGCGAATTCGTCAAACCAACAGAGCTACCCAATCACCGCGGATGGCCCGTATTGTTTAATGATTACGAATGCGTCTCACCGATACCGTTCAACGTAATCCAGTTCACGGCCATTTTAGAATACGACCGCATGAACGAACCCCTGTTTACTATCTGGCACCCATTTACTCGGAGGAATCAAAGAATGAGACGCGTCTTCAACACTTGGTCTTTGGCAAGCTTCTTCAGCAGTACCGCGATTGCCGTGACAATGATTACTGCTGTCAACGCCGGCGCTGCGATCGTTTCCACGGCAAATTCAGACGTTCAGCCGTTGTCCGCAACCCGCACGGGAACTGAGCTGCTGGTTGACTGGAACCAGGATTTCATCGTCTACTCAAATCTGGACACGGAAAACGCGGAGCGTCCTGCCTTGTCGGCACTGTCGCCCGAGGAAACTCAGACCTCGGACGGCACGGCATCAACCGACACGACGGCTACGAACGAAACCAATCCAGACAACCAATCGACGACGGTTGCGAACGAGAACACCGCCTCGGAAGCGACCGACAACACCGCTTTGGACACCAACAATTCGACCACCGACAGTTCCAACGATTGCTACAAGTATAAGTTCGGCCACTCCAACGGATATTATGGCGAAAATGCCGACAACTCATCGCCCGCTGAAAAAGCCGCCGGTGACACGCCCACGAACAACGATAGCAACACCAGTAACAACGAAAACCAGTCGACCGAATCGAAGGCTACCAGCAACGGATCGACCGAGAACAGTGCTGCGAACAGTGCATCCCCGGCCACCGAGATGAACTCCTCCGACGCGACCAAGACCGAGGAAGCAACCAAGACCGAGGAAGCAACCAAGGCTACGGAAGCACCCAAGACCGAGGAAGCACCCAAGACCACGGAAGCACCCAAGACCGA
>JBAWVO010000292.1:0-8146 GCA_037147235.1 Planctomycetota bacterium | reverse complement strand
CGCACCCTACGGGTTGCCGTCACTGCTGGCAGTTGGCAAGGTTATGATCAAGTCCATCGAACAAGAGTTGCACCCCTTCGAAGTGCCGGGTGCGGGTGCTTCGCATCCCAGGGTGCGCTGCGCGACCCTGGGCTATGCTGTATAACCGCTTCGCGGTTGAATACGGCACAAACAACAACATCGCTTCCGACAGCGGCATCAGCAAGAGCAGGGGTCAGGCCGGCACTACGCACTTTAGGGCTAAGGCATGGCCCAGTTGATTTTCTTCGCCGATGAAGTTTTAGCACTTGTACTGCCGTACCTTCACATCCGAAAGAGTCACCAGTCCTTGCGCAATCATGCCGTCGAGTAGGGGGAGAATCGATTCGATCCGCTCTGGCGTGTCGATGATTTCGATCCGAACGGGCAGGTTTTCGCCCAGTTCCAGTAGGCGCGTGGTGTGAATGTGGCCGCTGCTGCCGTACCCCTCCATGGCCCGAAAGACCGTGGCCCCGGCAATGCCTCGCTCGTGACAAAGATGCACGATGGCGGCGAAAAGCGGCGCGCCGCGGTAATGGTCCGCACTGTTGATGTAGATGGTCAGCAGACGGGCCATCGATTCCGTTTTCATCGGCATGCTCCTATTGCCTGGGGAAGATCAGGTTGCCCACGACCGCACCCAACACAACCCCAATGAACCCGACAGCGACGCTGCCGACAACATTTACCGCCGCCATCCTCCAACTGCCGTCGCGCAGCAATTGGAGGGTCTCCCATTCAAAGGTCGAAAAAGTGGTGTAGCCGCCGCAGAAGCCGGTTCCCAAGAGCAGGAACCACTCGCGATGGTCCAATCGCTCCAGAAAAACCGTTCCCACCAGACCGAGTATGAACGAGCCGGTGACGTTGACGAGAAAGGTGCCCAGCGGAAAGCTGCTTAGCCAGGTTCCATGGGTCCGCCACGAGGCCTCGTTGAGCCAGAGCGCGAGCCAGTAACGGGCGTTGGTTCCCAAGGCACCGCCGGCGGCCAGGATCATGACCTTGCTGCTCAGTACGGCTCGGAACGTGGAATAGACGGCGTCCATCAGCTCCCTTCCGGTTTACGCTCTCTCGGATTGCCAGGCGTGAACTGTATCAATCATGGCTAGGACGTTATCGACCGGCGTATGCGGCAGAACGCCATGGCCGAGATTGGCGATATAGCCCGGCCGCAAGGCAGCCTGGGCAAGCATCTCGCGCGTTCGGCGGCGAACTTCCTCCACGGGGGCGAAGAGTACAACGGGATCGAGATTCCCTTGCACGGCCTGATCGGGACGGATCGTGCGGCAGGCGTCGTCCAGCCGCATCCGCCAATCGACGCCGATCACGTCGCCGCCCGCCTCGCTCAGCAGCGGCATCAAGGCCGGATTGCCCGTGGCAAAATGGATCACCGGTACGCCCGGGCGGATACCTTGGATCACCGCGCGGCTGTAAGGCAGGACGTAGCGACGGTAGTCATCCACCCCCAGGCAACCGACCCAGCTATCAAAAAGCTGAACGGCCTGGGCACCGGCATCGATCTGGGCATTGAGGTACAAGGCCACGCTGCGTGCGATACGGCTCATCATAACGTCCCACGCGGCGGCGTCGCTGTACATCAGAGTCTTGGTGGCGCGGTAGTCGCGGCTCGATCCGCCTTCGACCGCATAGGCGGCCAGAGTGAACGGCGCGCCGCCGAAACCGATCAACGGCACCTCGGCCGCCAGCCCGGCGCGCGTCTGCCGTACGGCCTCGACGACGAACTGCAGCCGGTCCATGTTTTCCAGTTCCTGAAAGCGATCAACGTCGGCCGCCGTGCGAATCGGGTTGCCCAGCACAGGCCCTTCACCGCTAGGGAAATCCAGCCCCAGGCCCATGGGCTCAAGAATCAGCAGCAGATCGGAAAACACGATCGCCGCATCGACGCCCAGCCGCTCGACCGTCTTGATCATCACCTCCGCACAGAGGGCGGGATTTTTGCACAGCTCAAGAAAACTGACTTTAGAGCGCAACTCGCGGTATTCGGGCAGGTAGCGCCCGGCTTGCCGCATGAGCCAAACGGGAATGTGCCCCGCGGCTTCACGCCGCACGGCCTTGAGGAACGGGCTATCGTACCAAGCAGGAGACATAGTGAGTAATAAAAAAAGGATGAAACAGGAACGAGGCTATCCTAACGAATGATGCCCAAGAAAGCAACCTGCCCGGGATTGCTCCCGGGCAGGTTTTCGATGATTATCGTACTAGCAGATTGTGTCGGGATCAGGCCGACTCGTCGCTGCTGGTCTGCTTCGGAGCCGGGGCGGCCGGCAACGGGGCAGCTTGAGTTTTCGGGGCAGCGGCCGGAGCGGGGGCAGCGCCACCGCAACCACCACAACCTTCAGGAGCACAAGCGGCCGGTTCGCAAGCCGACGGGCCACACGATTTCGAGCTGCAAGCAATGCGGGTCTTGCACTTCACGGTGAAGATGGCATCGACCAACTCGGCCAGGGGCCGACGGCAGCACTTCTTCTCGCAGCCCTTCTCGCAGCTAGCTTCGCAAGCCTTCTCGCAGGCAGCAGGCTTCGCACAGCAAGCCTTCTCGCAGGCAGCGGGCTTTGCACAGCAGGCTGGTGCGCTGCAGCCGTGGCTGCGTTTGACGATGTGACAGTTCTTCTTCTCGCAACCGCGCTTCTTCAAGCTGCCACAAGCCTTCTCGCAGCCACAAGCCTTCTCGCAGCCACAAGCCTTCTCGCAGCAAGCCGGAGCCGGTTCGCAAGCCTTTGCACAGGCAGCGGGAGCCGGTTCGCAAGCCTTTGCACAGCAAGCGGGAGCCGGTTCGCAAGCGGCGACTTTCGCACAGGCAGCGGGTTCCGGGCAGCAACCCTTGGCTGGGCCGCAGGTTTCGCATGCGCTGCAATGCTTGCAGGCAAGCAGATCTTTCATACCGGCAAACAAATCGCGGACGGGCGTGATCCTCTGGCAGCACTTCTCACAGCCACCGGCCTTCTCGCAACAAGCGGGTTCCGGGCCACAAGCCTTGGCAGGCGCACAACACTCTCCACTGAACCCCCGGCTGGCGAGGGTGACGCTCAACAGCATCGCTCCAAACAAAATCGTGGTTCTCATTGAGCAACAACTCCTTTATTCTGAACTGCGGGCACTTCTTCCCCAGGCGGCGACCTCAAACGCGGAATGTCCGTGTCGGGGAGCAATCCGTCGCGGGGGCGGGTTCTCCCATGGGTCAGAACCGACTCATGCGTGTTTGCCGGTCACCGTTGAGACGGGAAGGCGGGTAAGTACCATCAGTTCGCACGGTTACGGCGTCGGGGACCGTCGAACCAATCCGTGGCTCGAACATTTCCATTCGGTTCCTGACGCGCCCTCGCAGCATGCCACCGTGGCACGCGCAAATCTCTAAGGGTCACTAACCGTATCGGCACCATTACCGAGGGGCCTTGAACTGACGGAAACTATTTTCACTAAAAGGTTTACTACTCCCGCTACGCAAGAATTGCCGCGTGCGAAAGGCAGTCAAAGTTTGCCGGATGTAAGGGCTCTTGAACCGCAAAATCGGGCAGCAATCCTTTCCTTACCGGCAAACTCACCCCCACTTACCAGCAGAACGGAATAAATTCCGTTCTGCGTAGGTCGCGCTCCTCCCGACTTTACCGTTCTACTGCTCCTCGACAATCGCAATATCCCCGGAAGATCGCCCTTCGCAAAGGGGCGCACCGATCCATTCTCCTCCATTTACGGCGGCGCCTCGCGAACAGCCTCCGGCTCGATTACCCGCATCGTGCGCCACTTGCCTTGCAGGAAACGTGCGAGGTAAATGAACCCAGCAGAGCAAACCCAAAGGGTAATGAGCGTCCAACACCAGAGTAGGCCCTGGCCGAGATAATGAATGCCCAGCCAGGCTAGGCTCAGCGGCAAAAGCGAAGTGCCCAGCGACGTCCAAAATACAAAACGCGTGTCGCCAGCGCCGCGGATGGCACTCATGAAAACCACATTCATGGCGTCGAAGAGGCAGTACACGGCCACAAACCGCAGCAGGACTACGATCAATTCCCGCAGCGGCTCGAACTGCTCGGGGGCCATGCCGACCGCGTGTCCCATTAGAAACCAGCCAGGCACGATCACGTAGAACAACGACATCGTACACATGTAAATCATGGCGAGGACAAAGGCCGTCCAGGTGGCTCGTGCGGCCATATCGGGCCGATTGGCCCCTAGTTGCTGGCCGACCTTCGTCGCGACGGCCAAGCCCATGCCCATCATCGGCACCCAGGCGACGCTGTTGACGTTGAAGGCGAGCATCGTGCCGGCCTGGTTCATCTTTCCCAGCCCGCCGACCAAGGTGATAAAAAGCGTGAACGACCCACATTCGATGAGCCACTGTAAGCCGCCCGGCGCGCCGAACGTCCAAAGCCTGCGCAGGAGAGTACCATTCCAGCGCCATCCCGAGGCGAGGTGATACTTGCGATATCGGGGGCGCATCATGATGGCCGAGTAGCAGATCACACGGAACCACTCCGCGCAGACGGTAGCCGCACCGGCTCCGGCAATTCCAAAGCGAGGAAAGCCGCCATGACCGAAAATCCACAGGTAGGCAAGAATGCCGTTCAAAAGCGCGGCCAGTGAGTCAACGGCCATCACCACTCGCGTCGCACCGCGGCCAGTGAAAAACGACGACAGCGTTCCGGCGAGGATGACCGCTCCCGAACCAAAGATCAGCACGTCATAGTACGTGATCTCCTCGACGACGACGGCCGGATCGTGGCCCGCGTGGTGAAAGTAAGTGTGGGCCAAGGGGATCGTGAACAACAGCAACGGAATGGAGATTAGTCCGATCCAGATTCCTTGCCAGACAACCGGCCCAATCTGCCGTAAGCGGCCGGCACCCTCATACTGGGCCACAAAGGTGTTGACATACGTCGCCACCCCCAGCGGAAAGCTGAGCAGTGTGAACTGGAGCATGGCCGCCGGCATGGCCGCAGCCACGGCGTCGATCGAATACCAAGTCAGAAACATCCGGTCGATGAACGTCATCACCGTAAAGGACATGGTGGAAATGACCAGTGGCAAGGCCAGGGTCATTACATCGCGACCGCCGCAGGGGCGACGCCACCAATCATGAATTCTTTCCAACATGCTATAGGTTGATGCCGATCTCGGCCGCGCGAAAGGTCAGGGCCTGCTTGAAATATTGAAACTGGTGGCGCGGCTTCTTGCGCGCCCAAATGAAGCAACTGGTGAACAGGTTACGGGGCAAGGTTCCAGCCTGCACCATGCCGACCGTGCGATCAACGAAACCGCCCTCGATATCGCTGGTAGTGCGCAGCACGGCCTTGATTTGTTCTGGATCGAGATCATCGGCCCGTGCGACCTGAACCGTCAGTAGCGAAAGGACAACTCCCATTAGAATGGGGAGTATCATGGCATGCGAATCGAAAAGACGGCGCATTTTAGGATCCTCTGTGGTTATTGAATGTCGAAATCCGCGTCGCGTGCATATAACGGAAATGTCCAGTTGCGACAAGGGCAGTCCCTAGATTCCCCGCTATTTCCGTGTGGACAACGGAACTTGTCTGAGAGATACTTATGCTATGGGAAAGCTATTTTCGCGAACACCTATTTGGGGGGCTGTGATCTCGGTAGTGGTTGCAGCATCGCTGGGCACCATGAGCAGCATGGTTGGCGTGGAAAATCCGCAGTCTTCGGGGGAGCGTCCACCCTTGCAACACGCCGAACTTCAGCAACGGCTCGAGGAACTGGACAGTCCCTGCTACGAAACCCGACGGATGGCCGCCGAGCAGGTGGAGCGTTGGCTTGGAATGCCTGAAATGACGGCAACGCTGGCAGAGCAGTTCGAGCAACTTGTCGTGCAGCCGGAATTGCCGTTTGAAGTTCGCTGGCGGATTTTGATTTGGCGGACTCGCTTGCCGGTCGGCAAGAGCGAACCGCCGCAAACGGTGCGGACAGAAGAACTCGAACGTCTGTTTCGCCAGTTGGGCGATGATTCGTATTCCGTTCGCGCCGGTGCTTCCCAACGCCTACAGTGGATGGCCACCAGCGAGCATCTAGCCAGACCGATGCTACGGATCCTGAAGCGTCACCTGGCCGATCCCTTGCTCTCCGAGGACTCCTATCGCCGCGTGGAATCCATTCGCAACATTGCCTGGGGCATCTGGCTCACCAGCGATGTTTCCGAAGAGAATCTGCCGCCGATTTCCACGGCACAAATCGATCGTTGGCTCGATGAATTGGGGCAGCCCGGATCAAAGAACGATCCGCACGCCGCAATGCGCCGCCGCATTGCCCGCCAGGAGTTGATGGATGTTTTGTCTCGGGATCGCGACGTGCCGCGAGTGAAGTCGGCGATTGAGGCCCATCTTCGCGGCAAGTTAGACCAAGAGGCCGCGATTCGACTCAGAGAGCTTTGGAATCTGACGCGGCCCGCCTTGGTGGCTGAAAGTTGGAGCGGCCACAAGCAGATGTTGGAGCAGCATCTCATCGTGGGAGAGCCGATGCATGCCCCCGGCGCAGCGCATCCAAGCCATTTCGATCGCGCCGACGACCACGTGGCCCATTGCGTGAGCGGAAACGCGCTGACACCCGGCAATTATCCGGTGGGCGTTGCCTTTCCACCGCCCAATTGGCCCACCGGCTTTGCGGAAGCTGTTTTTCACCTCGTCAATCTTCCCACGCCGCGGCGGCAGATCGCCTATTCCTATTATGTGAAAACCGACCCGGCTGCCAGGCTGACCAAGCTCAGCCGCCGTACGCTCGACCGTTTCCTGTCGGACAAGAAATTGCTGAATGACTCCGAATTAGGAATGCTCGGCCAACTGGACGCTCGCGAGGTCTCTCGCTTCGCCAGCCGCTACTTTCTGGTGATGGAGGACGGCGCGGTTGAGGAGGATCTCGATCAGGAGGCTTCGACCAGCCGCAGCCACCTCGGCAGCCACAGTAGTCGCTTTGGGGCGATCTGCGCACAATTGGCACTCAACGGAACGCGAGAAGCCGCTCCGGGGCTCTTGGAGGCCCTTGGGAAGAAAAAATTCCTCCCGCCCACGCCCTTGGACCCCTATCGCCTGCAATGGCTGGCGGCCTTTTCGATCGCCCACCGCGAACCATGGCCGGAAGTTGATGGCTGGCTAGCCGAAAACATCGGCAACCAGGAAACCGTGATTATCGATCACGCGGAGGCGGCGGAAATCGGTGCCACGGCGGCCGGCCTGTTACTAACCCACCACAAGGAACAACCCGCGGCGTTTGGACTTCAAGCCACGGTCGATTCTCAACTGACCCAACTGAAACTGCCTGGTTTTCGCTACACCGCGCCGGACGACGTCCAGCGGGTCCGTCAGTGGTGGAAGCGGCAGTCGGAGATCCGCAAAACACAAGACCAAGGCTTTCGCCGTTTCCAGCCCTAAGGATCAGCGCATCAAGAAAAGTAGCAGGCACACTCCGTGTGCCGTCCGTCCTCGCTCGGCGAGTGGGCAAAACACGACAGTTATTTATGCCCGATCCTAAGTGCCGGTGAGCTACGACTGGGCATTGATCAACTTTGCCAAACAGCGCGACAGCGAACGATTGGCACAGTACCGCTATAAGATATTCACAAGAACGCACCACCACGGCTGAAATCGACAGCAGCACTCGGGTGCTGCTTGTCGAATTCGGCCTGGTTGATGCGAATAGATTCGCGCAATCGCCTCCGGACAGGGCCGGATTAAAGACCTCATGGCCGACGACACACGTCAAGTCTTGGCGGTGTTATACCGGCGTGACGTTCTCGGCACACGGGCCTTTCGGACCACGGCCTTCCGTGTAGGAGACCTTTTGGCCTTCACGCAATTCCTCAAAACTGACCCCTTGGAGACTCGATGAGTGGAAGAACAGGTCTTTTTCCTTCCCCGTGTTGATGAACCCAAAGCCCTTGTCCGTCAACTTCTTAATAGTACCTTCGGCCATTTCTGCATTTCCCGTCTGTTTAATTGATTTGACGTCGCCCGGCTTGAGTTGCCGACTAGTCGCCGTCCAATGATTAAAAGTCAGTATACCAAGTTGCGGTATCATTACGCAAGTGGGGCGCCCAAGAGAACTGAAAAATGATTTTGGCTCTCCGCCGGGTTTGCGGATAATTGTGGTGCGGGCGTCCCGCCTGCCC
>JBAWVO010000291.1:0-8166 GCA_037147235.1 Planctomycetota bacterium | reverse complement strand
CGGCTCCACAGAAAGAAGAAGATGTCGAAGAAGACTGCTGCCTGCCGCTGGGCGATATTGAAGTCAAGAGGGACAGCCCCAATCGGAAACTGATTGCCGACTACTCGTACTGGCTGCACAATCATTGATGAAATCCATTCGGCAGGGAGACCGATATGTCCATGAAGCACGTCAATCGCAAGCGTGATACCTACTTTCTCCACGAAGGTAAAACGAAGACCGGCAAGCCGAAGTATTTCTTCTCCAAGGAATCGGAGGGTATTTTGCTGGACACCATTCCCAATGGATATGAAGTCTATGAGAACCCCAATGCCCAGGTGTTCTTGAGGAAGATAACGCCGCAAGTCATCACGAACGAGGAAGTCCAGATTGTTTAGGCAGGACTTCGGAAGTTTGCACCATCCCAACGATGCGTCGTGGACGTAAAAGGTGAACAGATCATCGTCTATTAAGCACAGGGCCGCCACTTCCATCAAATGCTGCGATTCACGCTGACGGACGAGAAAAATCGGCAGCTCTCTGCGGATCGGTGGTGCTTTCGGGGCAGCATTGACGACTGGTTTCCTCTATCTGACTATGAGGAACTGTCGAAGCTGGTGGCGGAGTATTGCAGGCATCTTGGAAGAGAATCGTTCTTTGAATTGATGTAGCCCATCCAAAACCCCCAAAGCTCTCGCCACAGGAACAACCTATGCAACCCCTGATCGAATACGAACAGAGTAGCGGACTGGTACGTGAAGTCTATGACGACATCCGGGCCACCCGCAAGACTGACCAGATCAACAACTTCTGGAAAGCCATTGC
This sequence comes from Planctomycetota bacterium, assembly GCA_037147235.1. GTDB lineage: Bacteria > Planctomycetota > Planctomycetia > Pirellulales > Thermoguttaceae > JANXQG01. The sequence goes on along the minus strand of JBAWVO010000291.1, from coordinate 7,362 downwards.
TAATCATCCGCCAACCCTGCAAAGGACGTGGGCCATGCTCAAGGAAGTGATGGGCGGGCCGGGAGAGTTGGCCCCGCTTGTCCGTGAACTGATCTACATCGCCGTCAGCGTGACCAACGGCTGCGATTACTGCATCGCCTCTCACAAGGCCGCGGCGACCGCCAAGGGAATGACCGGCGCGATGTTCGGCGAACTGATGAAAACGAGGCGGCCACGATGAGAAACAAACGCTAGATAAACAAAAGAGCCCGCAATCACCGATCAAAATCAGTGATTGCGGGGTTCTCCAGGCGGTGGAAGACTGGTCTAATAGCCTAAGCAACTGCCTCTACTAAGATATGCCAGATTTTGGACTGTTTTTTAGCGACTGTTTAACTGGTAGAATCTGGAATTGGAAATGTTGGTTATTCCGCGGAGCCATCTCGTATCAGGGCCGTTGCCCGGTCCAGGGAACGAGTGGCCCATTGCCGGGGCAGCCCATCGACCACAAGAGCGGGAATAGGTGCAGCCCAATAAGGGGCAACATTCGCGGTAGGAGAATAGTGGAACACGGATAGAGCCGCTTAGCAATCCACGTAGTTCTCTTTCGCAAACACCCGCTCGAACTTGTAGGCGAGGTAGGTGAATCGTCCCCAGTGACCGTAACGCTTCGCTGCGATCCGTTCTACTTCTTTTTGGGATGCTTTTGCTGAAATCCCCAGGTAGGCGCGCACTTCGCTATCGCAGGGAATCTGGTCGTAGTGGCCCAGGAGCATGAGAAGGTGGTTTGCGGCGTAGTTGCCAATTCCCTTGATGCCGAGAACCGTTGAACGAAGGGCATCCGTACTCTTTTCTTTGCACCATGTATCGAGGTCAAGATCACCGCAAACCACCCGCAGACTGAACTCGCTGATGTATCTGGCACGGAAACCGAGTCTGGCATCCTGCAATTCACGCACGGAAGCAGCCGCCAGCTTTTCGGGGGGTGGAAACGTGAAAACATCACCAAGACACGGTTTCCCAAACATACGGCACAGGTTTGCTACCATGCTTTTCGTGTTCCGCCAGTGGCAATTTACTGTGCAGATCGTCTTCACCACGTCCTCAAAGACCGTAGGCGAGCGAAGCAATGCCCCCGTTCGATTCGATCTGCAATCCCGCAAGACAGCATGACCACGGCATAATTTCCAGAAATCCTGGAAATCCTCATCTGCTCGAAACATCCAACGGATTCTTTTGCGGATGAATTCCCGATCTGCTTCGCCAATTATCCCAACGCACGCTAACCCAACACTTGACAATCCTATGTGGGCCTGAGAAAATAATGTCATCCAACTTTAATCCAACAAGGAGCCAAAACCATGGCTAAGAACCCCGAAGTCAACAAGTCCCAAGCGATCCGTGATTATTTCAATGCGAATCCCAAGGCGAAGTCTCCAGAGGTCGTGGAGGCTTTGGCTAAACAAGGCATCACGGTCTCTGTCAACTTTGTCAATACAGTCAAGTCCAAGCACAACAAGCGGCACAAAGCCAAGAAGGCTGCGACGAGCCAGACGGTAGCCGAGACCAAAAAACCCGAAGTCAACAAAACCCAAGCCGTCCGTGATTATTTCAAGGCAAACAAAAATGCCAAGAACCAAGAAGTGGTCGATGCTTTAGCGAAGCAAGGCATCACGATCTCTGCGAACTACGTCGGCAACATCAAGGCTACCCACAACAAGCGGGGGCAGGTGGTGAAGAAGGTTGTCGCAAAGGGAAACATTGGACTTTCCGAGATCAAAGCGGCTCTGACCTTCCTCAAACTCATGGGAGGCATCAAGGAGGCGACGGAAGCTTTAGCAGCGGCTCAAGAGATCAGGGAAATCGTGTAGGGGTGACGTAGTCTGGCACGATGCTCAATCTAAAATCCCTCATCCACCGAATTCTCGAAGATTATTCCTTGCCCTGGCACGGCACTCACGGTGTCGGCCATTGGGCAAGGGTTTTGGAAAACGGCATTCGACTCGCCAAGGAAACCGAAGCAAATATCGAAGTCGTGCAACTTTTTGCCATTTTCCACGATTCCTGTCGTGTGAACGAGGGCGTTGATGGGGGGCATGGAGAACGTGGCGGCAACCTAGCTTTAGCCCTTCGTGATGAGTGGTTAGTTCTTTCCGACGAAGAATTCGATCTTCTCTACGAAGCCTGTGCTGGGCATACGGATGGACTGACCGATGCCGATATTACGATCCAGACATGCTGGGATGCTGACCGTTTGGATTTGGGGCGGGTTGGAACTAGACCAAAACTCAAGAGGCTTTGCACTGTAGCAGCCCAAAACCCTGAAATTCTCGAATGGGCTCATGGTCGGGCTTCATTTGATGTCGTGCCTGACTTTGTGCGTGGAGAGTGGGGGTTTGATCTTAGTGGGTGAAAATTAGTGAGCCATCGACCATGAAAACCAACGCCATGCGTATTCTCGACACGCTAGGTATTCATTACGACATTCGAGAATACGAGGTTGACCCCGACGATCTAAGTGCGGAAAAGGTTGCTGGTGCAATCGGAATGCCGCCAGAGCAGGTGTTCAAGACTCTGGTGGCTCGTGGTGATCGTCATGGGGTGCTGCTGGCCGTTGTTGCAGCCAATGCCGAACTGGATTTCAAGGCTTTGGCACGGCAATCCAACAACCGAACCGTGGAACTGGTCTCGCTGAAGGAAGTGCAGCCGCTCACGGGCTACATTCGTGGCGGGGTGACGGCTTTGGCTGGCAAGCGGGGCTACCCAGTGTATGTTGACGAGACGATTCAACTATTCGACGTGGTAGCGGTGTCGCCTGGAGTCCGTGGAACGCAGATGCTTTTGGCACCGAATGATTATCTACGTGCGACGAAGGCGGTAATTGGGTCAATCAGTCGGCGTGGAGGAGGCTGAGTAACGACCATGTCACGACTAAGTGCCGGACTGCTGATGTATCGAATCAAGGGTGGAGTTCTCCGAGTCTTGCTGGCCCACCCTGGCGGCCCCTATTTCGTCAACAAAGACGATGGGGCGTGGACGATTCCCAAGGGCGAACCGGATACTGACGAGGATTTGCTTGTCACCGCCCAAAGGGAATTTGAAGAAGAGACGGGGGTGAAGCCCACGGGGCCATTTCTGCCACTGAAGCCCATCAAGCAAAAGGGCGGTAAGATCGTCCATGCCTGGGCCTTCGAGGGCGACTGCGATCCGGCTGCCAGCAAGAGCAATACGTTCAAGATAGAGTGGCCGCCGAAATCAGGAAAACAAATGGAGTTCCCCGAAATCGACCGGACCGAGTGGTTCGATTTGGCGATGGCCAGGAAGAAGATCAAGGCCGGGCAGGAAGGATTGATCGAGGAACTTGTGACAATTCCGAAGACAAAGTAACCTGGGAGCAGCTATGCCACTTACCCATGACCAAGCCTTGCAACAACTTCAAGCCTGGACTAGGAATCCATCGCTTCTGAGCCATGCCCGATCCGTCGAGATCGTGATGTGGGCGGCGGCCACGAAGTACGGTGGCGATCCCGAAGTGTGGGCCATTACGGGCCTGATCCATGATGCCGATTACGATCAGTGGCCGGAAGACCATCCCAAGCGAATCGTGGACTGGCTGCGAGAGCAGGACGAAGAGGAAATCGCCTACGCCGTTTCCTTTCATCAGACTGCCTGGGGCCTGCCTCCGAAGACGATAATGGACAAGTGCCTGCTGGCCTGTGACGAATTGACCGGCTTCGTCATCGCCTGCTGCCTCGTCCGCCCGGAGGGGATCGCCACATTGGAGCCGAAAAGCGTTAAAAAGAAGCTCAAGGACAAGGCGTTTGCGGCCAAGGTGGACCGGGAGATCATCCGCAGCAGCGTCGAATTGCTGGGAATGGACTTCGACCAGCACATCCAGTTCGTCATCGACGCTTTGAAGCTGCATGCGGAGGAGTTGGGGATCGCTGGAAAGCAATAGGGATCGAACATGAGCATCTACGCAACGCAGTGGACCATCCAGATCCAAGATCGGCAAGCTGGAACTGTGCGGCCCGGTGTGGTATTCTGGAATGAAACCAATCCTGGGCTTCGGCCCCATAACTGCAAAGGGAAAACACGATGAAAAAGGTGATGTTGCTTTTGGTAGTCTGCCTTGCATGGGTCACGTCGGCAGGTGCCGCTGATGAGGTCATTCCACCCAAGTCGCACCCCGACTCGAAACTATGGGACAACCTATTCAAGGAGGACTTGTCCGACGCCATCTTTCCCAAGGGAGTGTGGTACTTCGAGGACGGGCTGCTGACGGCAAGCAAGGACGAGAATATCTGGACGAAGAAGGAATACGGCAACTGCATTATCGACCTGGAGTTCAAAAACGCTCCCGGAACGAACAGTGGGGTATTCGTGTACGGGACGGACGTAAAGAACTGGGTTCCCAACTCCGTAGAGGTCCAGATTCTCGATGACTATTCGCCCAAGTGGGCCAAAGTTCACAAAACGTGGCAGTGTGCCGGAATTTTCGGACGATTGGCCCCCACCAAGAGCGTGGTCAAAAAGCCGGGGGAGTGGAACCACATGACCGTCACCTGCCAAGGACCGAAAATCTACGTGATCCTGAATGGCGAACAGGTCACGGAAATCGACATGAAGAAGTGGACTTCCGCCAAGAAGAACCCGGACGGCAGCAAGATCCCGCCCTGGCTGAACCGGCCGCTCGCTGAAATGGCCACCAAAGGGCACGTCGGTCTGCAAGGAAAGCACGCCGGGGCACCAATCTATTTCCGCAACGTGAAGATCAAGGCACTCGACTAAAAATACAATATGAGCCTACACGCCTGGAAAGACGGCCCTCGACTGATAGCCTACGTTGATCCTGATCCGAAGGCCAATGAGCATTTGGAGGTCGAGGGGATTTGGACCGCACCCTGGCATCTGGCCGACGATTACCATGTCTATGGGGTGGACTGGGAGAAGGACGAGATCAAGTTCTACGTCGATGGTGTCGTGGTTCGTAACGTGGAAAACACCCGCTGGCACTATCCCCTGCGTCTGATCTTCGACAGCGAGACGATGCCTGATTGGTTCGGGATGCCGAAGGACGAGGATTTGCCTTCCACCTTCAGCGTCGGGTATGTAAGGGCCTGGAAGAAGGGAGAAGTCGCAGCACCAACACGCACAAAAACGTCGTTCAAGGGCTGGGAACTCTACATCTGGAAAGAAAAAGGCGACACCTATTTCTCCCTGATGGTCGGAACGAACCGGCTGAAAACTGACGAGGAGATCAGCAAGGCGTCGGTCAAGGGGCTGGATGCCATCAAGCCGAAGCTGGCTGAATTGAACGCCGGGGAAGAAGTTTTCGTTGTCGGGAAAAAGTTGATGGAGCCCCCGCTGATGGACCAAGCCACCCCGGTCATTGAATACGGCAAGAAGATCGGGTTGAAGGTGCAGGGCCAGTCGCAATGATCCGCCTCGGTCTCTGCTGCATCTTTCGGGACGCCCCCATCAAGTTCCGCACCACCACGGCGACGGTCATCAAACGCTTTTCCCGTGATGAGGGCCGGAAGAAGCTGGCCGACCTCTGTGCCGCCAATGCCTCGGCTTTGATGGAAGCCCTGCAATTCTGTTCGGCCAATAGCATCGGCTGCTTCCGGGTCAATAGCCAGATTCTTCCACTCAAGACCCATCCCGATGTGGGCTACGACCTGAAGGAACTGCCCGGAGGGCGGCAGATCATCGGCCAATTTCGGAAGTGCGGCACCTTTGCCAAGGCCGCTGGACTGCGAACCGCCTTTCATCCCGATCAATTCGTCGTATTGAATTCGCCACGGCCCGATGTCGTGCAGCAGTCGATTGCAGAGATTGAATATCAGGCCGAAGTTGCCGAGTGGATTGGGGCCGATGTCGTGAATATCCACGGCGGCGGGGCCTACGGTGACAAACAGAAGGCACTGGCTGATTTTGCCCGCAATCTGGAACTGTTATCGAGCAAGGTCAGAAGCCGTTTGACCGTCGAAAACGACGACAAGACCTACACGCCCGCCGACCTGTTGCCAATCTGCAAGGCCGAGGGCATACCGCTGGTCTATGATGTGCATCATCACCGCTGTAATCCCGATGGTATGAGCGTCGAGCAGGCCACAAAGAAGGCCCTGGCAACCTGGAACCGAGAGCCCCTTTTCCATATTTCCAGCCCGATTGAAGGCTGGGACGGGCCGAACCCTGGGTGGCACCACGACTACATCGACGTGAAGGACTTTCCCAAGTTCTGGCGACGAAAGAGGATCACTGTTGAGGTCGAAGCCAAGGCCAAGGAAGTTGCAGTAATGAAGCTGCTGGCCGAATTGGAGAGCAAAGGAACTTGGTTCGTTTACCTCCTGCGGTGTGCAGACGGCTCCCTCTACACTGGGATCACGAATAACGTGCCTCGTCGATTGATGCAGCACAACGCCGGAACAGCGTCACGGTACACACGCTGCCGCCTGCCCGCCGTCCTGGTCTACCAGGAAGCACAGGCCAGCCGCAGTCACGCCCTGAAAAGAGAGTTGGCGATCAAGGCCCTTTCGCGCCAAAAGAAAGAGTCGATGATCCAGGCGGCTGAAGATGCAGAACTTGAGGGGCGATCCGGCCTAGCTGTTGCTGGCGTCCGGGCAAATTGAGCTTTAGCAGGAGTTTGAGCGGAACGTGTCGGACGGCATAAAACGACGAACCCCGCCAATAAAGCGGGGTTCGTGTTTTAATTGAAGGGTTATGGATGGGGTCAGAACAACGGGACGACCTATGAGGAGTGACTCAGCCGCTCCTCATTGCAAGTGACCTGGTGGATCTTGCACGATTTGCCCTCCATTTAGGGGTGCCATAGCAAGTGATGTCAACCTTCAAATGAAACATATCATGCTGGCCGCCTCGCCGTCACAAAAACAGGAGAAATTGCGAAAGAAATTCTAAACTTTCGGCCACTTCTGCCGGTTCGCAAAAGCGTGGAAAGATTGGAAGACTTTGCGGGGGTAAGCGACCTATTCAAGGCCATCGTTCGGGTCAGTCCAGACAACCCGATGTTTCGCATGGGCCGGTAGGTTCAGATACGAGCCTCGCCGCAATTCCACCGGATCGGCATCGCTCTCGAACTGTACGGCAGCACTGCCTTCCAACAAGACAATGACCAACTCGTTTTCCTCCTGATCGTACCAGAATCCAGGCCGGGAAGCGTGGCCTTGGGAAACGATCCGCTCGATCCGCAAGTTGTTGGCTTGAAGGATCGTGGTGAATAATTCTTCGGGAAGATGGGTGGGCAGGTTGTCAAACAGGTTCTCGGCCTTCATCGGGAGTCCCTCGTGTTCGGTTAATAGGCGGAAATGGGGTATCCCCTTGACTGGCGTGACCACAACATGTAGTGTTTCAGGGTAT
>JBAWVO010000290.1:0-8178 GCA_037147235.1 Planctomycetota bacterium | reverse complement strand
GGTCGGGACGCGGGGGCGGTCGATCACGGTCATCCCAAAACCCGTGCTAAAGCACTTGTCGTTACCCACATTACGAGAAGTCGTCTTGCCAGTCGTCTTGCATGATTTGGTTCTTTCAAGTGGGAAGCCTGTCAGGGAACCGGCGTCAGCAGGAGGGTGGCCCAGCGTAGGTGATCCTTGGCACCAGGCCCGGCGAGTTGCCCCTTCTCATCGAGCCAATAATTACTCGCGCGGACGATGATTTGACCCCCGTCATTGATCGCGTTCGCTTGCTCAATATGCCAACCGGAGGCAGGATCGGTCAACGTGTTGAGGTCACTTGCCACGCGCCCGTCATAGACGAAGCCGCTGGAAAGTTCTGGGGACCACAGCCATCGCTGGTAAGGCTTAGGCGGCCCGCCAAGAAACATGGTAACTTGATTGATTGGCTTTTCGGGCTGAGGGTCGGCGGGGTCGGCGGGAAGCTCATAGTTGGGTGGCCCGTAGAAGCCGACGACGTGCCCTTTGCCGTTGATGCCGAGCGCGTAGGCGAGGCCCGGCTCGTTCGGTGATGAGTTTATGGGAGGCTTGAATCGACGAAGCGCGGCGACGATGCCGCGCTCCAACGCGGGCATTTCGATCTTCTTTAGTCCGCCGCCGGGTTCACGCAGCAGTACGCAGTTCCCGCCACGTTTGTTGTCGGCGACACAGACGAGCTGACCATTTCCATTCATTGCCGTAATGGACATGGACTTCCACTCTCCGCCAGGGGTGGCAAGCTGGCGCAGTTCACCGTTCGTTTGCAACAGGACAGGGAAATCGTCAGCCCCCGAGCCCCGGCCCTTGAGGGTGCCTGCGATGTCGCCCCTGCTGTTGATGCCAACGGGCTCAATGTCCGGCATGGCTCCCATGCCTGTGCGTTTGACGCTTCCATCAGCTTTCAACAGGAACCCGTGAGTTTCGCCTTCGGTTTTCCAGACTCCAACGATGTCGCCATTTTCGTTAATCGCACGGGCCTCCGGCCCGTCGCTGTACTCCGGTTCGCCGAGCTGCGAGTTCAAATCTCGCATGCCGTGCGTATCATCCCAAATAAACGCGTGAGTTGGCTCGTAGCCAGCAGGCTGTTTCGAGCGAGGGATCGCGGCGGAGACCTTTCCGACGAACTGCGGGGGGTCGAAATGTCTAACATGGTCGGGAGCGCCATCTGCACCCCAGATCACTTCCTGGCTTTTGTAAAGCCGACCGGTTTCGCAGCGCCCGATCACCTGCCCCTTGTTGTTGATGCCGACAGCGTGACATTCCGCGCCGCCAAGTGTACCGAGATCGCGCATTCCGACCCCGGCTTCCCAGATAAAGGCGTGGTGTTCACCGAACTTCTCACCTGTCTTGGGCTTGGTTTCCGAGTCTCCAACGACCTGCCCCTTGCTGTTTATTGCAACAGCGTTGGTGGAATCTCCCCCAAGCGTGCCAAGCTCAGTGATGGTATATCGGAACCGTGGCGCGGCCGGCGAAGTCGTCGATTGCGGCACCGCGCCCTTGTCTGACGCGGTGCTGAGGGTGCTGGGGTTCCGCGTTTCATCCCTCGGTTTACCGGACAATCCGCCGACGGCAAGCACCAGGGCGACGACCGACGCGAGATTGCCACAAAGGACGAACGACCTGCCTTTGCGGTCAAGGTCCCGCCATCGTCGTGTCCGCCACCCGAAGACGAGTAGGCCGGCGGTGGCAAGTCCCCACAGGGCAGTGCGGGGCAACAGGACGGCGAGTAAAACAAAACCCACGGCGCAGATGAGAAACAGGCGGGCGGTCGAATCAAGCGCCGACCAGGCTCGGGCGCAGCCCCTACCAAACTGCGTCAGCCAGCCGTGCAGAACAGAGCGGCACTTGGCGGACCAGAGTCGGCACTGTTGCTGGCTAGGGCAGTATCGCTGCAAGAGCGGCGGCAGCCGGTCGCGGGGATCATGCGGAGCGTTCATCAGCGTTCTCCCAAGCCAAAGACACCGCCGAGTCTACCGCACCGACATGCCGGTTGGCGGCAATGGGTAACTGCTGTGCGGGGTTCCTGGTTCCATGTACTATACCCGATCTGCTGCCCATGGTCACGGGCAGCGGGAGTCAGGGCCAGGCCGGCAGACCCCATTTTGCTTAGCAAAGTGGAAACGGCCGTCTTCGACCTGCGCGGATACGCGAACCTTTCGTATAATCGCGGTGTCCGAATGTAAGCTGCATCTATCGCCCAGGACGAGGTCGTTTTCCATTTGAGGTGGAAGCCCCCGATCCTAAAGCGAGCGGCGCGGAGGAGGAAGAGTCATGACACGCGAAGAGAAGATCGACGAGGTGTGCAAATGGTGCGATCTCCAGCGGTGGAACTGCGCGGAGAACGGAGGTCGCACGAGCTTAGAGGTGGTCAAAATGACAGTAGACGCTCTGTGGATATTTGAGCACAGCGACGAACTGCGACAGAAAGCCAACTCGCGTCGCTTGAGCCAGGCCACGCTGCAGACGCTGGAAGGGCTGATCGAAGAGGGAAGGGTGCATAAATCGGGACTGGACTTGCGCGCGAAACACGGGGAGAAGGTCGTCGCTTTCTTTGTGCAGATTTCCCGTCTCAAGGCGGATTGGGCAAGCTTCAAGCTGTTTGAGAATTCCAGGGCGTTTGCCACACAGTTTGGAAACTCGCACAAATTCATCGCGCTCTCGCTCTTTGAAAGCGTAGTTCTTCAGTTAACGAGACTGCTCACCGACGGGAAAAAAGTCCGCGGCCGCAAAGTTCTCACGATAGACACATTGGTGGAAGAAATCCTCCATGACCATCCAGAGAAGGCGAGGTTCATCTCAAGAATCAAGGAGGTCAAGGATTTGCCAATCGTCCGGAACCTGCGGGACGAATGGCGGCATATTAGAGTGGCGCACAACAATTACGACGCCGCGCTAGGGTCTACGGTGCCAACGGTCAAGATCGACGAAATGGACGAGGCGATCGTAAAGTTTCTAGCGGTCTTCCAAGAGCTGGGAAAGCAGTTGATCATTTCTTACGATGTGGCGGTCGAGCATCTCACAATCCCGGACTTCGCGGAGGAAATTGCAAGACTCGGACTCGATCAACTCGCGCAGACCAACCCGAGGATAGCAAAGGCGTAGAAGCGCGCAGGTGGTTGCCGCTGCGCCTTTGCCTCCCACTGCCGGTGTGCTTCCCGTCGCTGCTCTTGCCGCTGGCGCTCTATTTCTCGTAGCCCCCTAGCTCTTGGATAAGCGGGGAATCGGGGCCGAAACACTCCTCCACAGCGGCCACCATCGCGTTGTGCGATTCCCGCAGGCGGTCGCGTAGTGCGGGGGGCAGGTCGGCGGGACTCATATCGGCTCCTTGCGGCCGAGCATCCTTGTCGTCAACTCCGTTGATGCTCAAGGGCAGTTGCCGCTGGCGCTCCACTGCCAACTGCCCTGCCGCCGTATCGTCTGGAACGGCAGCTCGGTCGAGGACCATCGCGGTGGGTTCGCCCACCAGCCTTGTAGACGGGTGCTCGCGCTCGTAGGCCGCGAGGGGCATTAAGCGGCGTAGGTTATCGAGTCGCTGATCATCCCAGCCGCTTATTGTAGACGTAGACGGGTGGTCTTCGCAGTAGTTCGCAATGGCTACCAGGAGATCATGCAGGTGTGCATGAAACTTATTGGCTGCGGCGGTCGTCTCGGCGAACTTTTTCGCCAGCTTCCACATGGGCTCGGAGGTACAATAGACCAGTCCGCGCCGCAAAAGCTTCGCGAGTTGCGACACGAACTCCCCCCGCTGGGTGCCACCTAACTCCGCGATCAACCGGATAATCACTGCGTCAGCCCCCCCGGCGAAGCGGCAATCGGGCTGAATCTGCGCGATGGCATCGGCCTCTTCTGCGAGGGAGGCGAGGTTGCAACTGTCGGTGAAGAGAATCGCCGACTGGAAAACGCTGTCTAACCGGAACCCCGCGTACCTTGCGGCCAAGTCCAGGTCGTCCTTTTCTCGGAACGCCCTCAGATACTCCGCCTGCTGGTCTGGCGTCAGGCCCTGGGGTTGGTAGGCCATCGGGTAGGGCACCATGCGGCCTACGTTCCGCGACGGTTTCAGTTTAGCGTCGGCCGGGAGCAACGGGGCGAAGTGCGTACGTTTGAAAATAGCAAGCCGATTGGATCGATCCGCCGAAACGCGGCCCGCCGTCTTAGTGACACGTGACATGCTGGCCTTGTATCGTTTCTCGTCGATCACACCGAGCCTAAAAGCGTTCTCGATCTGCCTCAGTCCGTCCAGGACAACCGGCGGTTTGCGCGTTCCCGCAACGCATTCCAATGCCTTGCGAAGGGAGGGATGCATGAAAGACACGGGCGATTGCTTTAGGGCCTCTAGCTCTTCTCTGGCCTCTTCTTGCGCCCGCGGAAACTGCTGCTTGTAATTGCCGTGTTCACCTTTCCCATAGGTTAGGTCGCGCGCGTGCCTGATCGCGTCTTGGCGCCTCGCATGTGCCGTTTCACCCCGGATTTCTTCTGAGCCCTTGTCGGGAATCGCACCTAACTCCTCAAACTGGCGGTAGAATGCCCGCGCTATCAGGAGTGATCGCGCTGCACCGTCGGCACGCCCAGCGGCGCAAAGCCGCATGGTAAGTCTGCACGCCTGCTCGAAGAGATCATGCGTGCGCTCCCAGTGTTCCCCGTATGGACTGTTACCAAGAAAGAACCACGGCCTCTCCGGATCCTCCGGTTCTTCGGCGGCGCGCGTGGATTGGACCGGCACGAGTTGCTCAAAGTAAACGGTGGCCTCCTCAATCGCCCACTCGTCGAGTGCGATGCCGAGCAGCAATTGCCGAACCGTCCACAAATAGGCTGATGCGTTCCTCGTATCGCCGGAGAACTCCCGTGACTCGTCCACCTCACCGGCGATGGGAGCCGCGCCGGCCTCTTCCACGAGGATTCGGTGGAGCATTTCAAACGCGGAATTGACCGCAATCATATCTTCAATCGCCCCGCCGTGGTCAGGGTGGCAACGACGCGCAGCAGCCCGGTACGCGGCGCGACAGTGCTCCGGGTCGCGGCCAGCATCGTTTCCGAGAATCGTCATCCCTTTCGGCTCCACTCGCCGCACGCGCTCCACTGCACACCCCCGTGCTTGTGCGCCCGGCGTTCGTTTCTCCTCGCGGATGTTCGCTGTGATGAGATGTTCGAGGAAAACGATCCCATCATCATCCGCCAACGCGAGCAAACGAAGCAATACGGGGCGGAACGTATCGTAGTAGGCCCGCCGCGCGTCTATTGGCCGTGGCCGAACCGAAGTCCTGAGAGACCGGTAGTAGGCTTCGTGCTCACGGGCGTCGAAGAACGCCGTGGACAACTCATCGCTTAGGTAGTCCAAAGGCGGCGGCGATGCGCTCGCGGAACGTGCAAAGGCAGGCGCGCTTGGGCGTGCGCAACTCGGTGCCTTCCCCGACGGGTCAGAAAAAGAATCCATTGGACGAGTCCTTCAATAGTTCCTTACGTGACCGGAGGCGTGGGGACGTTCCGGACACCTCTTCCTCTTCTTACTGCCACACTCGCATGGTCAATCAAGCAGAATCACTGGATCGCCCAGCGGCTCCCAGGTTGGAAGCACCTCGCCGTGCTCCACCAGCATCCGCCAAGAGTCGTTGTAGATACGACAGAAGGCGTACAGCGAAACATAGGCATAATTGCCGAACTGCTCAAGGACCGCGGCACGCACACACGGTTCGGCGTCAAACGTCTCCATTCCGCCCGCATAGTCCGATTCGCTGCCGACACTGTTCCCCAAGCAGTTCGGATGTGCAAACTCGCAGAGTCGCTCGTACCAGTTTGTCATTGCTTTCTCGTTCGCGAATCCGATCTGTGCGGTGGCAAAGCGGTCAAGGGCCTTAATTGCCGTCAGGACGTTGACCGAGGACACGCACGACGCTTCATGGGCGGACAACTCCATGTCGTCCGGCTTGCGAGTCGCAAACTTCATGCGAAGCGACAGATACGTCATTTCTTTGCGAGACAACTCGCCCGCGTAGGTCTTAACGATGTTCGCCCTGAGATATGCGAGGTTAGCGGCTGATTCCAGCATCGAGCGAACTGCCAACACGAACAACGCCTCGTTCGGTGCGTTGATCGCGGAAATCACACCCCACGATACCACACGGACCCGTTGAAGGCTGGAGAATAGGTACGATGCCGCAAGCTGTGGGAATTCGAGGGCGACGCCGCCACTGAATCTCATTTCACGTTTCATGGCAGGCTCAAGTCGCGTCACGAGCGCCTCGAACAACCTGAACGACTCCCGCGTTCCCGCATCGGTGGTCGCGAGTGCGCGGCTCGTGAGAAAAGGTATCGGCAACGTCATCGCTTCGTCGCTCATTTTGGATTCCCGGTCAGGCCAAGGGCTTCGCCCTTGGTAAAGTGCGTGCACATCGTGTGTTGCCTCGGTTAACCTCACCCTCGGTGCACATTCCGTTTCCGTGGTTTGCGGAAGGATGAAATTTGGCTTACGGCCTCACCATCACAAGGCGAATGGCATCGGGGACTATCCAGCCAGTTTACCCCTGAAGGGCGTGCCATGCAAGCAACCCGGGATCGTAACGTGCCTGCAGCCGTAGGTTTGAAGTCGGTTTCGTCGTCCAGGTAAGCCCTGCGGGCGCATTGAGCAGCCGCCGGCCACGCAGCAAGCCTTTGGGGCCCGACGGACAGCTTAACTATGGCGATTTTTCTGGCATTATAACAGCCTTGTCGAACAATTGGCCTCTTGGCACAACTTATGGTGTTGCTAGCATTGCTAGCCATACAACATCATGTATGAAAAGTGAATTGTTCGACAAGGCCGTCTCGAATTAAGTTTCATCGGTTTGTTCGCGCGGATCGTAGTTGAACTCCGATTTTCTTAGGGTCTTGGCGACAATCGATCACGGCATAGATTTCAATCGCGTCTTGGGGCGTGTCGTAATAGATCGCAAACGGAAATCGTTTGGAAATGCAGCGGTGAAGGCCAAACTGCCTTTCATGGATGCCTGCAAACAAAGCGAATCGATGTCCGTCATCAAGCAGTCGTTGAAGTAGAGACCCAGCCCGCTCCGTTGTGATTCGTAAAAGTCAGCGCCGATTTCCAAATCACGTTCCGCCGCCGACAATATCCGAACAGTTCGGGGGACACATAACTTAATTCCGGATAATTTAGTTTTGTGTCTCGAATTAAGTTTCATCGGTTTGTTCGCGCGGATCGTAGTCGAACTTCGATTTTCTTAGGGTCTTGGCGACAATCGAGCACGGCATAGATTTCAATCGTGTCTTGGGGCGCGTCGTAATAGATGGCAAACGGAAATCGTTTGGACATACAGCGATGAAGGCCAAACTGCCTTTCATGGATGCCTGCATACAAACAAAGCGAATCGATGTCCGTCATCAAGCAGTCGTTGAAGTAGAGACCCAGCCCACTCCGTTGTGATTCGTAAAAGTCAGCGCCGATTTCCAAATCACGTTAGAGGATAGGAAAATTGATTTTCTGAAGCTCTGATTCTAGCCAGTGCATATTAGTAAGACAAGGGGGGCCATGCGGGGAGTGCGGCAATTGCCGCACTCCCCGCATGGCCCCCCACCGCTCCACGGTTGAAGTCTCTTGAGCGAAGATTCCTGCCGGTCACACTTCATTCTGGTGGAGAAATTATGGCTCGTCTGGGGGTGCCGCCCACAGTATGCGCGTACCGTCCCCAGGCCGACTGGTCATCGGTGAGAATTAGAAGGTCGCCTCGAAGATGTCGATATCCACGTAGGTTAGTTCCGGAGGCTCGTCGGCCGGAGCGTGGCCCCAACCGATCCCGGCGGGCGGCGCGCGTGGCGTCGAGGGTTGCCACAGGCCGCAGTGGCGAAGAATCTTCTCGATTACCGCGCCTTGCGGCGGTTCAATGAAGGCAATCACCGTCATCTGGCCGTGACACCGAGGACATTCCAGCGGATCAATCTCATAAACCCGCTTGATGAGCATGGCCCAAGTCTGGCTCGCGCGGCGGGGGGCTTGGGAGTGGTTAATGCCCTCACCCGCGATGCCCTCACCCCCTGCCCCTCTCCCGAGTACGGGCGAGGGGAGAATGGCCGCCGCCGCCTTCCGGCGCATGCCGCGGGCCTTGTTCGAGTACCAACCATAATAACGGATCAAGTGCGAACCCTTGGGGGGAACGTGTTGCGTGAACTCGG
>JBAWVO010000289.1:0-8221 GCA_037147235.1 Planctomycetota bacterium | reverse complement strand
ATCGCTGACCACCAATCTGCAAAACCGACTGCGCAACCGAACGTCTTCGTAAGACATCCGGTCGACCGGATGGCTCGGTCAGAGACCGGCTACAACGGTGGCACTAGAGAGACCACCGAGGCCTTGATCATAACCTTGCCAACTGCTGTCATTGCTGGCTCGCCGTAGGGTGGGGAGAGCGCAGCGAGCCCCACCAATTCTGTTGCGGTCCGCTTTTGGTGGGGGCTCGTTTCACTCTCCCCACCCTACTTCTGCACCTAAAAACCGGAAGAGCCCGGAATACGAATGATTTCGATTTCGCGGAATTCCGCGAGATGTCGCGACGATATTCCGTGGGCCAGTCCGTGTGACATAACGAAACCCGATTGGGCGGCATAAGTGTAAATCCTTAAAGCCAAACTCATTACGACGAATCTTCTGACTTTTCAGCGGATTGGAACGCTGATTGCTGAGAGATGGGTCAAACTTGTTCCGAAATGAGAAATGGGTTCATAAGCCGATACACTCCGCAGCGGAGCTTACCATGACCACACATACCGTCCGAAAAAAGGATTCCTTCCTCACGCAGGTAATTGAAGCCACCCCCGGTGGGGAGCGGCTGTTGCATTGCCTGCAATGCGGCAGTTGCGGCGGCTCGTGCCCCAGCGGCGCGGATATGGAACATACACCGCGTACAATTTTCGCCCTGATTAACGCCGGTGAGCGCGAGCGAGTGCTTTCAGCCAATACGATGTGGGCCTGCGTCTCGTGCTACTTTTGCACGACCCGCTGCCCGCAAGAAGTCCCCATCACCGACATCATGTACACGCTCAAGCGGATGTCGATTGCCCAGCGGCTTTACCACGACACCGACGCACCCGCCTTGGCCAAGGCCTTTACGGACTTTGTCGACAAATATGGACGGAGCTTCGAGTTGGGCTTGGCCACCAGCTACCACCTGCTGAACCGGCCATTGCAGGCATTGAAGATGGGCCCCATGGGCTTCGCCATGTTCAAGCGCGGCCGTATGGCCCTGACGCCCACCAAAATCAAAAACCTCGGACAGTTGCAAGCGATTATTCGGAAAGCAAAAGAACTTAGTGAGGAAAGGAGTTAGGAGAAGGAGTTAGAAGGTAGGAGTTAGAAGTTAGAATTTGGAAACTCCTGACCTCCTAACCCGTGCCTCCTAGCTCCTAACTCCCAACTCCTAACTCCTAACTCCTAACTCCTAACTCCTAACTCCTAACTCCTTCCACCATGCGATACGCCTACTACCCCGGATGTTCGTTGGAAATCAACGCGGCCGCTTACGACCATTCGGTCCGAGAAGTGGCCGACCTGCTGGATATTAAGCTCCAGGAGATCGACGATTGGAACTGCTGTGGTGCGACGGAATACTTCAGCCAGGACGAGTTGACGGCCTGTGCCGTTATCGCCCGGAATTTGGCCTTGGTCGATCCGCAGATCAAGCAGCTTGTCGCCCCTTGTGCGGCCTGTTACTTGAACCTGAAGAAGACCGACCGGCTAATGTCCGATTTTCCGGAAATGGGCGCGAAGATCAACCAATGTCTGGCCGCCGGCGGTTTGCACTATGATCCCGGCCGAGTTGTTGTCCGCCACATGCTCGACGTGATCCATGACGACATCGGCGAGCGGGCCGTGCGAGATAAGGTCGTGCGACCGCTGACCGGGCTGCGAGTTGCCCCGTATTACGGTTGCCAGGTCGTCCGCCCGATCAAGGGTTGCGATAGCACTGAATATCCAATGATGATGGACAACCTCCTGAAGTGGCTGGGGGCTGAAGTGGTCGATTACCCGGTCAAGGCCCACTGCTGCGGCGGGCACATGACGCAGATCAGCGAACCGCAGGCATTCGAGCTTATCCGCCGGTTGCTGCAAAGTGCCCAGGATTACCATGCCGACATGATCCTCTGCATGTGCCCCATGTGCCAGTTGAACATGGACGGCTACCAAGCCCGAGTGAACGGCCACTTTAACACGCAATTCAACCTGCCGATCCTCTACTTCACGCAGATCCTCGGCATTGCTTTCGGTCTGGACCCGAAAAAGCTTGGTTTTGGCAAAGAGTTGGTCGCCGCCATGCCCGTGTTGACGGCAAAATTGAATGGAAAGCTGGCGGCAGCAGCGGTGTGAGAAAATAAATACAGAGTACTGAGTACAGGCGAACTCATTGGGAGCGACATAGGTGGGACTCGCAAGCTGGTCCCACCCTACAGGTGCGTACAGGAACACAACGATGTCTGAAAAAATCGGTATTTACGTCTGTCATTGCGGCAGCAACATCGCTGGCACGGTTGACGTGGAAGAGGTCGCTCGCTGGGCGGGCAAGAACGTCCAAGACGTGGCCATCTCCCGCGACTACAAGTTCATGTGCTCTTCGCTCGGCCAAAGCCTGATCGAAGAGGACATCAAGAAGGAAGGGCTGACGCGCATCGTCGTGGCCGCCTGCTCGCCACACCTGCACGAGAAGACCTTCCGCCGGGCCTGCGAGAACGCCGGTCTCAATCCCTACTTGCTCCAGATGACCAACATCCGCGAGCACTGCTCCTGGGTGCATGTCGATAAGGTTGCAGCCACGGAGAAGGCCAAGGCCCTCGTGGCCGCGGCGGCAGGGCGCGTGCGGCACCAGCGGCCGTTGGAACGGATGTATGTGAAAGTCAACCCGGCCACGCTCGTGATTGGCGGCGGCATCGCCGGCCTGCAAGCCACGCTGGAACTGGCCGACGCCGGCTACCCAGTCTATCTAGTTGAGCGCGAGCCTTCGATCGGTGGGCACATGGCTCAGTTCGACAAGACCTTCCCCACACTCGACTGCTCGGCCTGCATCCTCACTCCCAAAATGTCCGAAGTCGGCCAGCACGACAAGGTCACGATGTACACCTACTCCGAACTCGAAGAGGTGAGCGGGTCGGTGGGCAACTTCAAGGTCAAGATCCGCCAGAAGGCTCGCATGGTCACCGCCGCCGACTGCACGGGCTGCGGCGTCTGCGTGGAAAAGTGCCCGCGGAAAGTGGTCGATGACGTCTTCGAGGTGGGCATGGCCACGCGGAAGGCAATCTACATGCCGTTTCCGCAGGCAGTACCGAGGATTCCCGTGCTCGATACGGCCAACTGCACCTACTTCACTCGCGGCAAGTGCCAGGTCTGCTCCAAGGTATGCCCCACCAACGCCATCGACTACACCCAAAAGGACGAGATCATTGAGGTCGAGGTCGGCAACATCATCATGGCCACGGGCTGGAAGCCTTTCGATTGCAAACGAATCCCGCAGTACGGTTTCGGACGACTGGCCAACGTCTATACGAACATGGAATTCGAGCGGCTCTGCAATGCGTCGGGACCAACGAACGGCAAAATCGTGCTCCGCGACGGCAAGACCGAGCCGAAGAGCGTGGCCATTATCCACTGCGTCGGCAGCCGCGACACAACAACGAACACCTACTGCTCGAACGTCTGCTGCATGGCGGCCATGAAGTTTGGCCACCTCGTGCTCGAGAAGACGCAGGCCGAGGTCTACTCGTTCTACATTGACGTGCGTGCGCCGCAGAAGGATTACGAAGAGTTCTATCAGCGGTTGCTGGAAGAAGGGATGCACTTTGTCCGCGGCAAGGTGGCCGAAGTGACCGACGCGGCCCGCCTGCCCGACGAGGCCGGCCGGCTGATCGTACAGGTGGAAGACACGCTGATGGGTCGGCAGCGGCGGATTCCGGTGGATATGGTGATCCTGATGGGCGGTTTGGAACCGCAGGCCGACGCCAAGGAAATCGGCCTGAAGTGCGGTATTTCGTGCAGCATGGCCGGCTGGTATACGGAGCGGCACCCCAAGCTCGACCCGGTGGCCACAATGACCGACGGCATATTCGTTGCCGGCGTCTGCCAGGGGCCGAAGGACATTCCCGCCTCGGTGGCCCAGGGTGCCGCGGCTGCCGCTCGCGTGGCCGGCATGATCACCAAGGGGCAGGTGATGATCGAGCCGATCGTCGCTTCAATCAACGAAGAAGAGTGCTCCGGCTGTCGGATATGCAATACGATGTGTCCGTACAATGCCATCGATTATGATGAGGAGAAGAACGTGAGCCATGTGATTACCGCCCTGTGCAAGGGCTGTGGCACGTGCGTGGCGGCTTGTCCTGCCGGCGTGATTTCCGGAGCACACTACAACAACGAACAGATTTTTGCCGAGATTGAAGGCGTCCTCTGGGACGCCCATGGAAACGGGGCCGCAACGGAGAAGGAACTTGTAACCGTCGCAGCCGGATGAATGAAGTACCCAGTACAGAGTGCCCAGTACACGGTAGGTAATACAACGGACTAATCTACTGAGTACTCAGTACTGAGTACTGACAACTGACAACCGACAACCGACAACTATTCCCATGGTCAACGAAAACTTTGAACCCAAAATCGTCGGCTTCTGCTGCAACTGGTGCTCGTACCGCGCGGCGGACCTAGCCGGCACGGCCCGCATTAAGTACTCGCCGAACGTCCGCGTCCTCCGCGTGATGTGCAGCGGCCGGGTGGATCCCAGCTTTGTGATGAAAGCCCTGGCCTCCGGGGCCGATGGCGTGCTCATCGCCGGCTGTCATCCGGGGGAATGTCATTACATCGAACAGAACTATAAGGCCATGCGGCGCTACTCGATCCTCAAGCACACGCTGCGGGCCATGGGCGTCGAGCCTGATCGCGTCCGGCTGGTCTGGGCCTCCGCGGCCGAAGGGCAGCAACTGGCGGAAGCCATCGATCTATTGGTGGCCGATGTTCGCAAGCTCGGTCCGCTGAAATGGCCTGGCAATTGGACCGAAAACGGCCAGCGCGAAGAGGCCCTGGAAACGCTCCTCAAAGAACACGAAGAGGCGTTGGAAGTGGTTTAGAACTTAGGTCTAAGAACTAAGACCTAAGACCTAAGCACTAAGATCTAATATCCGGGATTTCCCTTGGAGATGTTATCATGAGTCAAGTCACTGTTGAAAAGAAAGCTGCCAAGGGCAAGCTGGCCATCTACTGGGCTGCGTCGTGCGGCGGTTGCGAGATTTCCATTTTGCAGATCGACGCCAAAATTCTCGACGTCGACGCCGCCTTCGACTTGGTCTTTTGCCCCTGTATCGCCGACGGCAAGGTCCGCGACATCGAGAAGATGGCCGACGGCGAGATCGACGTCTGCCTTTTCAACGGCGGTATCCGCAACAGCGAGCAGGAATACATGGCTCGTCTGCTCCGCCAAAAGTCCAAGGTGCTGGTGGCCTTCGGCTCGTGCGCCTCGGAAGGCTGCATTCCCGGGCTGGGTAACCTCAACGACCGCAAGTCGATCTTTGAGACGGTTTATCATCAGGGTTCGGCCACCGCGCCGGAAAATCCGCAAAACATTTATCCGCAGCACGAAACGAAAGTGCCGGAAGGCACGCTCTATCTACCGGTGTTCTACGACACACTGATGACGCTAGCCCAGACGGTCGATGTCGATTATTTCCTGCCCGGCTGCCCGCCGGAGGCTGATAATATCTGGAAGGCGATCACGGCCATTGTGGAAGGCAAGCTGCCGCGGAAAGGATCAACCCTCGGCGTCAATACGACCGTTTGCGAAGAGTGCAAGCGGAAGCGGAACGAAAAGAAGATCAAAAAGTTCTACCGCACCTGGGAGATCATTCCCGACGAAGAGACCTGCCTACTGGAACAAGGTCTGATGTGCTGCGGCATCGCCACCCGGGCCGGTTGCGGGGCCTTGTGTCCTGCGGTAAACTCACCTTGCATCGGCTGCCACGGTCCGAACGAGGGCGTGGATGATTACGGTGCGCGGTTGATGAGCGCCGTGGCCTCGGTCATTGATTCAAATAACGAAGAGGAAATCGACCGCATCATCGCCGAAGGCATCCCCGATCCCGTCGGCACATTCTATCGATTCAGCCTCGCCGGCAGCCTGCTGCGACGCAGTAACAAGGCAACGGCGGGAAACGGAAAGAAATAGAAAAAATTGAAAATTGAAAATTGCGAATTGAAAATTGGAAGCAGGGATCCAAATCACGTATCTGAAATTTGCAATTTGCAATTTTCAATTTGCAATTTTCAATTTTCAATTTTCAATTTTCAATTTGCAATTTTCAATTTCGCCTCCTAACAGCCAACTATCCCCATGAAACGCATAAGCATCGACCCCATCACGCGGCTGGAAGGCCACGGAAAAATCGACATTTTCCTCGACGAGCAGGGCGACGTGGCTAACGCTTACGTACAGATCCCGGAGCTTCGTGGCTTTGAGAAGTTCTGCGTCGGCCGCCAGGCGGAAGATATGCCAAACCTCACGGCTCGCATCTGCGGCGTCTGCCCCGAGGCCCACCACATGGCGGCCACGAAGGCATTGGACCGCATGTTCCACGTCGATCCGCCGCCCACGGCCAAAAAGCTGCGGGAACTGTTCTACAGCATCTTCTACGCCACCGACCACACGACGCATTTCTACGCCTTGAGCGGGCCTGACTTCGTCCTTGGTCCCGACGCACCGGCCGCCGAACGGAACATCCTCGGCGTGGTGAAGAAGGTCGGCATGGACGTTGCCGGCAAAGTGCTCAAAATGCGGCACGACGGCCACTCGCTCATCAAAATGATCGGCGGCCGGGCCGTCCATCCCAACTGGGGCCTGCCCGGCGGGGTAAGCCGCGGCATCGATGAGTCGCAACGTCAAGAGATCGAAGCCCGCGGATTGGAGGCTGTCGAGTTCGCCAAGTTCTCGCTCAAGATCCTCGACGACATCGTGCTGGCCAATAAGACCTACGTCGCGCTGATTACCGGCGACGTCTATCTGCACAAGACCTACAACATGGGCATGGTCGATGCCAACAATTGCACGAACTTTTACGACGGCAAGGTCCGCATCACTAGCCCCAGCGGCAAGGAAGTTGCCAAGTACGACTGCGCCGAGTACCGCGATCACATCGCCGAGCGGGTTGAGCCATGGACGTACCTGAAGTTCCCCTATCTGAAGAAGATCGGCTGGAAGGGTCTTGTCGACGGCGAAGACTCGGGCGTTTACAAAGCGACGCCGCTTTCGCGTTGCAATGTGGCCGAAGGCATGGCCACGCCGCTGGCCAACGCCGAATACAAGCGGATGTACGCAACCTTGGGCGGCAAGCCAATCCATCATACGTTGGCTACGCACTGGGCTAGGTTGGTTGAACTGCTCTACGCGGCCGAGCGATGGGTCGAGTTGGCACGGGATCCAGAGATCACCGGCAAGGAATATCGCACGCTGCCCACCGCCACGCCGACCGAAGGCGTCGGTTGCGTCGAGGCCCCGCGAGGCACGCTTACGCATCACTATGCCGCCGACGAGCGCGGCATCCTTACCAGGGTGAACCTGATCGTCGGCACGACGAACAACAACGCCCCGATTTGCATGTCGGTAAAGAAGGCCGCCCAGAAGCTGATTTGCAAGGGCAATGTGAATCAGGGCCTGCTCAACATGGTCGAGATGGCCTTCCGCGCCTACGACCCATGCTTCGGCTGCGCCACGCATAACCTGCCCGGCCAAATGCCGCTGGAAGTGACGCTCCGCGGGCCGGATGGGGCAGTGATCGAGAAGTTGTCACAGTATATGTAGGAGGAGGGGAGGATCAGGGGCGCAGAATCCCAAGTTGATCACAGATCACGCGAGCCGTAGTCTCTTTGATTTCGCGATGGCGAGGTACTGCCGTACACATGCCATTGGCAGGATTACGGTATATCGAGTGATTTGCACCTTCACGCTCCAGATAACAGTCGTGGAGTTCCATGTGCCTGATCAGATCGTGGCGTTTCATGACGCAGGAACTTCAACAGAAAGTGTTTCCCACATTGCATTTCCGGGCGAGTCTTTGGCTGCGTTTTCGCGATACGACTGGAGAAGCAATTCCACGGCATCGCGGATATTAGCGCGGGCCTCATTCATGTCGCGGCCCTGAGTCACGGCACCTGGCAATTCGGGCACCGTGGCCATGATCCAATCATCCTCGATCGGCGTGTAGACGACGTGATAATCGTGTTTCATCGTGATACTTGCTCCCAAAAGTGTTGTCTGCTCCATTTTATCCATGGAGTAGTACAATTCGCAATAGAAAACAAGGGGTATCCGGTTTGCTCAGGTTCCGTTTGCAGCCTGATTAGGACAAGCGAATCAAGTGATCTGTGGATCCGATGCTCAGGGGCATTTATGCCCCTTTTCCGCGAAGCGGTACTAGGCCCGTGCTTTAGC
>JBAWVO010000288.1:0-8237 GCA_037147235.1 Planctomycetota bacterium | reverse complement strand
TTCCACGGGCTGGAAGCCCGTGCCACGCGCTTGCCAGAAAATCTTGCCACACACGCCGGTGGACAGGCACATGTCGAGATGGTATTCTGATTCACACTGCCGTCCTTCGGCGGCAAAGGCAAAAACATCTGAACTGCAATGAGGAGATCGCTATGTACCGCATCGTATCACTAAGCAACCGTCTTCGTGGGGCATCTCTGCTGGCGGCGGTGGCCGTTACGATTGCCTTGGCTTGGGCATCCATGGCCGCTCAGGCGGCACCGCCCAACCCCGAAAAGCTCTCCCTATGGTCCGGTCAGGCACCTGTGGGCGACGGCAAGTTCGAGGCAGCTAGTGCTTCAGTTACCGTTCACCGCCCGGCCACCGAGAAAGCCAATGGGGCGGCCATGGTGATTTGCCCAGGCGGCGGGTATGGAGGTCTGGTGACCGGTGCGGAGGGGCATGGCATTGCCAAGTGGCTCAATCAGCATGGTATCGCAGGGATCGTGCTGGAGTACCGTCTCCCGCGCGGAAGATCCTTCGTGCCGCTGCTCGATGCGCAGCGAGCCATCCGTCTAGTTCGCTTCAACGCCAAGCCGTGGAACATTGACCCAAATCACATCGGCATCATCGGCTTCTCGGCAGGCGGGCACCTGGCCTCCACGGCAGGCACTCACTTCGACGACGGCGACCCCAAAGCGACTGACCCGGTCAATCGCGTGAGTTGCCGCCCTGATTTCGCGATCCTGGTCTACCCGGTTGTCACGATGGGCACGAAGACCCACGGCGGCTCGAAGGCGAACCTGCTGGGCCGCAATCCCAAGCCGGAAATGGTGGACCTTTTCTCCAATGAGAAGCAAGTCACCGACAGGACGCCGCCCATGTTCCTGGCCCATGCCAAAGACGATACGCTCGTCTCGCCGGAGAATAGCCGGATGCTTTACGGGGCGTTGAATGCACACAAGCTGGCGACGGAATACCTGGAACTGCCGAGCGGCGGCCACGGACTGAATGGCTACAAGGGTCCCATGTGGGACGCCTGGCAAACCAAGTCGCTTGAATGGCTGGTGTTGCAGAAGATGATCCCCCACGCCGATGCCAAGGGCTCGGTTGGGGCAGGCAGGTGAATAATGGAAAAGGAATGACCGCGATCGACCACCCCCCGCGTCCCGACCGCCTACGGCGGTCGGACGCGGGGGGAATGGGAGGTTTTGGTCGTGTTACCCGTGCTAAAGCACGGGCCGAATACCGCTTCGCGGATAAGGGTCGTAAACGACCCTCCTAATCAGGCTGCAAACGGGAACCTAAGCAAACCGGATACCCCTTATAAGTCACCAGCTTCAAGTCCTTCGGCAGGTATTGCGACATTCAGCACGATTCGTTCGTGTTCTTTAATCATGGTTCCTCTTATTCTTCGCGCGGATAGGCTGTAATCAGTCGCGGTCTATCTAGTCCACGGTCAATAATCCAAGCGGCAGAAGGTCATTGCCAATCCTCCAGTTTCAGACCGGGAATGCGGCTGAATTCCCTGGTGTTATGAGTCACCAGGGTCAGTCCGTTCGCCAGCGCAATCGACGCGATCAACAGGTCGTTCGGGCCGATAAGCATGCCCAAACCGGCCAAGTGTGCGCGAATCCGGCCGTACTCGTCGGCTGCGCGATCATCAAAGGGCAGCGATTGAAACTGACGAAAAAAGAGTTGAACCTGGCTCAAATTTTGTTGCTTGCGCGAGCTTCGGTGTGCGCCATATAGCAGTTCCGCGACGACAACCGAACAAAGAACGACGCTCCCAGCGGCAGCGGCGACGAGTCGGACCGTGATGTTCGCGGCTTGGCCGCGCCGCAAATGATCCACACAGGAATTCGTGTCAAAGAGGTGTGTCACGGCAACTCCTCGCGGCACTCGTATTCACCTTGTTCGTGGCGCACGAAGGAGGAATCCGTGATGCTGCCCGCAGTGGCGAGGACGAAGCTCCGCCACTCTTCCTGCGTCATCGGTGATGAACCAACCGGATCGACGGTAACCTGCACTTCCCGATCCGCATCGGCCTTGCCTATCGGCAGAGCAATGTTCAGGATGCCATCCGCGCTAACTCGGGAATGAACGACCATGCGATTCATACTTATCCTCCAGATTCAGCCCGCTTGCTTATCTGAGACGGTTCACCGAGCGGGAATGTGAACGGCTAATTTGGGTTTCCTTCGCGTTTCCTCGTTCCATTGTAGCACTTTCACTCGCGTTCGGTTTGGATTATTACAGCCGTACCAAGGAATCTCTCCGTAAAACATCACAGTTCTTCTTTGATCGCTTTCGATGGCAACAGGGCCGGCGCCGGGGCGAGGGCTTCGTGGAGGACCGCTTCGAGCAGGCGGCGGCTTTCGGTCTGGGTCGTGGTGAGCTGCGCCTCCAACCGGTCGCAGACGGCCATCAACTCGTCCACCTTCGCCACGATGCGGTGCTGCTCGGCAAGAGGTGGGAGAATTATCGGGAAATTCCGAAGAAAACCAAGCGACACAAACGGCTGTAACCCACCTGCTGCAAGCTGCCGCATCTCACCGGTAGCGTATTGGAGAAACAGGCAAAGGAAACCTGGGCATGAGAGTTCGCGGTCGTAATACTTGAACAAAGCGACATTCTTAATGCTGAACGGCCTGTCTGTGTCCACAAGAACCGGATTTCCTATGCTTCCGATCATTGCGAGGAGAATGTCGTCCCTTTCGACCGTTGAGCGTTCCGAGATTTGTCGGTGATCTTGTTCGCTGATCAACTTAACATCGTCGAAAGACAGCCGCCCAGACGAGAGGTTCTTACTCGTAATAAGAGGGTATCCAGTCTCGGCATATTTCGGAGTGTCGTGCGTTCCATCTCGTACGTCATACACCGCTCCCAAGCGAGTCCTACACCATCGTACGGGAAGGTTGAACAGAATTTCGCCGTCGGTCATCGGTTCAAGTTCCTTCGTAACTCTCAACTTTCGCTGGGCAACGAGGCGTCTTTTGGTCCCCGTAATCTTTTCGAGAAGTTCCGCGGCCGATTCGTCGGTCGGGTCTTGTGAAATTAGACGGCCGTGAGCGGCGAGGTTGAGGATGGTTTGGCGGAGGGCGGGAATTTGATCGGGGCGGACGGTAAAACGCGGCAGGTGGGCAAGGTGGAAACGGGCATGAGCGCGGAAGGCTTTCGCGTCGCCATCAGGCCAGTTCAGCCGATTCAGGCTTGCCGCCATCAACCGGTCCCGCCGCCGCTCCCGTTGGGCCTGTGCCGCCTCCAACTGGTCGCATAACCCCATCAACTCGTCCACTTTGGCCACGATGCGATGTTGTTCGGCAAGAGTTGGGAGGGATAGAAGTAGGTTTTCAAGCTTACCCTTCGTGATATGCTGCAAGCCGACACCGCCGTGTGCCTTGGCAATCATCTCATCCAGGCGACCGTTGATTGCAATTTGGAGAAAACGGTCATAATACTCGTCGCCGATTTGAAGGCATTTGAAGATGTGTTGATTGAGGGCAGCTTTCCCTCGCTGCCAAATGAAAGCTCCAAACGATGTGCCGGGTGTTCCAGACCAGCTTATAAGGAAGTCGTCCGAGTGGATTACATGTCTCGGTTCAATGGTCTTCGGATCGCAATAGTTGAAGGGAGCGTTCTCATTATTGAGGTTCTGAATGCGGATGATCGGCAAGCCGACTTGCAGCCAATCCGTCGGTTTGAATGCTCGGCCGTTAATCATTTTCAATCTGTCACCAAGATGTACCCATTTCCAACTGTCAGGAAGGAAATATGGCTGTTCAGACAGATCGGTCGTCGTAATCGTCTCTTTCTTCGCGATAAGAGTGTTGTTAATCCGTTGTTCCGCGCAATTGTCATTTGAATCTTGCTCAACGAGTTTCCCCCGAACGGCCAGATCAAGAATGAACTTCCGCAGACGCGGGACTGCATTGGGGGCCTCTGTAAGCCGATCAAAATAGGCGAGGACTTGGGCGGGGTTCATCGTAACAAAGCCTCCGCCAGAATAGCCTTCAACTGGTCGCGCAAGCCAGCCGCTTCCTTCTCGGCCGCGTTGAGCTTCACCAGCAACTCCTCGGGGTCGCCGTGGTCGTCTTCGATGGTATGCGGGTTCTTGAAGTCGAGGTTGTAGCTGCGGGCCTTCACCTCGTCGGCCGTGACTTTCCAGGCAACTTCGCTCGCCTTGCGGCCCTTGCGCTTCGCGCCGCCCCACCACTTGACGCAGGCCGCAAAATGCTCGACGCGGATCGGCCGGGTCATCGAGTAGGCTTTCTGGCCGTCGGGAACTTGATGCTCGTAGAACCAGATTTCCTTGGTCGGCTCGCCTTTCTCAAAGAAGAGCAGATTCGTGCCGATCGAGGCGTAGGGCTTGAAGACGCTGTTGGGCAACCGGACGATGGTGTGGAGGTTGCATTCCTCCATGAGGTGCTCCTTGATCCGCGTTTTCACACCTTCGCCAAAGAGCGAGCCGTCGGGCAGGACCACCGCAGCCCGGCCACCCGGCTTGAGCAGGCGGATAATGAGGGCAAGAAAAAGGTCGGCCGTCTCGCGGGTCTGCAAATGCTTGGGGAAGTTCGATTCGATGCCGTCCTCCTCCCGGCCGCCGAAGGGCGGATTGGTGAGCACAATATCGACGCGATCGGCTTGCGTGTAGCTGATGTAGGGCCTGGCCAGGGTGTTGTCGTGGCGGACGAAGCTGGGGTCTTGGATGCCGTGCAAGAGCATGTTGGTGACGCAAAGCATGTGGGGAAGCTGCTTCTTTTCCACCGCCCGCAGGGCGGCTTGCATCTGCTGCTCGTCTTCGACCTTCTTGACATAGTGCTCGCGCATGTGCCGCAGGGCACAGGTGAGGAACCCGCCCGTGCCGCAGGCGGGGTCGAGGAGGATTTCGCCCGGGTGGGGGTCGATCCGCTGGGCCATGAAGGCCGTGACGGCGCGGGGCGTGTAGTATTCACCCGCATTGCCGGCGCTTTGCAGGTCGTTGAGGACTTGTTCGTAGATGTCGCCAAAGTGCTGACGCTCGGCCAGGTTATTGAAATCCACCTGCTGGATCTTGTTGATGACCTGCCGCATAAGCTGGCCGGACTTCATGTAGTTGTAGGCATCCCCAAAGACTTCGCGGACGACGCGGCGGCGGTCGCCCTGCTTGCCCCCGGTGGAAAGTTCCTTGAGGGCCGGGAAGAGGTCGTCGTTGACAAAGGCCATCAGGGCGTCGCCGGTAATGCCTTCGGGATCGGCGGCCCACGAGCGCCACTGGAGCTTTTTGGGCAGCGGAGAGCGGTAGTCGGAATCGAGGAGTTCCAATTCCTGGTCTTGGTCGTCGATGATTTTCAGAAAGAACATCCAGCAGAGCTGGCTGATCCGCTGGGCGTCTCCATCGACACCCACGTCCTGCCGCATGATGTCTTGGATCGATTTTACGATGTTGCGAACGGACATGTATGGGCTTCCTAGCGAGATCACGCAAAGCGTGACTAAATGGCTTCCTGGTACAATGCGGCTTGGAGTTCGTGGACGGCCTGCTCAAAGTCGCTGCGGGCACCGAACTCTTTAATGAGTTGCAACGGCGTCCCCATTTCGGCGAAGGGGGCGATTTGCAGGATGCGGGGGTCGTCGAGGCCCAAAATGCCCTCGTCCTGATACTTCTGTAGCAAGGCTTCCAGCACCGTGCGGGCCTGGGGGCCGTACTTGGTGAAAACATCGCGCTTGCGGACATTCTCGGCCCGTTCGCGGCGGGTGAGCGGAGGACGGTCAAACGCTACATGGCAGATCAGATCGAAGGGGTCGAGATCCTTGCCGACTTCTTCGGCGAGCGGGTCGAGCGGCAGCCCTTCGGCAGCCAATTCCTCGATGATCGCCTGCTTGCGATCGGCGGCGTTCTAACGGCTGAGAAAGTCGTTGAGGCTGGCAAAGCGTTTCATCAGGGCCTTTTTCGTGAAGTCGCGGAGGGTTTCCGTCACGAGCTTGCCATCTTCGTCAAGATATTCAACTCGCTCGGCGATGATCGAGGCCGACACGCCATCGACATACACTTTCAACCGTTTATGGGGGCCATCGGGCGGAATGTTGATGTCGGGAGGCTCGCCGTCAATGATCGTCTCGTCGTCGCCTGGTTCAGACGGCAAGGGATCATCGTCGTCGTCGGTGATCGTCGGCGCGTCGTCGGGCGGGGCGATCGGGTCGCCTTCCTTGGGTTCGTAGACTTGGACGGGCTCGCCGTCCCATTTCGGGTCGGCAAAGTGGGCCGTAGCGCCGCGGAAGTCGATGAGGGTGAAGTAGAATTTCTTCGTGTCTTCGTGGACGCGCGTGCCGCGGCCGACAATCTGCTTAAACTCCGTCATGGAACCGACCGCACGGTCAAGGACGATCAGCCGACAAGTCTGGGCATCCACGCCCGTGGAAAGCAATCGCGACGTGGTGACGAGAACGGGATACTTGGACTCAGGATCGAGGAAGTTGCCCAACTGGGCCTGCCCCTCGGTATCCTTGCCGGTGATCCGCATGACGTAGCGGCTGTTCTCGTTGCAGAGATCCTGGTTCTCGTTGACAAGGGCCTGCCGCATCCGGGCGGCGTGTTCCTCATCCACGCAGAAAACGATGGTTTTCTGAAAACGGTCGCCGCTTTCCTTGAGGAAGTCCGAAACCTTTTTGGCGACGAGCTTCGTGCGGTCGTCAATCACCAGAGTGCGGTCGAAATCCTTCTGGTTGTAAATGCGGTCCTCGATTTCGGCTCCTTCGCGGTCGAGCTTGCCCTTCTCGGGTCGGTAGCCCTCTACGTCCACGTCGATATGGACCTTCACCACCTTGTACGGTGCGAGGAATCCGTCCTGAATGCCCTGTTTGAGCGAGTACGAGTAGACCGGCTTGCCGAAGTAATGGATGTTGGAAACGTAGCAGGTTTCGTTCGGTGTGGCCGTCAAGCCAATCTGTGTGGCGGAATCGAAGTATTCGAGAATCTCACGCCAGGCCGAGTCGTCAGCCGCGCTGCCGCGGTGACATTCGTCGATGACGATCAGGTCGAAGAAACCGGGCGAGAACTCGCGAAAGAGTTTTTGGCGATCCTCGGGGCCGGTAATCGCCTGATAGAGACCGAGATAAACTTCGTAGGAGGAGTCGATGCGGCGTTTCTTGTCGAGTGCCGTGGTCAGTTCGACTTCCGTACCGTCGGCGCGTTGGATGGTCTTGGCACCCGTGCTGAGTTTGGCCATTGCCTGGCCGAAGGGTCGAAAATCGTTGACCATCGTCTGGTCGATGAGGACGTTGCGATCGGCCAGGAAGAGAATCCGCTTCTTCCGGCCGGCCTTCCAGAGCCGCCAGATGATTTGGAAGGCCGTGTAGGTCTTGCCGGTGCCCGTGGCCATGACGAGCAGGATGCGGTTTTGACCCTTGGCGATGGCCTCGATGGCGGCGTTCACGGCATTGACCTGATAGTAGCGGGGCATCTTGCCGCTGCCGTCGTCGAAATAATCCTGCAAGACGATCGATTCTTCGTCGGGCGAAAGACCTTTCCACGCACGGTAGCGTGCCCAAAGCTCCTGCGGGGAGGGAAAGGCATCCAAGGCAAGAAGCGTTTCCATCGCGTCGCCGGTACCGGTACGATCGTGGAAAACGAAGCCGTCGCCGTTGGAGGAGAAGACGAAAGGAATGTGCAGCGTTTCGGCATACTCAAGGGCCTGCTGCATGCCGTCGCCGACGCTGTGGTTGTTGTCTTTGGCCTCGATGAGCGCGAGCGGGATGTTCGGCTTGTAGTAGAGGATGTAGTCAGCCCGTTTGGCCTTGCCGCGGGTGACGAGCTTACCGCGGACGATAATCCGGCCCTTGGTGAAAAAGACCTCCTCGCGGATTTGCGCCATCGCATCCCAACCGGCCTGAACGATGGCGGGGGTTATGAACTTGGTGCAGACGTCGCGTTCGCTGAGAGATTTTTTGTCGATTTCCGGCACGATGCAGACTCCATTCCTCACTTGGGCCGGGCCGGCGGGCCGCTGCTGAAAGGGTATAACACAACAGCCCACCGAATCGATTTCATCCAGGCCGCGTTGCCATCGCGGCAAGGAACCCAGACGGATAGCTTACCACCGTGGGAGGGATTGTTCAACCGGGGGGCGAGAAGGCGATGAGTACCATCCCGCTATCGGATTAGGCCATTTCGGCGGTTTTGATAAGGATTGACGGCAAGGGTGCAGATTTCGCTGCCCCGCATCGCCCTCGTTGTTACCCACATCGTTTGGACCCCATCCGGCTTGCCGGATGGTGAA
>JBAWVO010000287.1:0-8293 GCA_037147235.1 Planctomycetota bacterium | reverse complement strand
CGATGGAAGTCCCCAGTCTGGCGAGTGTCGGCAAGCATGACTCCAAAGGTGCCGAAATTGCGGAAAATCCCGCCCCTCGACCTCCGCTTGCCGATATTGCAGACAATTCCGCCCCCCGCTCCCCGCTTGCCAGCGACACGGCGCAACTCATGAACGGCACCGGGTTTGCCCAACCCGGCGGCAATTCACCATCTGCCGGGGCAACGGAGGCCAACAACTTCCAAGGCGGCCAAGCCCTGCCAAATCGCTCCGCTGGCCGGAAGGCTCCGGCGGCAACCGTCGTTCGTATCAATATCTCTGCGCTGGCCTTGCAGAACCGGGTCTTCGAAAATCTGTTGGCATCCCATGGGCTGGGCATCGACCAAAATCGGCAGCAGCAAGTCGCTTCTCAGTTAGCGTCTCAGACCGCCCGAAATGATGTCCCCCGATCTTTCAAGAATCAAGACAATCTTCAAGGCGCGAACGCCGGGGAAAATTCGCAACGCAGAATCGCTTCTCAGGCCGCAGGCGGTCAGCTTGATGGCGGCAAAAACTTGCAGCAGCAGTTGCCGGAGAACTTGTCGCAAAAATCGGGCGGAACCTCACAAAAACAAGAAACACAATCCAATTTTGCAACCAATTCCAAGCCGATCATCTATGAATTCGATGCCAGCCCGGAGCAGCTTGCCATCCTCATCAAGCAGCTCGGCGAGAGACCCGATTCTTTCTCCATTTCGGAAATTGAAGTCGCGGCTTCGGCTTCGCAAACCATGAATTCGTTCGCTCAGAATTCCAGCGGTGGGATGGACCGCGGAAAATTACCGAATCGTCCGGGCGAGCAGCAAAACAAAGCCGATGCCGGGGCCACAAAGCATCTGGTCTTTGTATTTAACGTGGTTGATCGCCTGCCATCCGCCGCCGGTCGCGCTTCTCAGGTGCCGGCAGATAAGCAATAGGCTCCGTTTCTGCGTACCAGCCGCGGAGCGGCGGCATGGAGTAGCCTGGCTCGTGCGCCCCGGAAAAGGGCTTATGCCTCTTGTGGACATCCACATGCTAGCTTTGCTACCAAATACCATCTATTGTGGCCACAAAACCAGTCCACTCAAGATGTAGGAAATACTTGTAATTCGTGCGAAGAGTCATTACACTACGGAAGACTTGCATTCTTACACGGGAGGCGCGTATCGTTCCAGGAGTTTCAGCCCAATTCAGGTGACATGAGGATGTCGCTTTGGCGATGCGTCGGCGTTAGGTTGACGTACCGTCGGCGGGAAAAGGTTCGCGCTCGGGTCGTCAGGGACTGACGACCTGGATTCCCTTTGCTTTTGTAGAGGGCTTGCTGCTGCTCCCTATTTTTTAGGGGCGCCTTTCTTCCCGTGCCCGTTCGCGGGCCAAGCTATCAGCGACTTCCTCTCCATGCCGTGGGTTTTCCTGCTTACCGACACAGGACGTGTCAGAGGAGTTTTCGATGGCTTCCAAATCGCTGATTGGTGTGACTGCTGACTATCGTTCGGCCCACAAAGATTCCCCCGCCTTCTCTTTTCTTAGTGCGGGTTATTTCGATGCCCTCACGAAGACCGGTGCGGTGCCCGTGATTATTCCGCCCCTGAGGGACGAAGAAGACCTGGGCCGCGTACTCGACGCATTGGACGGCGTTGTGCTCTGCGGCGGCGCCGATCTCGATCCGCGCAACGACGGTTTCATGCTTCACCCCGCAGTCCGCCTCTTGGATCGGCGCCGCGAGGAATTCGATCGCCTGTTAATGCGGATGGTCGCCGAGCGACGCATGCCGATCTTCGGCATTGGCTGCGGAATGCAGCTTCTGAATATCTCTCAGGGTGGCAACCTGTTCCTGCATATTCCCGAGGATTTGCCCAAGGCCCTGCCGCACCTTGACGCCAGCGATCCCAATCATCGCCATGCCCTCGTCGTGGAAATGGGCACGATCATGGAACGCGTCTTTGGCGAGGGCGAAATTCGCGTCAATAGCATGCACCACATGGCTATCGACGAAGTAGCCGCCGGATTCATGGTTACCGCCCGCTGCCCCGACGGAGTCATTGAGGCGATCGAAAGCACGATGGAAGACTGGTTCGCCATGGGTACCCAGTTTCATCCGGAAAGTGGTTCGGCCTCGGCACTCGACCTGAGGATCTTTGAGGAGTTTGTGGTCGGTGCGATGGCCCACTCCCCTTCGATGGGGATGCTAGCTTAACGTCTGCGAAATTATTTTCCTTATGGGAGAGGGCCGAGTTCATGGTATCGGTGGGCATGGAGGCCGCGGCCGGAACCATCTCGGGCAAGTACAACGGGCAAGGATGTCTGTCAAATCGGACGCCGGCTCGGCCCTCTCTTTTATTGGCGTGGGAGGCACTCGCCAAACTAACCATGAGGTGCTATAATACGGGCATGAAATGGATGATTCATGGCCGGTGATCGATTTCGGGCAAGTTGGTGGCTCCTGGGTGGGCATGGCCAGACTCTCTGGCCGATTCTGACGCGGCGGGTCCGGCTCAACGTGCGAACGGAGCGTCTGGAGCTTCCCGACGGAGATTTTATACGGCTCGACTGGGTTGGCACGAGCGGCCCTATCGTGATCGTGCTGCCGGGACTTCAGGGTGACCTGGGGTCGGCTTATGTCCGGGGGATGCTGCGGGCGTGTCAGAAGCGAGGCTGGCGCGGCGTCCTACTGAATTACCGTGGCCGGGTCGAACCTAACCGCCTGCCGCAAAGCTACCACTGCGGGATGACCTGTGACCTGCATTACTTGGTTCATCATCTGGCTGAGCGAGAGCCGGAAACGCCAATCGGAATTGTAGGCTACTCCGTGGGGGCGAACATTTGTCTGAAGTGGCTCGGCGAGTGCGGACAGCGCGGTCAGGTGCTGCCGGTCGTTGCAGCCGTTGGCGTGTCGGCCCCGTTCCATCTCGGGCTTGTGGCCAAGAACATCGAGCGCGGGTTTTCACGCATTTACCAGTGGTATCTTCTACGAAGCCTCCGCCACGATGTTGCGAGGAAGATGGAGGCACTCGGCGATGATCTGGGGCTTACCCGACGGGAGTTGCAAGGTCTGAACACCTTTTTTAAGTTCGACGATCGGATCAGCGGGCCGTGGAACGGGTTTAGCGGTGCCGAGGACTACTACGCCAAAACGCGATCGGATGTGCTGCTCAAGCATGTGGCTGTTCCAACGCTCGTCGTGAACGCCCGCAACGACCCACTCGTGCCGGCCCACCTGATCCCGCACCAACGTGACGTCTCCGGCAAGGTGACTCTGGAGATTACCGACGGCGGCGGCCACCTCGGTTTTGTTTGCGGCCGGTGGCCCTGGTCGCCGCAGTTCTGGCTCGACACGCGCGTGCCGGAATTTCTGTCGTCGTTTTTCTGAGCAGGTGAGAAAGGGTGGGGCTCGACCCAGGAATGGGACATAACGCCGTTGGCGTAGGGGGATGAATAACGCCGTTGGCGTAGGGAAAGAATAGGCACGAGTTCCCGGGGTAGCCCCCGCGCGGCAACCCTCACGCCATACTGCTCATCGTCCGCAGGCGACTCACACCTTCGGTGGCCCGGGCGATGACGAAATCAATCTCCTCCACCGTGGTGAATCGTCCTAGGCCGAATCGCAGGCTGCCGCGGACTGCATCCTCCGACAGTCCCAGGTTGCGCAAGACATGACTTGGCTCGGGTTGGGCCGAGGTGCATGCGCTGCCGGTGCTCAAGGCAAGGTCGCGCATCTCGATCACCAGGGCCTCGCCCTCGACATAGCCGAAGCTGACATTCAAGTTACCCGGCAGGCGAAGGCCCGGCAGGTCAAGGGCCGGACCATTGAGCATGACGTCGCGGAGGCCCTCGCGCAACCCTTGGAAGAGCCGGTCGCGGAGGCCGCACAAGCGGGCCGCTTCCGCCGGAAGTTCCGCAAGACAAAGCTCCATCGCCCGCGCGAAACCGACGATGCCCGGCACGTTGGCCGTGCCGCTCCGCAACCCGCCTTCCTGCACGCCGCCGTCAATCTGCGGTTCGAGGCGAACGCGTGGGCCGCGACTGCGAACGTACAACGCGCCAATGCCCTTAGGCCCATGGATCTTGTGGGCCGTGAAGCTCATGAGATCGACACCGAACGCTTCCACGTCGACCGGAATTTTTCCCACGGCCTGCGTGGCATCGGTATGCAGCAGCACGCCCCGTTGTTTGCACAACTGCCCGATCTCGGCCAAGGGCTGAATGGCCCCGATCTCGTTGTTGGCCAGCATGATCGAGACCAGGATCGTATCATCGCGGATGGCCGCGGCCAGTTGATCGACGCAGATCAGGCCGGCTCGCGGATCGGGTGAGGCCGTGACCGGCAGGAGCGTAACTTGGAATCCTCGCTGGACCAGCTTTGCCAACGGATCGAGCACGGCAGGATGTTCCGTCGTCACGCTGATGATATGCTGCCCACGAGCGGCGTATTTTTCGGCCACGCCGCGAATAGCCAGATTATTGCTCTCCGTCGCGCCACTGGTCCAGACGATCTCCTTGGCCTTCGCCCCGATGGCCGCTGCGATCTTCGCACGGGCCGCGTCCACGGCATCCTTCGCTGCCGAGCCGAACCCGTGGGTTGTGCTGCCCGCATTGCCGTAGATCTCGGTGAAATACGGCAACATCGCCTCAACCACCCGTGGATCGACGCGGGTCGTGGCGTGATTGTCGAGATAGATGGGAAGCTGAATCATTAACTGCCGAACAGGGCTTTCATGCAGATCTGCGACCAGGTTTCAAAACCTTCCATGTCGGCGAGAATTTCCTCGACGGGGCGGAAGCCGCACTCGACGATCTCGCTTTCCCGCGGATGCACGGACGGACGCTCGACATCAAAAACATGCACGACGCCCAAGTGGACGCGTCCGACCTCGGTCACGTCGTCGTTGATCAGGCCCACGCAGCGGGAAGCATAGGGCGTATCGATCGAAACCTCTTCGTCCAGCTCGCGGCGCATCCCTTCTTCATAGGGATTTCCACTGCCGTCAGCGGCAACGTCAACGGCCGAGATATGCCCGCCAATGCCGATGCTCCGCTTGCGATGTAATCTTCCCTCGCCCTGGCCGCTGCCGCGCGTGTATTGAAAGATTGACGGGCGCCCCGCTGCGTCGCAGTACCGGAAAATGACGTAAGGTATCAATTGCTTGAAACTCGGGTCGTGCTCCATTTCCGGTCGCGGGCGGAAGGAGATGTTCCGCGGGCTGAGCAGCTCGCCCAGGTAGCGATCAATCTCGCGAGAGAAACCTTGAAAGTGTCCCAGGCGATGAAACAGCTCGGTGGGCACAACCAGAATGTGTTCGACGGGAATATCGGGCAAAATAGTCTCCTTCTCCCCTCTCCCTTTTAGGAGAGGGGCAGGGGGTGAGGGTTTCCTAGAGGATTAACATCGCATCGCCGTAACTGTAAAAACGATAACCTTCGCGGATGGCTTCTTCATAGGCATGCGCAATCAGGTCGCTGCCGCCAAAGGTACGAACCAGTACGAGAAGCGTGGTCCGCGGCAGATGGAAATTTGTCAACAGGGCATCGACGATGCGGAACTGAAAGGGCGGGCGGATAAAGAGATCGGTGTAACCGGTAAACTGCTTGAGCGTACCCTCCGCGGCGGCCGTCTCCAAGAGCCGAATGGAAGTGGTTCCTACCGCCACGACGCGGCCTCCGGCCGCGCGGCACTGAAGAATTCGATCAGCGGTTTCCTGTCGGATCGTGCCCCACTCGGCATGCATCTTATGATCGGACAGCAGCGGCGCAGTGATCGGCCGGAACGTGCCCGCCCCCGTATGCAGCGTTAGCGGGCAAATGACGACTTGATCTTTCTCCAAACGGCCCAGCAACGATTCGCTGAAGTGCAGGCCGGCGGTCGGCGCGGCGACCGCCCCAGGCCAGCGGGCATAGACCGTTTGATATTGCTGTCGGTCGGCCTCATCCATTTCTCCCTTGCGTATGTAGGGTGGCAGCGGTACTCGCCCAACACGCGCCAGCAAGGCGAAGATTTCCTCCTCGCTCTCGGGACGCACAATCCAACTGCCGTCGGCCTGCTTGGCACCCAATCGGAGTTGAATGTCGTCCTGTCCCTGAGCGTCGATAAGTTGAATCGTCTCGTTGGGCAGGAGCTTCCCGCGTGTCTTGCAGAGGATCCGCCACAAGCCTCCGGCCCCCACCTCCAGAAAGAGCCCTTCCCAGTGTCCGCCGGTGCTATCACGGCGACCCAGCAGCCGGGCAGGCACCACTTGCGTATCGTTGAGCACAAGGCAATCCCCGGGCCGAAGGATTTCAGGCAGATCGCGGATATGGTGATGAGCCAGCGACTGCTGATGACGATCAACAACCAGCAAACGGGCATCGACCCGTACAGGGACCGGCTGCTGGGCAATCAGGTGCCGCGGCAGTTCGTAATCGTATCGATCAAGTTCATTCATTTCAAATAGTATAAGCACCGGCCATCTTTCTTGGTAGGTGACCAGGCCGGAGAACTGCCCGGTAAATGGTGGGTTGCGCACGAAGTCGAAACGCGAAAGCACTTACCGTTGTTCCAGATCAGTTCGCGTAACGCACCGCTAGCAATGACAGCAATGACAGCAGCTAACCGCCACACTGGACAGACCGCGTTTGAGAGCGAATTCTGGTAGGTCTGTGTTGGGACTCTAAAAATCTTTTCGCCACTTACAACGCTGCGTATCGATGGAAGTGCTTCTCTGGTAGGCAGCTAGGACGATGATCCTCGCCGAAGTCTCTGCACAGCTCAAAAATGGACGCTTGACGGAAAGCAAGAAGTGGTTATTCTTGGGTTCTTGAGGGACATCGACTAGCTCAGCGGCTCGCGCATAGCCCGCCGGCTCGGCAGGATGTTAAGGAGACCTTCAGCCGCTTTTTCTGCTCGAGGGTCGCCACTTGTGGAAACACGGTCACCGGTAGCGTTTGGCCACTTACCGGCGATTCTGCATCAACCTCCGAATGCAGGGTGTGTTTCACAAGTGCGGAGGAACGGATTCCTCCGTGACGCGAGTGCGGAACCAGCTCGGTGCCTTCGCCAATGGGCCGGTCTCCGCATGTGTCCAACCTTGGGCGCAAGGATGCGCCCGGGGGTTGGTGCATCCTTTCGTAAAACGGGCTCTCCGCCAGGTTTGCGGATAATTGTGGTGCGGGCGTCTCGCCTGCCCAAGATGTTGTGGTTGAACTAGGCAGGCGAGACGCCCGCACCACAAACTTGGGAGAGCCGTAAAACAGAACGTCTTCCGCTAGACGCCGAATGGTCGTAGGATAGAGGCATGACTATTTCCGACTCCATTCACGTTCCGGTAATGCTTGCCGAAGTACTTGAGGGGCTTTCCCCCCAACTTGGCGGCATCTTTGTTGATGGTACCCTCGGCGGCGGGGGGCATACTCGCGCGCTGGCCGAGCGAGTTGGACCCAGCGGAAGGATTATCTCCCTGGATCGCGATCCGGCGGCCATTGAGGCCGCCAACACGTATCTGCCCAAGGTGCCTGTAACGCCGGTGCATGCCAACTTCTGCGATTTGCCTGAAGTCCTTGCCGAACTTGGGGTCGAGGCGGTGGATGGAATCCTGCTGGACCTTGGTCTTTCCAGCGATCAGTTGGCCGACCTCGAGCGAGGATTCAGTTTTTCCTCGACCGGCCCTCTGGATTTACGGTTCAATCCCATGCAAGGTAAGCCGGCCTGGCGTTTACTGGAGCGTCTGAGTGCGGAACATCTGGCCGATTTGATTTATCAATACGGCGAAGAGCGTTACAGCCGGCGGATCGCTCGGGCGATTGTTCAGCGGCGGCAAGACCATCCGGTGGAAACGTCGGCCGATCTGGCCGATCTTGTGCGTCGCTGTGTTCCCAGATCACGGCACGACCGCATTGATCCAGCCACGCGAACCTTCCAGGCATTGAGAATCGCCGTGAACGACGAGCTTAAATCGCTGGAAATCGCGCTCCGCCGCCTGCCCGAATGTCTGCGGACAGGGGGACGGCTGGCGGTAATCAGCTTCCATTCGCTGGAGGATCGGCCGGTGAAAGTGGCCTTTCGCGACGACCCGCGACTCACTTCGTTGACGCGAAAACCAGTCACCCCCTCGGATGCCGAGACTGCGGAAAATCCGCGATCTCGCAGTGCGAAACTTCGGGTGGCGATTCGCAATTGACGGCGACGGCTCCGTTGCGGTCAGAAATCGATATCTGCAACTCCTTTTATCGTGAAAGTAGGAATCATCATGCGGAGCTTTCTGAACAGAAGTTAGGATCGGCGCATCAATAAGTGTCGCAAGAAAAGTAGCAGGCACACTCCGTG
>JBAWVO010000286.1:0-8329 GCA_037147235.1 Planctomycetota bacterium | reverse complement strand
GCTTTAATACCAAGAGATTACAAGCCGTCAGCAAAGTGCGTTCCGGGAATCGCTGCCCCAAAGGGCGGGTCTAATACCGGCTGCGCCGGGAATGACCATGAATGGCCATGAAGACGCTTGGCTGGCCGGAAGATGTGGGTAAGGACAAAGGTTAAAACCCACAGCCGCTCCCCGCCCCACGCTCCACGCCCCACGCTGCGCTCCTACCGAAGCATTTCGGTCTTGATCTTTTCCAAATCCACGCCGAGCACTTCATTTGCCAGATCGGCGAGCGTGGCTGGGTCGGCCTGGATGTGAAGGGTGC
This sequence comes from Planctomycetota bacterium, assembly GCA_037147235.1. Classification (GTDB taxonomy): domain Bacteria; phylum Planctomycetota; class Planctomycetia; order Pirellulales; family Thermoguttaceae; genus JANXQG01. The sequence continues at coordinate 8,025 of JBAWVO010000286.1, read as the reverse complement.
GGTGCTGATGCGAGAGCGACTCGCCGGTCTTCAGTGCCTTGGCCGGCGAGAGCGACTCGATCTCATAGAACGGCCCGAGGCCCTTCTTGCCGGGCGCGGGCGGGCCGTCGTTGTAGCTGTTGGCCACGTCGCCCTTGTAAGGCTCGGCCGATGGGCCGCCCCACTGATTGTTCATGTAGAGTTCCCGCGTCGGATCGTTCGACATGCTGAAGTGGACCAGCGTCAGCACATTGTTCCGGAAATCGATCGAACCGAGTACGTTGCGGACGCGCCGCTGCGAAATGCCGATCTTCGCGCGATAGTTGCCGTCGGCCCGCAAGAGCACGGCCTCGGGCAAGGTTCGCAGTCGCTCGACTGGCACGGCACCGAAATAGTCGGACTTGACCACGGAACCCAACTCGGTCTCACTGCCCGGCTTGTAGGGCGCGATCACCACCGTTTGCGGTCCGGAATTCATCATGCCGAGGATCCAAATGGAGACGAGGCCCTTCTCGCGGGTCATGTCGGCGCCGCGATTGGTCAGGCAGTTATCCGTCTCGTAGGCTACGCTCTTCACGCCGGTTGCAGCGATCTTCTTCGCCGCCGAATCGCCGAGCATCTGCTTCAGGTCGGATTTACCCAGCAGGCGGACGCCGCGGCGGACGTCGAGATGAAATTGCGTACCCGAGGTGTTCTGGAACTTCATCGTCGTAGCCATTCGGAGCGACTCGCTCGGAGCGGAAACGATTTTCCAGGCTCCTTCGTTGAAGGCCGGCGGGGTGAGCCAGTTGTCGAGGTTCTGCGGCTTGCCCGGCTCGAACCAGAGGCTGAACTGCCCGCCCTCGGGCGAGAGCCATAGTCGCTCTTCGGCCCCGTAGTTATTGAAGTGCGGATTGAGCTTTCCGGCAGTGATGAACTCGTCATTGACATAGCCGAAGCTGATGCCTTCCATGCCGCCGCAGGTCGAGGTCATCACGCGGCCTTGCCACTCCGGGCAGATGGCCACGCGGGCCCCCTCGTCGTTGGTCAGTTCGACGAGTTCCGTATGCTTGGCCAGAAATTCGCGTGTTTTGCCGTAGGACATGGTTTTGCCTTTCGTTTCCGCCGCCAGGGCGAGGGTGCTGCCGGCCGCCAGCGCAGCGGCCAGGATCATGGAAAAACGGTTCATCGGAGGTCCTCTCGGGTGGATGTTGTTGTCAACTCAACAAGATACCCGACCCCCCGGCTGTTTCCAAGCCCCTTCGTAAAACGGAATTCATTCCGTTCGACATGTTTCTGTTGCGGAAAACTGCGATTATTCGCATTCCGCGACCGGAATCGGAAGAGCCATGAAGTTTTTTCGCCCTGACGACGATGAAGACTAAGGGATACTGTCCATGAGACTTGAAACCAGGATTTACCACCGGGGCAGGAACTTACGATTTGGCAAGCGGTCTTTCCATTACCTTTGACCTGCTGACCAGCACCGATAACGAGGCTGCGGTGCAAGTGCTGATCCCCGCGCTGGATTGTACGAATCCGGCCGTCCAGGAGGGTGCGCTCATTGCCTTGCTGAAGCGGCGGACGGCAGCCGGCGGACGCGAGATCCTCGATCGCATGTCGCGGATGAAGCCGGAGTGGAAAACGATCATTCGCCAACATCGCGGCCGACTGACCGGGGCCCTTCGCGACGCCATCCTGGGTACCGAGGTTGGTCTTTGCGAAAACGGCTGCCGGGCGGCATTGATGTTCCGCGACTACGACCTGATTCCCACCCTTCTTACCGCCCTGGACAGTTCGACCCAACCCAACTGCAACCTAGCGGCGCAGACCGTGCTGGAACTGGTCCAGGCCCTGTGCGAAGAGATTGCCGGCGGACGCGACCCGAGCGATCGCCGCGACCCGCAGATGATTCGTCGTTATGTGCTCGGTAGTCTGGAGTCGTCGGTCTATCGCTACAGCCAGCACAGGCGCCGCGAGGTGATCGAGAGTTTCTTGCTGCTGGCCGGTCGCGATAACTCCACGTTGCTACGGATTCTCGGCAATCCACATCACGCGGTACGGATCACCATGACCGACGTGTTGTCCAAGAGCGCGCAACGGGGAGTTCTGCGGCTTCTTTTGAAGTTTCTCGATGATCCAAACGCGCCCTTGGCCGCCTTGACGGTGATCGCCGGACGCAACGACTCGCGCTTCGTCCATTACCTGTTGCGCAAGATCGGCCACGAACCAACTGCCGCCATGGCGTCGAACTTGAAGAAGCTGACCTCGATCTCTTGGCTGAGCGATTGCCGCCGGATCATGGACCAGATCGACGACGTGGGCCAGCATTCGGCCGTGCGTTTCGCAATGGCGTCGAGCGTTCCGCGGCAGCAGGCCCTGGGTCTGATCGAGACGATCCTGCTGCACGGAAAGCCGAGTGGTCGGCGCGAGGCAGCCCGTGCTTTGGGCGAATTCCAGGGTACGGACGCCAACGCCCTGGCGATGAGCGCCATGGCCGATCCCGACCCCCAGGTGCAGGCCAACATCATTCCGCAGCTTCGCGGTCGCGGGATTCCCGGCGTGCTGCCCAGCCTGCTGGAGTTGGTTGATAGTCCCTACCCGGTGGTTCGCAAGGCAGCCAGGGAGAGCTTGGCGGAGTTTAGCTTCAAGCGATTCGTGGCAGCCTTCGACATGTTGGACGAAGAGGTCCGCCACAGTACGGGACTGCTGATCAAAAAGGTCGATGTTCAGAGCATATCGCTCTTGAACGACGAGCTGAAATCGCCGATCCGCACACACCGGCTCCGTGGCCTGGTGATCGCCCGCACGATCGAGGCCGTGGAGAGCGTCCAAAGTGCGATCATTGAGATGCTCCGGGACGAGGATCACCTAGTCCGCATGGAAGCGGCGGCCACGCTGAGCCAGTCCGCAAGCCCGGCCAGCGTGGCGGCTTTGACCGAAGCCCTCAACGACAAGAGCGAAGTTGTTCGTCTCTCCGTCCAGCGCAGCCTGCAAGAGGCGATACAAACCTGCCCAACGTAATAAAAGTTTCAAGCTTTACGGAAGCCCATGGACGTAATCTCGTGCATCCTGTTTGCCGAACGCAGCCGTAGCGATGGCTTCCGCGATGGCTTTCGCGGGACGACGGGCTACGACGAGGTGCTGCTGAGCCTGCTGATAGTGGCCTCGCTCGTGGCGGGCATGTGGGCCATTTCGCGGCTCGTGAGCATGGGGCGGAAACGACGCGGATACAACAGTCCGTGGCGGCTCTTCTGGGCACTTTGCAAGGCGCACCACCTGAACTGGTCCGATCGCTGGCTTCTGCGCCGGGTCGCGCGAGACCAAGCCCTGCACGATCCTGGCCGGCTCTTCCTGGAAGCTCAGTCCTGGGAAGAAAAGAACCTTGGACCACGGTTTGCCCAGGAGTATCCTCGCCTAAAAGCCCTGCGAACGCGGATCTTCGGTGAGATGACGCGAAGCCCGGTTGTTGGGCCGGTTTCACGTCCCGCGCCGTTAGCTCCGCGTCCCGCGCCGTTAGCTCCGCAGTCCGCGCCGCCGTTGTTCCCCAGCCTGCCTGGACCGGCGCTCGACGTTCCGCCATGGACGGCGGAGAGGAGGTGAGGGGAGGAGGGAAAGGTGTGAAAGGTGAGAAGGGTGTGAAAGGGCAATCGCTAAACTGCGAGCGGATGGCTCGTGCGGGTGAGAAGGGTGATAGCGGGTGAGAAGGGTGGCGTTGCCTTTCTCACTTCTCACTCTTCACACCTTTCTCACTCTTCACACTCTTCCTCTTCTCACTCTTCGCTCTTGGGAGTGGCTTTGGGCGTACTGCCGGCTTTGGGTGTGCCGGCCCTACTGGTGCCGCTGGACGTCGCCGCGCCGCTTCCAAAATGCTCTACCGAGTTTGATTTCTGATAACCCATCCGCTCCTTGAAATCGCTGAGCGTCATCTTGCGAATCTGATAGTGCTCGGCGTCGCGAAGGATTTCGCCGTGGCTCTTGATGACCTCGGGGGAGCTTTTGTCGGGAGGATCGCCAATCACGATGATGCGGGTGTTGACCGTGACCTGGCCTATCTTGTGGCCCTTTTCGTCCAGTTCGCAATCGACCGCGCCGCCATTGTCGTTGATCATTCCGCGAACGACTTTGAGTTGATTGCGGCCGTCACCGTCGAGGTTCATGATCCCGGTCAGGGCGAAGTGATTCTGCTGGCCCGGTGACCAGAGCGGGGTGAAGACCTTGTCGCCGGCCATGATGGGATCGGTGAGCTTGTCATCGAGGATACGTGCCTGAGACGAGTGGTCGCCTTCGATGCGAGTGACCTCGACCGTGCCCTTTTTGACGGCCTTGGCTGCGTTGTTCGAGTCTGCCGAGAAGACGCTAAATTTTGTCCCACGCTGCAAGGCATCCGCCCGGCCGCGATTGATCCAGACCATCTTATTGGGAAGGCTGACCCAGGTGATTTCACCCGAGGGAACGTCCATTTCCTGCCTTTCGACCTTGTTGCGCTCGCCCGTTAGCGCCCGCACTTTGGTCTCCTCGATCTGCACCGCTGTTCTTGACGCTTTTACGACATCGTCAGCCCTGGCGATCGCCGCGGCGGCGTCTTGCTTACTCGTGACGATCACCTTCACATTTTGAACACTTGCTGTCGCGTTAGCCTGCTGTGCGGCATTGTAAGTATCGGAGACCTCCTTGACCGAGAGAACCGTATTGCTGTAGCCCTTATTGATCGTGGCGATGGCTTCATCCTTGGCCGCCTCGCGCTTGTCGAATTTCTTTCGCAAATTGGTCACCTCGTCCCTCGAACGGATAAGGTCGTCGGAACGGTCCTGGATGACCTTGTTCATGCCCGCGAGCAAGCGGCTGTAGAAAAGGGTACTAGGGTCGAAGAGCGGCTTGGCGGAATTCGCCTTGTCGGGATTCGCCTTATCTGGATTCGCCTTGTCGGGATCAGCCTCCGGTTTCTTCGCGTTGCCGTAAGTCGCCATGTCTTCGACAAACTGTTTTTCGATTTCCTCGGTACTTCGTTCGGGGAATCCGATCAACCTCTTGAGAGCGTCGCACTCTTTCTGTTTCTCCACAGTCTTGTCTTGGGCCTGTTTTTCGCCGTCACCAGCAGCCTTAGCGGCTTTGGTCGCTTCGTCGGCCCGCTGGTTGTAGAGGTAGGTGGTCACGCCCAACACAACCGTGAGCATGACGAAAATAATTACCAGGACTTGCAGAACACCTTGACTTTCGCGGGCCATGAATTCGTCCTCCGTAAGAACACCCTCCCTGAAAACTATACCACTTCATTCTAAATCCTGGGGTAAAAATTGTCAAGGAAATTTGCCGCGTGCTGAAAAAACCCATTCGAGTGGGACTCAACCGGACTTTGCAGTTTACCCGGCACTCCAAATTGGCTTGGTATGATCTCGATAAACCGTTATAGTGCAATCCATGTCCCCTGCCCGCGTTTACATTCTATTGGCCACCTTCCAGGGCGAAACCTGGCTGCCCGAGCTGTTTCGGAGCATTCAGAACCAGTCCCATTCCGACTGGACCTTGCTCGTTCGAGATGACGGCAGCAGCGACGCCACACGGCAAATCCTGCACGACGCGGCCGAGAAGGATCGGCGGATCCTCCTCGCCCAAGACGATGGCCTGCGGCTGGGAACGGTGGGCAATTATTCCTGGCTTTTGCAAAAGGCATGGTACGATGGGGCCGACTATGTCCTGCCGGCCGATCAAGACGACATCTGGCAACCGGACAAAGTCGCGCGGTTGGTGCAGGCTTTGCAGGAAGCGGAAATCGGCACCGGGCGAGAGGTTCCGCGACTGGTCTATTGCGATGCCGTGGTGGTCGATGCCGCGCGGCGGCCGGTGCATGCGTCGTTCCTGCGTCAGAACCGGCTGCCCTACGGTTCCGACCAGCCGTTGAAGACGCTGTTGGGCCGTAGTTTTGTGCTGGGGTGTGCCTGTGCCATAAATCGCCCGCTCATGGAGCTTGCCTTGCCGCTGCCCGAGACCGTGGCTTCGCACGATTGGTGGCTGGCCCTCTGCGCAGCCAGTGCGGGCGAGATTACGTGCCTTGATGTGGCGTTGCTGGAGTATCGCCGTCATGCAGCGAACGCCAGCCAGCCACCCTTTTGGAATGTTTTCCACGGTAGCCGTCAGGGATGGCGTCGGCGTTGGGAAATCGGCTGGAAGAACTTCTTGCGATCGCTCGAACAGGCCAAGGCACTGCGCGACCGATTGCACGAGCGGGGTGTCGCTGCCGACGAACCGAGGGAGTTGCTCGAAGCGTTTTGTCGGATCGTGGAGCAGCCCGGCCGATGGCGGCGGCTTCGGGAACTGCACCGCTTGGGCGTGCCTGCAATCGATTGGCCCCGGCGTTTGCTGTTTGACTGGTGCATCATGCGGTTGTAAGGCCATGATCACAACCTTGCCAACTGCTAACAGTGACGGCATGCCGTAGGGTGCGTGAAGAGAACCAACACACAGGAAATGGTGCGTTGCGCACGGACCCAATACTTCGAGAACATCTACCCCGGAATAGACCGGTTCGCGTAACGCACCATTTCGCGGGCCTCCGTGCTCCACGCACCCTACTTCGAGCTAGCAGTGATAGCAGTTGGCAAGGTTATGATCAAGGCCCGGTTGTAACCCACTGGCTCCGCCTACCCAGAACCAGGAAAAGAGAGGAATCTGCGTTGCCTTGACGGGCTGCGGGAATCATAATGTAAAATAGCAGGCAGGCCGTGCGACGAATATCCTGGAACCGGATAGGTTTTACGAGAATCGCCCGAATCCATGCAGTTACCCGAGAGATACGCCCATGTTGCCATTCGATCCATACCTCAATTGGCTGGGGATCCCTCCCCATGAACAGCCGCCCAGTTTCTACCGCCTGTTAGGGGTTGTCCTTTTCGAGTCGAATCCTGAAGTGATCCAACAGGCGGCCGATCGTCAATCCCTGCATGTTGGTGCCTATCAGTCGGGGCCCCAGGGCGAGATCTGTCAGCAATTGTTGAGCGAAATTGCCATGGCGCAGTTTTGCTTATTGGACCCTCACCAGAAAGCGGCTTACGACGGCCAGTTGTACGAAAGCCTGGCCCAGCGCGGCGAGCGCGCCGTGGCAGCCCCGCCGCCGCCGGCATCCATGACCGGCACACGGCAATTCTATTCACCTTCACCGCAGTATGGTCCGCAATCCGGCATGTCCGGGCCTCCGCAACCGATGCAAGCGCAGCCTGTGATGCAGATGCCCGTGATGCAAGCGCAGCCGGTGATGCAGATGCCCCCTATGCAAGCGCAGCCGGTGATGCAGATGCCCGTGAACAGGATGTCGGCACCGCCGGGTTTTGTGCAGGCAGTGCCGCATCCTCTTGCTCCGGCCGCGATGCCGGTGGCTGCGCCATTTCCGATTGCGACCGCAGTTTTTACAGGTCCGGCGGCGGCCCCAACGGCTCCGCCGGCCATTCCGCCTGTGGCTCCGCAGCGGCCGATTGATGAGTTGGAAAGTCTGACCTCGGAACCGACGACGCGGCGACGTATTCTGAAGAGGAATAGGAAAGTTGACCACACCAAGGAGATCATCATTGGAAGCGTGGTGACGGTGGCGGGAGTTCTGTTGTTTGTTGCCTATTTCGCGATAAAGAGCCATGACCCTTCCGGGCACGGATTTGACGGTATGAAGACAGAAAAGCCCGTGGAATCAGTGCGGACTAAACATGCCGAAGAGATGAAGCAGAAAGAGAAGGAAATCAAGGAGAAGAAGGATTTGAAGAAGAACGCCGCGGCTGCCCACACTTCGGTCAGGGGTGGAAAGACCGCGTCTGGCAATGTCGCCAACTGGCCCAGGGAGCGTTCGCCTGCGACGGATGATATCACCTCACCCAACAACTTTGGCCCGCCCACGCGGACCATGGACTCGCCGGATCCAGGTGGTCCGGCCGCATCGGCACCGCAGTTTGATGGTCACGATACTCCGCGGGACTTAGGCAGTGAAAAGGATCCGGTGATGGACACTCAGAACTGAAATCCGCGATGCAAACATGCCTTTGCGAAGCCGCAAGCGGCGAAGGCAGCCCCCGGCCACCAGCC
>JBAWVO010000285.1:0-8355 GCA_037147235.1 Planctomycetota bacterium | reverse complement strand
TCCAAAAACCGCCCCTTGACTGGTAAGAGCGTTTCAGGGATAGGGTGGGCTTTAGCCCGCCTTTGTAGTATGTTTTCGAGGAGGCGGGCTAAAGCCCACCCTACTTCTTCTTTTTCACCGCAATCGCCATGAGAACCACTTGTACCCTGTTCAGCGTCCTGGCAATTTTCTCCACCTTGGCGGTCAGTTCGGCCATGGCCAAGGATGACCCCTTGGAATTCCTTCATCTCTTGCAAAAGGAAGGCTTTCCTGACATTGCGATCGACTACCTCGATCAGATCAAAGCCGATCCCAACGCGCCGAAGGAAATCCTGGACCTTTGGGAATTGGAGATGTCCCGGAGCAAGAAGGAAGCCGCCAAGCAGGCCTACAGCGATGCCCAGGCTAAACAGTTGACGGAAGAGTCCAATGCTCTCCTCGAACGGTTCGTTAAAGCCAATCCCGATCGGCCGGAAGCGATCCAAGAAGCGGCCAAAAGGTCGGAGGAGCAGGCCCAGGAGGGCCAATACCTCGTGTTTCGCGCCGGTTACATGACCGACAAGAAAGAAAAGGCGGCCACCCTGGCCAAGGCCCGCAATCTCTTTGAAGATATCCGGCAACGGTTCGTGCAGGCTGAAAAATCCTCGGCCAAACTGTTCGCCGCGCTGCCGCCGAAAGCGTCTCGCAAGCGAGCGGACGCTGCAATCATGGTGGGCGAAAACCGATTGACCGTGGCCATGATCGATTTTTACCTGGCACAAACCCAGGAGGAGGGTTCCCAACGCACCGCTGCGCTGACGAAGTCGACCAAGGACTTTGACTCCATTTACCAGGAATTTCGTGAGGCTTCCCAGGACCAACGACGAGCCTTCCTGGGATGCCGTGCCCACTTCTGGCATGCGAGGATCCTTCAGGAACTGGGCCAGGCCAGCGAGGCCAAGGCCATTTTTGATGAAGTGACCTCTTACGACACCGTCGAGGATCCGTCCGAGAACAAGCAGCCTGGGAAACCAAAATCTCTAAAACCAACCGGATTGGAGGGCTTCTTCGCAGACGTCGAGCAGTATTACCTTCGAACACTGCACCAACTCTCCGAGAAAGACTACTTTGAGGAAGCCAAGACCTGGCGGGCTACGCACAAGACAAATTCCGAAAAATGCTACGGCTACCAGGCATTGACCTTGGAGTATGCCAAGCATTTGCTGGAAGCCAAGACGGAATCCGATAAGCAGGCGGCCATCAAGTTGCTTGGCGAGATGGGCAAGATCCCCAGTCCCTACCAGCAGGACGCCATCAAACTCCGTCGCCAACTCAGTCCCAACGCCACCGCGGAGCAGGGTTTTGAAGACGCCGTAATTGATGGCGACGCGGCGGTCGAGAAAAGGAAATGGACAGCGGCCATCGAAAATTTTGAAAAGGCCATTGCGGCCAAGACCGATAAGACCGACAAACAGCGTCTGGCATCCGTGCAGAATACACTCGTCGGCTGTTACCACAACCGGGCCATGCAGCTTTACCAGTCAAACAAAGCCCCGGAAGCCATTGCCACGGCCCAAAAAGCCTTGAAGGGCGAATATCTAAAAACCAAGGCCGCCGCGGGGGTCGCGGTGTTTCTGCTGAATGTGCAGTACTACCAGTACCTGGGCGCAGCGGAGAGTACCGAGGAGGAGAAAAAAGCGAAGGGCGAGATCCTCACCAAGGTATCCAAGACCGCCACGGGAATTCTCAGCATCAAGGACTGGGCCGCCAAGGAAGAGGGCGACGCCGCGCGGATCGTGCTACTTCGACTCGCCCTGGCCCAAGACAAGGTGGCCGAAGCCGACAAGACCCTGAGCGAGATCAACCCCAACTCGAAGGAGTACCCCAGGGCTATCACGGTGATGGGCTTCGCGCATTGGTTCAAGTACAAAACGGCCAAGAAGCAGATTGAAGCCGACCAAGCCAACAAGGTTGCCATCGACAAAGATCGGATTGCCAAACGCGACGAAGACCGCAAGCAGGCCGTGGACTTCACCGAGAAGGCGGTCAAGGCCCTCGATACCCCCCGCACCAACGATGCCGCCATTCCCGAGACCCTCCGTGAATCCCAATTATTGCTCGCCGAAATCTACAGCGAAGGGAACGACTTCAAACAGGCCGCCGCGCTTTACAAACCCTTGGTTGCCGAAATCATCAAGGACTCCACCAAGCCCTTCAGCGATACGACGCTGCGAATCTTCAACGGGGCCGGCCATGCCTACCTGCAGTTGAGCGACGTGGAAAACATCACCACCCTCGGCACCAACCTCGTGGAGCTAGGGCCGGATCAGGGACAGGTCAACCTCGCGATCTTGAATTTCGCCAAGCGTTTGGAGAACAAACGCAAGGATGCCATGACCGAAAGTGACTCGGGCGATCTCACCGCGCAAGGCGCGGGCGAGTCCAAGTTGAAATCGCTGACCGATCTGCAAGAGAAGATCATGATCAACCTCTCCAAGCGGGACAAGCTCGCGCCCGCCTCGATGATCTGGATCGTGAAAACCTCCAATAATCTGGGCACCGATGATGCCAAGACTGCGGCCGCGGAGCTGATCGAGAAAATCATCGACAAGGCGAATAATGATCAGAATTTTGAAAAGGAGATCGAGAAGGCCAAAGCGGCCCTGCAATCCCTGGGAGCGATCATCCAAGCCCAGCGCGGCGAATTTGAAAAAGCCAAGGATCTGATCGATCAATTGATTCAGACCTATCCCCGCGTCTTGGACCCGCAGGTCTCGCGAGCAAAAATTCTCACGGAGTGGGCAGCCAAAGATCCGTCCAAGTATGGCGCAGCTATCATGGCTTGGGACTCATTGCGGGAGAAGCTGGTGCGCATGAGCGCAAAAACCGACCCCAAAGGCAACGACGCGAAGAAACTCGACCCCAAGTACGAGGTCATCTTGAATGAAGCGGACTGCTTCTTTCGGATGGTACAGAAGACCAAAAGCAAAGACGACGCCAAAAAAGGTCTGGATCTGCTGATCCCCTACTTGAATCTCGATCCCAATATTCGGGCACCTAGTGATGAATACAAGGAGATCAGCTTCAGGTACTTCCAAGTCGGCGGCAAACTTGCCGATTTTCTCGGTGTGCCGCGGCCCGTTCGCCCAAAAATCAAACGGACGTCCTCTTTCTGAACTTACTGACTTTCCACAAAACCCCAAGGCTCGCCGCTTCCAATCCAGCGGTAGGGGTAAAACGGATAGTTGGAAGCCCAACCGGGTGAGTAATCGCCGTTATAAGGATCGGGACTGGCCATCGGACGCGAGTTGGAAATCCCAAACCATCGCTGCGATTCCAGCCGTCGCGTGCGTTGCTCGGCACGCGCGATGGCTGCACGGCGAATTGACTGGGCCTGGGCCTGCGACTGAAGCAAGTACTGCTCGTGCGCACGTGCCTCACGGGTCATCTGGGCCTCGCCGGGCGATGCGGCCATGGGTGCTGGTGATACCGGAGACAAGATTTCGACACTGCTCCTGGAAGGTGCAGCTACCGTCTTGACCCGTGGCGACCTCAAATCCCCCCCGACGGCAATTCCCGCCGGTGGTTGTGCTGCCGCTACCCCTGTCAGACCAATCCACCACGTGCAAATCGCAAACGTGAACCGTAACATACTCGACCTCCTGTGCAACTCGTAGAACGGATTTCAATCCGTTTTGAACGGAATAAATTCCGTTCTACGGAGGCATTCGGCCAATTGGCCCTGTTAGGATTAGGCTGAGTTTTAGGAATGTAACGAAAAAACGCTCTCCGCCAAGTTGATTTTAAGGTGGCGAAGTGCAAGCAGTGACAGCAACTCGCTAAATTACGATCAAGGCCGGTCCGCAGTCAGCATCAACTGATCGATCATGGTACCCGATTGCCGGGCCTGCAACTGAATGTAGTAAATACCTTTGGTCAAATCCAAAGGGGTGGGGGACTTTGCTCCCTTAAATTCAAGCGGCTGCCACTGCCACTTGCCTGGGGACCGCAGGAGCCAGGTGGCCGTCGGCATGATAGCCCCATCTTCCCCAATTACTTGGAAGGAAAATGCCCCGTGGTGGGCACTTGTCGATCGCACGCGAGCCCAGAACCAATAGCGGCCCGTCTTTTCGATCACCAGCTTCCATGTGACACTACCGCTCGGCTGGCCAAGGGGCGATGCCCCCTGCCCGACATAGCGGCCGCCGGATGCCTCCGCGTCTTCTCCGACGGCCATTCCGGGCAGTACCAGCCCCGACTCAGCCTCCCAGTAAAAGGCTTTCCCGGCAGGTACGGTCCTACAGGAGAGCGGCCCTGTCCCTGGTGGCAACAAACTCAAGGGTTCGACGGCAATCAGCAGTGGAAGACCGAGTTCCTTGCCATTGACTTCAAGCACGCCTTGGTATGGATTGGGAACGAGTCGCACCCGGCTCGTCTCGTCCCAGGGCGTAACGGCACGGATCGAGAGAGGTCCGTCTTTGCCCGATACCCCAACTGAAACAGAACGGGCGCGATCATCAACATTGTACCAATGCTCCTTCACCTGATCAAAATCCTTTCGCCATGCGTCAAAATCCGCATCGCGCGTCAACTGGCTGCCAACACGAACCCAGAAAGCGGTGCTCGCGGCTATCTCTCCTGCCGCTGTCTTCTCTAAATCGGCACTCAGGCCGTGGTCCACCGTGAGTCGGAGGCTGTTCCACGCATTGCCGTCATCCAAGAGGCTTACTATTGCCAGCCTTTTACTGGGTATATAGCTCCCCGGCACGCGAACACCAACCGCAGCACCTCCGTAGCGCAGTACGAGGCTACTGCCGATAGGAATTGGCACTTCTGCCGGCTTCTCTGCCGTGCCCACGGGCATCGTCAAGCGTTTGCCGTCGAGCCATAAGTCGGGCGTGCGGCGGAGCACGAAATGGCTTTGAACATGAAAGACTTCCGCATCCGCCATATCTCGACCGCGATAAATCACCAGCCCCAAGGCATCACCCGATCGTTGCGCCCCGGCCCAAAATGGCTGAATATGCAAAGCCTTCGGGTGGCGGGCGGAACCCGTTTCGTATTTCTTCTTTCCATAGGGGTCCTCGCGGCCGTCGGGAATGAAGTAGCAGCGTGAGAGTTCGCGGCTGCCAGGGAGATCGACCACCAGCGTTGAATCCTGATTGCCGTAACCGGCACCGCAGCACGAGAGCGCGATGTCGCGGTAGAGCATCTGGCTACGGCACTGAGCAGGCAGAATTCCCCAGTGCTGGCGAACCCAGCGGGGAAATTGCCGGCTCATTTCTTTGAGCGCCGGCGGCGGGGACCACTCCCTGGTCCACGGCTCACGGCGTTCCGCGCTGCCCGGCGATTGTGATTCAAGCCAACCGTGCATCCAAAGATGCCAGTCCAGGCCCCCCAGACCACGAAGATAATCGTAGCTGCGACTAGGACAGCCGCCCAGCCGTTGGGCTGCGGGGAACCAATTGGCCGCAATGTCGGTCCAAAAGAGTTGCAACAGGGCATCGGCCTGCCGGCGTTGCCGCTTATCTCGTGCGCAGGTCTGAATCAAGAGCAGCCCGCTGAGATCCGTGCCATAGTAGGTGGGACTACAAAACTCATGGACCCCAAAGGCCGCGGTCCATGCGCAGATAGCATCCAAACGGCGATACCCTTCTCGGGCCGCGTCCGCACGATCCAGCCGCTCGCCGAGCACGATCAGGTTGCCGGCATTCAAGATCGCTATGTTGGTGTAGTCGGTCGGCACGCGATGCCGCAGGCAACCCTCCACGCCCAGCCAAATCAAATCGGCCAGTTCCTTCTTTGCCACCGGCGGCAGCCAATCGCCATGGCGGATATGAATGAGCAGGGCATCCTGCATGCTAAATTCGACCGCATTCGCATCGGTCACGCCCGCATCGCGCCAGCACCACTTGAGATTTCCCCAGCTCTTACTACTGGGGTCTCGATCCTGCATTTGCCGCATCAGCGCGAATAAGCGTTCAAGCCGCTCGGGATGAATGCGGGCCTCACACAAGGTTAGGGCATAGCCCAACAACTGGCGGCAACCGGAAATGGGCCGTGGCTCGGCCGTGGCAATCTGTTGCCAGAGAACATCGCCCCGCTGTAGAGCATCGTCGAGGACCGCCTTTTGCTGCGATGCGCTAGCGTCGGCGGCGTTTGAAGCACCGGGCAGGATCATCGCAAGAACCACGATGAATATAAGAGATAGACCACGAAACAAACGAAATACCACGAATAATTGTAGGGTGGGGAGAGCGCAGCGAGCCCCACCAATTCTGTTGCGGTCCGCTTTGGGTGGGGCTCGTTTCACTCTCCCCACCCTACTTCCGCACCTAATACCGGAAGAGCCGTTTTGTCTATGTTTCGTGTATTTCGTGGTCAACCTCTTATGCCCGATGTGCATTTGATCGACATGAAGAAATTTGAATCGTCCGTCGTCTACCGTGGCCCGATCAACCGCTCGCGCACCAGTTCCGGCAGGTATTTCACCGGCACGGAGCCGAGGTCGAGCACGGCCTCATGATAACGAGCCAGGTCGAACTTATCACCCATCTCCGTTTGAATGCTCTCGCGCAACCGGCACATCGCCGTGCGGCCAACGTAATACGTCGAAAGTTGACACGACGACTGCTTGGCACGGATGATCTTCAAGCGGGCCTCGCCGTCCGATTGATAGCCCCGATCAACCAGCAGCGACAAGGCTTCTTCGTCGGTCATCTTGGAGCAGTGCATCTTGTGATCGAGGATGCTATTAATCACCGTCCGAAGCTGGAACTTCAACTGCATCAGCCGCAAGGCCAGATCGCCATCGCCGTAGCCCTGGTCGAGCATCATCTGCTCACAGTAGACCGCCCAGCCTTCAATATAAACGCCCGATCCCAATACCCGGCGAATGAGCGACGGATTGCGGTTGGCATACTCCAATTGCACGTAGTGGCCCGGATAGGCCTCATGGATCGTCAGCACCTGAAGCATGTGGCGGTTATATTCCTCCAACAGGCTCTGGACCCGTGCCGCGTCCCAATCCTTCGGCGGCGGGCTGACGGCATAGAAACTCTGCGCGGCAGCGTCCAACGGTGGGGCGGAGTCCATGTAGGCCGTCGAATTGCCTCGCTTGAATTCCGGCATTTCGATCACCTGGCATCGATCGGGATCGGGCAGCCGCAGAATTTTGTGATCGCGGATGAAGCGGCGAATGCGATCGACCGTCGCCCGGGCGTCGCGGATAAGATCCTCCGGCCGACCATGTTCCTTCTCGACGGCCTTGCTGACGAGCCGGATGGTCGCCCTATGCCCGGCCGTATTGTCCGGCGGTAACGGCGCAAGCGGATAATAACGGCCCCAGAGTTGCCTTGCGGTGAGATAGAGTTCGCGCTCGAGACGGATAAAGTCGGCCTCGGCAGCGGCCAGCACCTGGTCGGCCGTCAACCCGGCATCGAGTTCCAACTCCAGCTTCTTGGCAAACTTCTCTTTACCCAGTCGCCACGGACCGTTGGCCCGCGGGCGAACTACCTTTTCGAGGAATTGTTGATAGTCTTTCAGGCAGGCAACAACCTCTTCCGCAGCCTTCTTCAAGGCATCTTTTTGCGGCGTTTCACCCGCCAGGTCAAAGATCTCTTTTTCAAAAAAAGCGATCGAGCCATGGTTCTGCACAATGGCCGTCTCGATGACCGATCGCGGCGGATGGGTGAGTGTCTGCTTGGCAGTTGCCACGAGTCGGGGAATCTGCCGCATGCGTGCGATCGCATGGGTCAGGTTCGTCTCCTTGGGCAAGGTCGATTGGGTCAGCAGGACATAAACGCTGCCGTTGATGTAGTTGGTGTACGTGCGGGGATCTTCTTCAAAGGGTCGCGTATTCTCGTTCAGCCAGATAGCTTTTTCGAGTTCGTGCTTGAATATCTCATAATCGACACGGCCAGCCAGAGAAAGCTGGGCATGATCAAC
Source organism: Planctomycetota bacterium (assembly GCA_037147235.1). Classification (GTDB taxonomy): domain Bacteria; phylum Planctomycetota; class Planctomycetia; order Pirellulales; family Thermoguttaceae; genus JANXQG01. The sequence goes on along the minus strand of JBAWVO010000285.1, from coordinate 450 downwards.
CACCTGAGGCAGATCGGCCAACGCTCGCCGGATTCGCTCGATCCACTTGGCTCGCGACTCCGGAGAAATGTCTTCGAGCTTCTCGTCGAAACGATGGTCGCCCAAGCCCGTCGCATCCGAGGGCTGCTGCCGAAAATACTCGTCGAGATAGTGGCGGAAAAATACTTCCAGTTTGGCATCTGCCCCAGTTGCCGCGGAAGGCTCTGTTCCCGCCGACGCGGTTGTCGCAAATCCCAATACCATAAACATGCCCAATACGAAGGTGCTTTTCACTCGTCCGTTCCCTTGTTCTGGGGAAGATATTCACCAAAGGCCCATTGTACCACGCCGGCCCGGATTATTCATCGTAGGGTGTGTGGAGCGAACCGGCAGTGCGATGGTGCGTTACGCACGGGGCTGAACTACCGGAAAACTTTCTACTCGTGGGAAGCCGGTTCGCGCAACGCACCA
>JBAWVO010000284.1:0-8442 GCA_037147235.1 Planctomycetota bacterium | reverse complement strand
ACCATTCGATGCTTCACCCACCCTACGTCGAGCTAGCAGTGACAGCAGTTGGCAAGGTTATGATCAAGGCCAAAAACGGACCGGCCCCTGGACGGCCTTGCGGTCCGTCGATTTAATCAAAAAACCTTGTTGTGGCCGGTCTCCGACCGAGCCACGCCGCCGACCGAAGGTCTCCAATTTATCGGGAGACCTTCGGTCGGGCGTTTCGGCGGGGTCAGGAGATCTGCGCCAAACCCGGGCTGGGTCAGGAGACCCGCGCCGAACCTGGGAAGGTTGGCTACATCGCGGACCTGGTAATTTAGGGTATTTGGGAAATTATTCACTCATCCTGAAAGTAAATCCTTGACCGGCAAGCTGTTTAGTGGGATATTAGGGAGAAAGAGCTTAGGGCTTAGAACTAAGTACTAAGACCTAAGTACCAAGGCCTTGTTCCAAGGAAAATCCTTCGATGAGTACCGCCCATTTAGTCGAACCCCACTTGGCTGGGTTCCAGGAAGATTTCAATGCCCTGCGACACGAGCTGGCCAAGGTGATCGTAGGTCAGGCCGACGTGATCGAGCAGGTTCTTATTGCCGCTGTCGCCGGTGGACACGTTCTCATCGAGGGCGTGCCCGGGCTGGGCAAGACGCTCTTGGTGCGGACCCTGGCCGACATTTTGCAGCTTCGCTTCAGCCGTATTCAGTTCACACCCGATCTCACGCCTTCGGATCTGTTGGGCACGTTCGTCGTGATGGAAACGGCCGTCGGCCGCCGCACGTTTGAATTTCAGCAGGGGCCAATCTTTTCCAATTTGGTGCTGGCCGACCAGATCAACCGCGGCCTGCCGAAAACGCAAGCGGCCTTGCTTCAGGCGATGGAAGGCGAAGAGATCAATGTCTCGACCGAGACGTTCCATCTGCCGCAACCGTTCTTTGTCGTTGGCACGCAGAATCCGCTGGAGATGGAAGGTACGTTTCCCTTGCCGGAACCGGAGATCGACCGATTCTTCTTCAAATTGGTTGTGAAGGGGCCTAGTGTCGACGAGATTGACGCGATCTTGCAGCGCACCACGGAAAGTGCCCCGGCGGAACTTCGTGCGGTGGTCGATGGCAAGAGGCTGTTGGAAATGCGTCAGATCGCCGGCAAGGTGTCTCTGGCCGCCCCGGCTCGCCGTTGGGTGGCTTCGCTTGTAGCGGCTACGCATCCCGATTTCCCAAAGGCCCCGGAGGACATTAAACGCTATGTCCGCTACGGGGCCAGCCCGCGGGCGGCCCAATCGTTGGTCATCGCGGCCAAGGTGCGTGCCGCGGCGAACGGTCGAAACGAAGTGGCCAAGGAAGATATCGCCGCCGTCATTGCCCCGGCGTTGCGTCACCGCATCCTGTTGAATTTTGAAGGCCAAGCCGAGAACATTCGCTCGGAGGTTCTCATCGACAGTATCGTGAAGAGTATGAATAGCAAGTAAGGTCGCTAAACCGCAAGCGAGACACGGAGGTTCTCGGCGAGAACATCGTAAAGAGCATGAAAGCGTGAATAAAAAGCGGTAATGAATTACCGTACTCCAAATATCTCCCATGCCCATTTTTTCCCCCCAACTGTTGAAACGAACGGAACTGCTCTCGCTTTCCGCTGCGCGGACCGGTGGCAGTCCGCTGTTGGCTGCGGTGCGAAAGAAGCTGCCCGGCGGCGGAACCGAGGTGACCGGCCATCGCGACTATTCACCCGGTGATGATTTTCACGCCATCGACTGGACTCATTGTGCCCGGCGGGATGAACTGCGGATCAAGTTGTTTGAAGGCCAGTCTGATCGCGACGTCCATCTGCTCCTGGACTGCTCGCCCAGCATGGGACTTGGCCATCCGGCGAAGTTTCAGTTGGCGCGGCAAATTGCGGCGGTTCTAGGCTACGTGAGCCTGATGAATCTCGATCGGCTGATCGTGGCCGCGTTTTCCGATGGGCTGGTTGCCGATCTGCCTCCGCTGCGACATGCCTCGCGGATATTACGGCTGTTGCGGTTTCTCGAAGAGCTGTCGCCTCGCGGCCCGAAGACCAATCTGCTGCGTGCCGTCGAGATGTTCGTGCGGCGGCCGCAGCGCAGCGGACCGGTCGTGGTGATCAGCGACCTGTACGATCCCAACGGTTTTCAGCGCGGGTTCGATCTGCTGCGGTTCTACGGCTACGATCCGCGCCTCGTGCATCTCGTCGATCCCAGCGACGCTGCGTCTGCGCTGCTGGGCGACATGGATCTCATCGACGTCGAATCGCAAACCGGCATGAAAGTCACGATCACTGAGCGAACCGTCCGGCGATACCGGGCCTTGGTGGCCGAATTTCACAATGCAGTGCGCGAGTATTGCCGGCGACGGGGTATCGTCTACATGCCAATTCCGTGCGACATGGCCGAGGACGAGGTCTTTCTGCGCGTGCTCGGCTGCCGTCGTGATCGGCTCGCGTCACCACTCCAACCCGCGGTGGCCGTGTCATGAACTTCGCCCATCCGCTAGCATTGCTGTTGCTGGTCCTGCTGATCCCTGTTGCGCTGCTATATTGGCTGCGGGTCCGTGTACTGAGCCATACTGTCGGCACGGATCTCTTCTGGAAGAAGGCCCTGGCCGAAGAGAAGTTTCGCTCGCGATGGCAACACTGGCGAACCAAGGTCTCGGTGGCCGTGCAAATGCTCATCGTGGTACTCATCGCCTTAGCGGCAGCGGGGCCGCAGATTCCCGCCTCGAAGCGTATGGTGCTGATCATCGATAACTCAGCCACCATGCGGGCGACCGATGTGCAGCCGACACGACTGGATGCGGCCAAAGAGACGGCCAGGCGATTGATCGAAAGCCTCCGCTCATGCGATGAAATGGCCGTGGTCACGGTCAGTCCGGTGCCGATCGAGGTTCAGCCGCCGACGAGCAATCAGGCATTGCCCATGGCGGCAGTCGAATCCGTACAAGCGATGGCCGAGCCGGCGGCGATTGAGTGGGCCGTAAAGCTGGCTCGCGAGATTGGCTCGCCGGACAAGTTTCCGCCGCGGATCGTGCTGATTACCGACGCTTGTTCCAAGGAATCCACAAAACGGATACAGGAGAGCGGCGTCGAGGTGCTGCGAGTAGGCACCGCGATGAGCAACCTGGCGATTACCTACTTTACCGCGCGGCGAAGCAAAGCCGAACCGGTGAAATGCGAGGTCCTGATCGAAGTGCGGAACCAGGGCGACCAATCGGCCAAGGGTTCGGTGACGCTTGCGGTTGTTGATGAGAAGTCTGAAAAACTCCCCTCTCCCTCTGGGAGAGGGGCAGGGGGTGAGGGGCAATCTTTTACTATCGCAAAAGACGGCCGTTTGCAGCATGTCTTTACATTGGACCTTCCCGTGGCTGCCCGCTTGACGGCCAAGGTTGAACCGGGCGACGCCTACCTGTTTGACAACACGGCCACGCTCGATGTCCCGGCGGCACCCACCGCACACCGCGTGAAGTTCGTGGCTGGTGAGCGATCCTGCCTGAAGGAGATTTTGGCGGCCAATCGGCGGGTGGAATTGATTTCCGATGAGGAAGAGGGAAAAGGTCAGGCTGGAAAGCCTGACGTACGGAAGGCAATTTACGTCATCGATGGCAAAACGCCGCATACACTGCCGGCTGGCCCGGCGTTGGTTTTCACCCCGGAAGCGTGCGATTTATGGCAATTAGGCGCGGCCGTGACCGATCCGCTCGTCACGCGCGTGGAGGATAGTTCGCCGATCATGGCGGGCGTGCGGTTGTTCGACGCGTATTTGCCGGAGGCCCAACAACTGCAAATTGCCGAGTCGGTTCGCACTGTCGCGAGGCCGATCCTCTGGGCCAACACGACACCGCTAGGCTACGCAATCGATCGTCCGCAGGGCCGCGTGGTGGTGATCACCGGCGACTTGGCTACGAGTAATCTTGCGATGCAAGCCGCGTTTCCGCCGTTGATTGCCCAGGCACTGGACTGGCTCGATGGGCAACAGCCGTGGAAGGATGAGGTCGTTGGGCGTGAGGCGTGGGGCGTGAGGCGTGAGGCGTTGGGCGTGGGGCGTGAGGCGTTGGGCGTGGGGCGTGAGGCGTCAGATGGTCTGCTCCCAACGCTCCACGCTCCACGCTCCACGCTCCACGATCTTCGCGTCCCATCCGACATCGGCACCGATGCTTCGGCCTTGGTTCTACAAAAACCCTTGCCGCCGCTGTGGATTGTGCCGGCCGTGTTGGCAGCGGTGCTTTTGATCCTGGAATGGTGCCTGTATCAACGACGTTGGACCAGTTAATATGACGCTATTCTCCTGGCAAATCGAGTTCGTTCGCCCAGTCTGGTTTGCACTGCTGGCTATGCTGCCGCTGCTGTTGATTTTCGGGTGGCGGTCGCTAGTGCAGTTCTCGCCGGCCCGGAAAATGGTGTCGCTGCTGCTGCGAAGTTTGCTGTTGTTGCTCGTGGCGACTGGATTGGCCGGACCGCAAGCAACCGGGATCGATCGTCAGCAGATCATCGAGGCCAAGTGGCTGGAAAGTCGCGGCCAGGACGCGCCGCCCACGGTCGAAATTACTGCCTCGGACAACATTCGAGCCGGCGAACCGTTTTCTCTCAAGGTTCTCCTGCGGTCCAAGACGGCCGGCCAGGCCACGGTAGAACTGCTCCGTGACTCACGACCGCTGCTAAAGAAGACCCTGTCGCTGGTTGTTCAAGAGAACCACAAGATTTTTTCCGATGTCGTGTTGAAGCCCTCGCGGGTGGTTTACTCCATTCGAGTCAAAGACGAGCATGGCACGTGGCCTGATGAAAATGGAAGTGCTTGTGCCGTTTACGTCGATCCGCCGCCGCGCGTGTTGCTGGTCGAAAGCCAGAAGGTGCTGGCGGAACATCTCAAAAAAGCACTTGCATGCGAGAATGTCGAGGTCGAAGTCCAGCGGGAACTGCCCGCGGGTCCGCTTGTCAATTACGACCTAATCATTCTCTCCAACGTGCCTGCCGCGGCCCTGCCTGAGCCACGGATGAAGGCATTGCAAACCTACGTGCGCGACGATCGCGGAGGATTGATCGTTGTCGGCGGCGACCGTTCGTTCTCGGCCACGGCCGGCGGTTATCATCATACGACGCTGGAAAAAATTCTGCCGGTGATTTCCAAAGTGCGGGAGAACAAGCCTAAGCGGACCCTGGCGATGGTCCTGGTGCTCGATATCTCCGGTTCCATGAACGACCCGATTGCCGGCAACGCGAAGGTCCGCAACATCGATCTGGCCAAGGTGGCCCTGCGGACGGCCGTCAACATGCTCGATCCGCGCGACCAGGTGGGCGTGCTCGTCTTTGAAGACCGCAGCCGCTGGATCTGGCCTCTGGTGCCTGTGACCGACAAGCAGAAGATCATCGCCAAGATCGACACCATCCAGGCCGAGGGCAGCACGAACATGTACCCGCCTCTGGAGCAGGCCTATCTCTCGCTCCGCGAGTCCTTCGCCGACTTGAAGCATATTATCGTCATGACGGATGGACTGGGCGAGCCGGGCGACTTCGACGGCTTGGCGCAAAAGATTGCCGCCGAGGGGATTACCATGACGACCGTGGGCGTGGGGAGCGAACCGGCCCAACCGTTCCTGCAATCGATCGCCGACAAAGCCAAGGGGCGGGCCTATTTCTGTGCCGACGCGGAGAAGGTGCCGCGGATTTTTGAGACCGATACCGGCGTGGCTGCCAAGATCGGCATCACCGAAGAGCCGTTCTTCCCCCAGGTGCTTCACGCCACACAGATACTCCGCGGGCTGGATATGTCCCAGGCCCCGACGCTCCTGGGCTATGTGGAAACGCAGGCCAGGCCGGAGAGTCACGTCGTGTTGACCAGCAAGACCGGTGAGCCGATCCTGGCCCTCTGGCGTTATGGCGGCGGCACCACGGCGGCCTTCACTTCCGATATTCAAAGCCGCTGGGCCGCACCTTGGCTGAACTGGTCCGGCTTCGGCAAGTTCTGGGTGCAACTCGTGCGGCAGACGATGCGGCATGACGTGCCCAAGACCTTGCAGCTCAATGCCGAGGCGGTTGACGGCCGATTGTCCTTCACGCTCGATGCTGCCGACCGCGACGGCCGCTTCATCAACGGGGCCGAGGCTAAAGTAACCGTCACTTCAAGTTCCCCTCTCCCTTCGGAAAAGGGTCGAGTTGGGGCGGGTGAGAGTCACTCCGCAGTTCCCTTGACGCAGGTCGCCCCCGGCCGCTATGCCGGGTCGCAAGCGGCGGGACAGGGAACCTATTGGATTGAAGGGCAGATCCATCGCGATGGGAAGCTGATCGAAAACGTGCGGGGTGGCGCGGTCGTGCTGCACATGCCCGAGGTCGCGGCCAAGGTGGATGTCACTCTCGAACCGACCGAGATAACCGGTTTACGGACGATGTTCTTGTGGCCTTGGCTGCTTGGCGCAGGGTTGGTTGTACTCTTGGTTGATCTGGCAGTGAGGCGGACGGGTAGGGCACATTACCGTGTGGCACATTGACTACGGGTTCCGTTCAATGTAGAATCGGGGAAGTTCAAATTTTCTGTCCGTTCAGTCAGCATGGGCCTGCCGTAATGAAAATCGACGAAACACGAATGATGGTCACGGGTGTTAAGTTAGTGGCGATCCTGATGATGGCATGCGCCGTTCCGGCGATGTCAGCAGAGTCTAAGCCGGGAAACGAGGCAATGCCTTGGGATGGTGCCGCACTGATGAAGCCGCCTCTGATTCACGCCACCACGGAACGTCCCGCGAAGGGGTTGCGCTCGCTTTTCTACGAGGGGGCGGATTACAAGGGCAAGCCGACTTGGGTGTTTGCCTACTACGCGGCTCCGCAAGGGACTCCCCCGGCGGGCGGCTGGCCCGCAGTGGTATGTGCCCATGGCGGTGGCGGCACCGCCTATCCCGGGTGGGTCAGGAACTGGAATAGCCACGGTTATGCGGCCATCGCCATGGATCTCGAAGGTCATCTGCCGGGCGGCAAGGATCATGGAATGGAAGGCAATCTCCCGCTTGGGGCCAGCCATGAAAATGCCGGGCCTGCTCGCGTGGATTGGTTCGGAGATCGTGCTCTGCCCGACAAAGAACAATGGTTCTATCATGCGGTGGCCGATGTGATCCGTGCGAATTCCCTGTTGTGCTCGTTCCAGGAAATCAATCCTAAAAAGATCGGCCTCACGGGGATTTCCTGGGGTGGGACAATCGTGAGCGCCGGAGCTGGCGTGGACTCGCGGTTTGCTTTTGTCATTCCCGTTTACGGATGCGGCTTTATCCACGAGAGCGACAACCCAGGTCTGACGCAATGGTTCCCGCCGAAGAACATGACCGCCGAACAGTTCCAGGATTACCGCACCAAGTGGGATCCCTCGGCTCATTTGCCCTCCGCCAAAATGCCGATGCTGTGGGTGACCGGAGTGGCGGACCCCGTCTTTCAAATCAATATCTTTGCGAAGTCGGCTAAAGCCGCGGGCGGACCGAGTAGCTTGTGCTTGCGGCCGTTTTTGGCTCACGGTCATGGCAACGGATGGGAGGATGCCCCTGAAATTTGGGACTTTGCCGATAGCATCGTGAAAGGCAGCCCACCCCTGCCAAAACTGGAACGGCCGGAAATCCATCCCGCTACCGGCATCGTGCATACGAAATACAAGGGCAACTTCACGGAGGCCTGGATTTACTGCACGACGTCCGGTGGTCCTTGGAAAAACCGCAAATGGAAATTCATCCAATGCAACCTCGGCAAGGATGAACTGATCGCCAAGGCGCGACTGCCGCAGGGAACCACGGCATTTTTTGTCTACGGGTTCCGTGCCCAGGGCGGCGGGCGCAACAATCACGCCGCTTCCGAACTCGTTGTGGTCAAGCCGTAAGAAAGGAAAGTGCGGACTTTACTTCAATTTCAGCGTCGGCAAGTAGGGAGATTCCGGTCGGACGATGAGTCGCTGGTTGGCACAATCGATCAACAGGTCGGCTTCTTCGAGTACAATTTGGCCGAGCAGCGGCTCGCTCCCGGGCGGCCCAACCACACAACTGGTCTCGACGCTGCGGCCTGCGACCTTCACCGATACGACCCCCGCGACATCGCGTTCTTCTTTCCGTTCGTCCGCGTAGGTCACAATGGCTTTGCGCAACATTCGCAGGCCGAGTGCTTCCACCAGATCCTGTGGCAGCATCAGCATCACGGCCCCGCTGTCCACCACCACATCGACGCGCTGCGAGCGGACCTGGTCTTCAGGGAGAAATCCACGAATGACTAACTCTCGGTCACCGTAGTTCTCCAACGCCACATTGACTTTCACTTCGCCCATCGTTCATCTTCTGAAATGGTTCAGTAATCGCACGTTTCTGCCATGCATTGCATTCTAGCCGATTACGGCACAAGGGCAAGCAACCATGAAACAGACGAAACACACGAAAAAGATAAGAGGCTCTCCGCCGGGTTTGCGGATAATTGTGGTGCGGGCGTCCCGCCTGCCCA
>JBAWVO010000283.1:0-8499 GCA_037147235.1 Planctomycetota bacterium | reverse complement strand
CTTACCGACTGCCGACGGAGGCCGAGTGGGAATACGCCTGCCGTGCCGGGACGACAACGCGGTATTCTAGCGGCGATGACCCTGAGACGCTGGCAAAGGTTGGTAACGTGGCCGACGCGACGGCCAAGGCGAAGTTCCCTGACTGGACATGGGCGATTAAAGCCAGCGACGGCTACGTGTTTACGTCGCCGGTGGGTTCATTTCAGCCCAATGCCTTTGGGCTATACGACATGCACGGAAATGCCTGGCAGTGGTGTGCGGATTGGTATGACGAGAGTTACTATGCGAAGTCACCGGTGGACGATCCGAGTGGTCCTACAACGGGCTCGTTCCGCGTGGATCGCGGCGGTGGCTGGTCCGGCTACGCCGGGGGCTGCCGGTCGGCGCGCCGTTACGGGTTCGCGCCTGGGTCCCGGGGCGGCGGCCTGGGCTTCCGTGTCGCCCGAGTTCCGGCGGACTAGACCAGTCAAGGTGAGCGAGCGGAGCCGGTGCGCAGCCCGAGCGCAGTCCCGAAGCGGAGCCGGGACGTAGCTGGGCAAGCACAGGCAGCGAGCGAGCCGGGAGTCAAGGTGCTCCCCCAGCGACCGAAAACCATGGGTCCAGGGCATCGCCCTCGTTGTTACACAAGTCCTTGAGCGACCCCATCCAGCTTGCGGTCTGTCGATTTAATCAAAAAACCTTGTTGTGGCCGGTCTCCGACCGAGCCACGCAGCCGACCGAAGCCCTGTTGTGGCCGGTCTCCTGACCGAGCCACACTGCCGACCGAAGGTCTCCTCTTCGCCGGGAGACCTTCGGTCGGACGTTGCGGCGGGGTCAGGAGACCCCGCCGAACAGGGGGAACCAGAATAATTCCTTTCTAACAAAATCCTAACAATCACTTTTCCTAGTAAAATGCTAAGTTTTTATGGTTAATAACGGCATCAGTCGCGGGCAACGGAGCCATCATGGATCGGGCAAGTCACGAAACAGGTCACACGAATTCCACGCTGGCTGACTTGCCAGCCATCGCCTGGGTTGTGGATTCAACGACGCCGACCCATCTGATCAAGGCCGAATTTAATCGTCGCCCGGACCTCCCTGGTGCAATCGTGCTCCACGACGGCAAGCTTTTGGCAATCGTGGCCCGCGACACCTTCTTTCGCCGGCTCAGCGGGCCGTATTGCCGAGAGTTGTTTTTGAGGAAGTCGATTCAGAACTTTATCACGAACTGGCCAATTCACCTTTTGCAACTCCCTTCGAGTTGCTCGATTCACGCCGCGGCCGAGCTTGCTCTGGCCCGGCCGGATGAGTACTCCTATGACCCGATCCTCGTCGATTACGGCAATGGCGATTTACGATTGCTGGATACGCACGCCCTGCTGATTGCCCAATCGCAGTTGCTTGCCCTGTCGAGCGTGATCGTCGAACAGCGCGACGCGGCTGAAGCGGCCAATCGTTCCAAGAGCGAATTCCTTGCGAACATCTCGCATGAACTTCGAACGCCGCTGCACGGGATTTTAAGTTACTCGCGTTTTGGTCTCGATGAGGCCGAAACGGGCGACCGCGGCGAGTTGCGAGAATTCTTCGACAATGTGGGACGCAGCGCCGAGATCCTGTTGGAGCTTGTCAACGATTTGCTCGATCTGTCGAAACTCGAAGCGGGACGCATGACATTCAATCTGCAACCGACATGCATGAGCACCCTCGTTGAGGTCGTGGTCGACGAGTCCTGTTCCCTGATCGCCCGCAAGGATATTCGCATCCGCTATCGCAAGCCGGAAGAAAGCATGATCGTCCTGGCCGATGAAGAACGCTTCAAGCAGGTAATACGCAACCTGCTAAGCAATGCGGTCAAGTTCTCGCCGAACGGCGGCATGATCCACGTGAGTGCCCGCTGCATGAGCGAGACCCTCCTGATCAGTGTCCGCGATGAAGGCCCCGGCATTCCGCCGAACGAAATGGAGCTGGTTTTTGACAAATTCATGCAATCGAGCAAAACAAAATCCGGCAGCGGTGGCACTGGGCTGGGGTTGGCCATTTGCCGGGAAATCGTGGCCGGGCATCACGGCCGGATTTGGGCCGAAAACAATGTCCATCAGGGCTGCATTTTCTACTGCGAACTTCCCATGGCTTCGATCGAGGAATACGATGGACTCGACACCGATGCTGGTAGTAATTACGTGGCCACGATGGCCCTGGCAGAATGTGGAGAGGACCAATGACCACCAAGGGTCGCATCCTGATTGTTGATGACATCCCCACAAACGTCGATATCCTCCGTCGAATCCTGCGGAAAGACTACGACTTGGATACGGCCGCCAGCGGCGAGGAATGTCTCGCCAAGTTGCCCGCGTTTAAGCCGCAACTGGTCTTATTGGACATCATGATGCCGGGCATCGATGGCTATGAGACCTGCCGGCGCATCAAGTCGAGCGATTTGGGCCCATTCATCCAAATAATTCTCGTCTCGGGCAAAGGCTCAGCCGCGGAACGGATCCAGGGTTACGAAGTGCAGGCCGATGATTACGTTGTGAAGCCGTTCAACCACGAGGAACTCCTTTCCAAGGTTCGCGTACACTTCCGCCTGGGAGACGCACAACGGCAATTGTCGGCTGCCAACGGGCTATTGCAGGTCTACACCAACGACCTCGAAAAACTGGTCGAGCAGCGCACCCGTCAGTGGGCGGCCACTCAGGACATGACGGTCTTCGCGCTGGCACGGCTCACCGACTCGCGCGACACGGAAACCGGGGAGCATGTGCTCCGCATGCGATTCTACGCACAAACGCTGGCCGTGGATCTGAGCCAATACGGGCCTTATACAGACCTTATCGACGAGCGTTTTCTGCAAAACTTCTACCGCGCGACTCCCCTGCACGACATCGGCAAGGTTGCCATCCCCGACGCAATCTTGCAAAAGCCGGGGCGGCTCAGCCCGGAGGAATTTGAGGTTATGAAACGCCACGTTCTGGCCGGGGGCGAAACTCTGGATCAGACCCGCGACTATGTGGGGCCTGGCAGCTTCATGGACTTGGCCGCCGAAATCGCCCGATACCATCACGAAAAATTCGATGGCTCCGGTTACTGCGAGGGCCTTCGTGGACACGCGATCCCGCTTTCAGCCAGAATTGTTGCCCTGGCGGACGTCTTTGACGCCTTGACGTCGCGCCGAGTTTATAAGCCGCCCATGCCGCTGGAAGATGCCTACGAAATCATTCTCCGCGATTCGGGCGCCCACTTTGATCCGGCAATTGTCGAGGCATTTGTGCGAAGCTTCGACGAATTCAAGCCCAAGGGAGAAGTGGCTCCCTGGATGCAGGGCACATCCCATCCGTCGGCATTAAACTGCAATCCGTGTACCGAACTCGCGCAATGCTCCTCCGCCCCCGGCTGACGGTAACGGGTGCCTTGGAATCAAGGCCCAAAAAAACGCCCTTCGCAGGCGAAACACGAACCTGCGAAGGGCGACAACCGTGGGATGACCCATGAACCAAGCGGGTTGAGAAGCGAACTTCCCCACCCCACCCCACACCCACCCGGCTAGGGGATGCCTCAAAAACGATGGGGAGACGGAATGGAGAAACGGACGGCGTCGACACAGACGATTGGATCGCATAAAATATAATGGGTGGCGTCTCAGAATGGGAAAGGAGTTGCCCATGACCATTACTACAATGTTTCGACCTGTACGATTGGTTTTGTTGGTCTGTTCGTCCAACCTAGAATCGCAACTCGTTTGGTAGCTTATGGTTCCGTGTTTTGGCAGTCGGTCCCGCAGAAGTCACCGAAAAGCGTGTCGAGTACAGTAGACCGGTGTTTTCCTCGGTAGTTATGGGCATGCCCAAAATCAATCGTACAGGTCGCAATGTTTGGCGATCGCCATGCCTATTATCGTCGAAATCGCCAAGCTGTCCAAATCGTACCGCGTCTTCCAGAAGAAGGAGGGACTCGGTGCGTCGATTCGCGGGCTGTTTCATCGCGACTCCAAAACCATCGAGGCCGTCCGTGGCATTGATCTCACGGTCGAGGCGGGCGAGTTCGTCGCCTTTCTAGGGCCTAACGGGGCGGGCAAGACGACTACGCTCAAGTTGCTCTCCGGAGTTCTCACCCCTACCAGCGGCACGGCATCCGTCATGGGCTATGTGCCGTGGAAGCGCGAAAACGCCTACCGTCGCCGTTTTGCCCTCGTGATGGGCCAAAAAAACCAACTCTGGTGGGATCTGCCGGCCGCCGAATCGTTCCGACTGCATCAGCACATTTATCGCATCGAGCCGCGGCAGTTCCAAAAAACCCGTGACAGTCTGGCCGAGGTGCTTGACGTACAGCACTTGCTGGGGCGACCGGTTCGCGAACTATCACTCGGCGAGCGGATGAAAATGGAACTCATCGCTGCCCTGCTCCACCGTCCGGAGGTTCTTTTTCTCGACGAGCCGACGATCGGCCTGGATGTGGTCGCTCAGCACAACATTCAGACTTTTTTGAAGCAGTACCAGCAGGAGCGGAAGGTCACCATCCTGCTGACAAGCCACTACATGAAAGACGTCATGGCTCTCTGCCGCCGCGTGGTGATCATCGCCCATGGGCAGATCATCTACGATGGCTCGCTGGAAGGCATTCTCGATCAATTCGGCGGACAGAAGGTCATCTCGCTGTTGGTTGCCGACGGCCAGATGCCCAATGACTTGAGCCGCTACGGCGAGGTGCTGCTGATCGAGCCGCCCCGGGCGAAATTGCGGATCGAGCGAAGTAAAGTGACCGGGGTTCTCTCCTCCATTCTTTCCCGATATGCCATCGAAGATATCAGCGTCGAAGACCCGCCGCTGGAAGAGATTATTGCGAAAGTGTTCAAGGACAACAAGGAGGAGGGAGGGAAATGAAAGAATGTTTTAATGTTCAAGGTTTTAATGTTCAATGTTCAAGGTTCAAGGTTCAAGGTTTAAGGTTTAAGGCTCAATTCCTGGGCTTCGCTTCATTGAACATTAAAACATTGAACATTAAAACATTGAACATTAAAACATTGAACATTAAAACATTCCCCCAGTCTCCACCCCATGCTCTACTTCACCATTCTCCGAATCAGCATCGTCGAGCGACTTGCTTATCGCGTCGATTTTGCGCTGGGCACGCTGATGCGATTTCTGCCGATCATGACGCAGATCTTTCTTTGGGACGCCATTTTCCGTGGCATGACCAGCGGAACGAGCGCGATCGCCGGCTACAAATATCACGACCTGATCGCTTACTACCTGTTGACCATGGTCAGTCGGGCGTTTTCCAGTATGCCGGGCCTGGCCTCCAGCATTGCACGGGATATTCGCGACGGCACAATCAAAAAATATCTTTTGCAGCCGGTCAACATGTTGAGTTTTGTGCTGATGAGCCGGATGGCCCACAAGCTGGTCTATTACGCCGTGGCAACGGGGCCGTTCGCTTTAGTCTTCTGGATCTGCCGCGAATACTTCAGCGGCTGGCCGGATCCGTGGACCCTGTTGGCCTTTATCGCGTCGCTGTTGATGTCGTTCCTGCTCGGGTTTTTCCTGGAGGCGACGCTGGGCATGATCGGCTTTTGGTTTCTGGAGGTCAGCTCGCTCTTGTTCGTCTACATGCTGGTAAGCTTCTTCTTCTCCGGCCAGATGTTCCCATTAGACATGATGCCTTCCTATTGGCCGACGGTGATGAAGATCATTCCACTACAATACCTGGCCTATTTCCCGGCAGCCGTTTTTTTGCAGAAGGTTACCGGTGCGGCTCTGGCCTGGGGACTGGCGGTCGAGGCATTCTGGGTCGTATTCTTTTATCTCTCGGCCAGGACGATGTTCTTCTATGGCGTGCGCCGCTACAGCGCCTATGGGGGTTGATTTGCATGGGCACAACGGCCGCCTATTTCCGCGTCTTTCTCACGTTCGCCCGGAACAGCTTGGTCCGCGACATGACGTTCCGCGGCAACTTCATCATCGAATCGATTACCTCGATGGCCTGGATGCTCTTGAATCTGGCCTTCTACTTGTTGGTTTTCCACTACACGGACTTCATCGGCGCCAACACTGGCGAAAACCCCGGTTGGGGACGTTACGAATTTTTTGCGTTCTTCGCCACCAGCATGGTAATCAACGCCCTGCTGCAAGCGTTTTTCATGACGAACGTCGATGAATTGACCGACCTGATCCGTACCGGCGGACTGGACTTCATCCTCCTCAAGCCGATCGACACGCAGTTTCTGGTCTCGCTTCGTCGCGTGGAGTGGTCATCGCTTTCCAATCTCGTCTTGGGCCTGGTGCTGCTGGGATATTCGCTCGGGCATCTGGCCTACGTGCCCGGAGTCCTACAGGTCGTGCTTTATGTGACCTACGTAATTTGCGGCGTGGCGATATACTATAGCCTAATGATCGCCCTGGCGTCGTCGACGGTATGGATGGGTCGCAACCAGACGCTCTACGATTTCTGGTTCTACATCACGACCTTTTCACGTTACCCGATGGAGATTTACACCGGGCCGTTTGGCCATCCGCTACGGTCGTTTTTCACGTTCATCATTCCCGTGCTGGTTGTGGTGAACATCCCCGCTCGGATGCTTGTCTGGCCGCTGGAAAAGCAGAACTGGCCACTCGCCGGGTTCACGATTCTAGCTGCCGCCGCCAGCGTGGCCGCAGCGCGCTGGATGTTTCAGTTGGCACTGGCCAATTATCGCAGTGCAAGTAGTTGAATTTCTTCATTCATTTCCCAATTCTCCGCATGCTTCGTTCGATCGCATTTTCCCGTTCTTCCGCGGTGATTTCATAAACGGCGTTCCACATCGCCTCGTCGGCTTCGGTCCAAGGACATTTTCTCCGCTCCATCGCCGTGCGGGCGGTGGCGTAAAGCGGTGCCTTGCCGGTGCCCTGGCTGATCGTGTCGTTGAGATACCATGCGAACGAGGGAATGAATTTGGGCAGCAATTTCCCGTTCGTCACAAGCAGGGTCATTGCCCCAACGTAGGTGCCGGTGTTCAATAATGTGCCAATTGAAGTTTTGGTATGATCGCCGATTAACGCCCCGACCTTGGTTGAACCGGTCGGAAGCTGCGTGCGGCCGTCGAGGGTGATTTTGACGTCCGAGTAGTCATTTTTGAGATCACTGTTGGTCGTGAGGGCACCGAGATTGACCCACTGGCCGACATAGGCGTGGCCGAGAAATCCATCGTGGTACTTGTTGGAATAGCCCTGGATGATCGACTCTTCCACCTCGCCGCCAATGCGGCACATCGGGCCGATCGAGTTCCCTTCGCGGCACTTGGCACCCAATAAGATCGAATTGCGGCCGATGTAACAGGGCCCTTCAATGCGGCTAAAGGGATGTATTTCCGCA
The DNA here is from genome assembly GCA_037147235.1 of Planctomycetota bacterium. Taxonomy (GTDB): domain Bacteria; phylum Planctomycetota; class Planctomycetia; order Pirellulales; family Thermoguttaceae; genus JANXQG01. The sequence goes on along the minus strand of JBAWVO010000283.1, from coordinate 1,176 downwards.
CCAACGTCGATAAAGATTGGTCCCCGCTCGGCATCGAGGACGACCATGGGATGAATCTTTGCGCCACGGCCAACAAAAATGTCATTCCGGCTGCCGCGGATGGCACTAGGCTCTTCCACTTTGGCTTCGGTGTCAATGCCGCTACGTCCGGCCGTTTGGAAATCTTCGGTCAGTTGTGCCGGGTTAGCCAGAATCAAGTCCCAGATATAGTTCCATGTCGGAAGCTTGGTATCCGCCGGGGGGAGATTCTGCTTGGCCCAGAGCAACAGTGCGTCGATGGAATCCGCGCCGAATTTCGCTAGGTCTTCGCGGACGATCCGTGCGGCAAGGACCTCGCCATCGGCATCGAGAAATACGCGACTCGGGCCTTCATCGAGTTTTGGCAGACTGGCGGCCTTGACGCGGGCATCGACCACCAGAAGATCCGCGCCAGAGAGGCTTTTGATGTCGTTGACGGGCCAGCCTGGCCGCCAGACTCCGGCTAGGTAGGGGGGTAAGAAGCAGGCAACTTCTGCCGGGCGGACGCGATCGAAGAGCTTTTCTCCGAGCGACGTCATGCCGCAGCGCAGTTCCCATATCGGCCGGGAAAGGGCCAAGGGATAAAAGTTCCGCCGCTGGGGTGTGGGACGATCAATCAATATCAGCCGCATCTAATATCCTCCGAAAATGTGTTCCTATGTGTTGAGTTTGGCGGATTGTGGGGCGGATGTCAATTGGAAGCGGGACAACAGGAAGCGGGACATCCTTTGGCCGGACATCCTTTGGCCGGTGTTGCCAAAGACGCTTTGAATGGCTATCCTTTTAATGATCCCGGTTCCGATGATGCATCATCCATTTGTGAAGATGGGTAAGGCTTCCGGTTTTGCGGGCACGGTGTCCGCAAGAGCTTCGCTAGCAGGACCCACGGCCATGAAACGTACAACAAAGTGTGTCTTCGGTTTTGCCTCGCTGGGTGCCCTAGTCGGTGCCTGCATGGCTGTTCTGTTTCGAGATGTACCTACGGCGTATCCTATCTTTGTGTTTTCGATAGGCTCCGGGCTCTTGCTCGGTGCTTTGACGGGCTTGGCATCAGCATTTTCCAGTGGGCGGTTTGCGACCGTGCGCTGCCTTCTGGCCATAAGCATTCCCGCGCTGACCGCAATGATGTTTGTCGCGCCGCCGCGCAGGGGAAAGGGG
>JBAWVO010000282.1:0-8535 GCA_037147235.1 Planctomycetota bacterium | reverse complement strand
CATTCGTCATTCGTCATTCGTCATTCGTCATTCGTCATTCGTCATTCGGATTTCGTCATTCGGATTTCGTCATTCGGATTTCGTCATTCGGATTTCGGATTTCGGATTTCGGATTCTCTTCCCTTCCCCCTACCTTGTCTTACCCAATCCACTGCGCGATAATAAGTTGTGTCTTTTCTGCAAGGTATTTCCCTCCCGCGGTAACATTACTATTGGTCATGAGGCAGCCCAAATCTCGCCCCACGAACGAAACCGACAACAAACCAAGGATCGATTGGCCGGCCGTGCTAGTATCGCACGATCGCTGGTTGCGAACCGTGGTTTACGCGCGTGTTGGTGAAGCACAAGCCGTGGACGAGGTAATGCAGGAAGTCTCGCTGGCCGCTGTTCGACAGCAGTCGCCGATCAATGACGTGGAGAAGGTTACCCCCTGGCTTTATCGGTTAGCAGTCATCCATTCGCTGCTCTACCGCCGTAAGCAGGGCCGCCGCCGCAAGTTGCTCGACCGCTTCGTCCAGCGAACCCAGCCCACCGAATACGATCGAGGGAACAGCCCACTGGAATGGCTGTTGGCCAAAGAGCGCAAGGGGCAGATCCGCAAAGCGATGAAGTGCATACCGCGACGCGATGTTGAAATCCTCCTGCTGAAATACACCGAAGATTGGAGTTACCGCCAGTTGGCCGAACACCTGGGCATTACCGAAAGCGCAATCGAAGCGCGCCTGCATCGTGCCCGATCACGGCTGCGAGCCGAGTTAGTCAAGTTGGAAGTGATTGAGGTCAAACCATGAGCGTTTTTGACGAAAGCATCCACAAGACAACCCCAGAGCACCAATTCGACCTGCTGGTCGATGGGGAATTGAGCGAGGCCGACCGCCGCGCGTTGCTCGTGCAGTTGGAGCACGAAACCGACGGGTGGCGTCGCTGTGCCCTGGCTTTTTTGGAAGCCCAGTGCTGGAAAGCGGAATTGGGTCAGATTGTCCCGTCCGCAGCGCAGGAGCCGGTGCGCACTGAACCGATCTCACAAGCTGAGCCAATTGGGCGGCGGCAAAGCTGGCGTCAGTATGCGGCGACGATGTTGACGGTAGCCGCCAGTTTTTTGATTGCCCTGGTTGTCATTCGCGGCTGGTCTGGTGGTTCGTCACACTCGCCCAATTCATCGCTTTTGAAAACGGCTGTCGATGAGTCCTTCTTGATCCCTCCGTCCGACGACTTGGGCAAGATCCCGGAAAAGATCCGCCCGGAAGTCGAAAAGTTGCCGCATCCGGCCTTCCAGCTACCCGAAGAGAAGAAACGCGGGCAGTAATCCATTGCCGCCCGCGCTTCTTCGGTTTTCACGAAAGGCTTCAGGCCTGCTCTTCTTTGTCGAAGGCCGAATCGAAGGCCCGACAACTAGGCTCGAAGTCAACCTTGCGGACGAATTCACAAGCTTCCTTTGCGCCGTGGTCACGGTCCATGCCCATGTCTTCCCACTCGACGCTTAAGGGGCCTTGGTAATTCGCCTGATTCAAGGCGCGGATGATCTCTTCAAAATTCACGCTGCCGTGGCCCAGCGAACGGAAGTCCCAGCCTCGCCGCGGGTCGCCGAAGTTGAAGTGGCTGGCAAGAATGCCGGTTCGCCCGTTGAGCGTGACAATTGCATCCTTCATGTGGACGTGATAGATGCGATCTGGGAACGCACGAATGAACTCCACCGGATCGACGCCTTGCCAGATCAAGTGGCTGGGGTCAAAGTTGAAGCCAAACTCCTCGCGATGCCCGAGGGCTTCCAGGGCACGCTCGGCCGTGTAGAGGTCGAAGGCGATTTCCGTGGGATGAACTTCCAACGCAAACTTCACGCCACATTCGCCGAACACGTCAAGAATCGGGTTCCAACGCTCAGCCAGCAGTTTGAAGCCGTCGTCAATCATCTGCTCAGAGACGGGCGGAAAGGAATAAATCCACTGCCAGATGCTCGAACCGGTGAAACCGTTGACCACGGTCACGCCTAGCTTCTGTGCCGCTCGGGCCGCATTCTTCATTTCCTCGGCCGCACGCGCGTTAACGCCGGCCGGATTGCCGTCGCCCCAGACATAGGGTGGCAGGATGGCCTTGTGCCGCGAGTCGATCACGTCCAGCACGGCCTGGCCGACGAGATGACTGCTGATCGCCCAGACCTGAAGTCCGTTGCGTTCCAGCAATTCGCGTTTCCGCTCGCAGTATTCCGGCTCAGCCATGGCCAGATCGACTTGGAAATGGTCGCCCCAGCAGGCCAATTCAAGGCCATCGTAACCAAAATCTTTGCACTTCTTGGCCAAATCCTCCAGGGACAGGTCGGCCCATTGGCCCGTGAACATGGTAACAGGTCGTGGCATAAAAAACTCCTTAACATCCCGTGAAACCGTTCGCTCTGCGTGCGTTACGAACGCCGAAGAACCTCGGGTTCCATTCGGGACTCTCAAAGCAGTAGGACAGCAAGGAAAACCCAAATGATTATTCTGACAGAAGTGGCGCAACGTGCAACAGGGGCACCTCTCGAAGATTTCTAACTCCACCTACGGTGAGAAATGTGGGCCGGCAAGCTTCCCGCTCTTTTCTGCGATGGTTTTCGAGGATATGATCTAGGGGAGATGATGTTAGCCGGAGGGGAACCTTGACGATGCAAATGAACCTTGATCAATTTGGAATCAACCTGCTTGGCCCTGCCGAGCGACTGGAACTAATCGGCTTGATTTGGGACAGCATCCCCGAGCCTGAGGGGGTTGCACTGCCGGAGTGGCACCTGCGAGAGTTAGAACGGCGAGTCGCCGCAGCCGACGCCAATCCCGAACGGGGCGTGCCGCTGGAAAGCGTACGTTCGCGTTTGCTGGGTGAATCGTGAGCACACAATTGATTCTCTGCCCTGAGGCCCTATCCGATATTTCCTGCGCCTTGTTTCACTTGGCCGTGGCCGTTGACAGTCGTGCATCGAGAATGGATAATCGGAACGGAACTACCGGATTGTCTTGTATTTTTCCGCATCAACAAAGTCTTGAGGCTCTCCGTCGAGTTTGCGGATAATTGTGGTGCGGGCGTCCCGCCTGCCCAAGATGTTGTGGTTGAATCAGGCAGGCGAGACGCCCGCACCACAAACTTGGCGGAGAGCCAGTCTTGAAAACGAGGTGAAACGTGTGTTACCGCCATGGGATTTGGGCTTGTTTTCTGCTGATATCAATCGTTGCCATCAGTGTGGCGGAAGATCGCGTTGTACAAAAGGCTGAGCAGGCTGCGTCCGAGCAGGTCGTCTACCTGGATCGAACGGCCGATTTTGCCTTTCGATGCGAGGGCCGTACGAACCGTGCAATCCTTCTGCGTGAAATCGCCCGACAGGCGATCCTGATCGCCGCGCGGGATGAACTTGGCCTGAGTACGCGCGACGCATCGCTGGGTGATGCCATGTCGTCCGATGTCGCCCAACCGCCTATTCGTCTGACGACACAACCCCTTGTGCCGCCGAAGTTGATTGTGTACCGCGGCACCGTGGCACTTGGCACACTGCTCGTGCAGGTGGTAAAGAGCCTCGATTCCGAGTCGCCGTCCGTCGATATCCACAAGTATCTAGCCGAAACGGAAGGCTTTTCGCGGACATCTTTCGTCGAGGCCCTCAAGAAGGCCGGTTTTCAGGGAACTGCGGTGGCGTTTCACCCTGAGGCAGGCGTTCCCGAGGAGATCGACAAAAACCTGAATGAGATGGTCTTTACCTCGCAATTTGCGGCCGTGCGGGAGTTGCATGCCCTGATTCGTACCAGCGGCGAGTCGCCGGCCCGGCTGGGGGCCTTGGTCCGGGCCTATGCCAATCTCGGCGTTCTGACGGAGTTCCATTGGCATCCGGCACACAAAGTCTTCAAGGCGCGAGCCCTGCTTTACGCCCAGCGGTTGGCAGCCAAGCAGAACGATCCGCTGAGCCGCCTGCATCTTGGCTATGCCCTTGGCATGGCGGGCATGCCAGATGCGGCCAGCATCGCTCTCACCGAGGGCCTCGCGGGTTTTAAGGTTGCCAAGCAGGGCGAAAAGACGTCTCTGCCCGCCTGGGCCGAGTTGATCGCCGCGCATTGCCAGTTCAATCTGGAACCCTTACAGCCGGAAAAGGTCGATCCCCCCAGCGTGGAACTGGCCCGCTTGCTCCGTTACTTGACCGTCGAATTGGCGGCCTACCCGACGGCAACCGTTCGCGAAGGGCTGGAGGCGGCAGGCAAAATGCCGGAGTGCTATCGCATTCACGACGGTGCATGCACCAACGGCGGCGTGGCCTCACTGCACCGCACGACCTTGACCTGGATTTTGATTGCGGGCAAGAAACTGTATTCGCGCATCGCCGCCATGCCTGCACTGCCGGAACCGGTCGCCGAGCTGGCTCGCAAAATTGTCGCACAGCGGGCCGCGACGGAGGACGATAACGCCGCCGTGGTGAAGGAGTTCCGTACGCGAAACGCCCTGGTGCAAGCCCTGTTGGAGACCGATGCCCCGTCCAAGTCCGGGTCGAAAAAAACTGCACGCGACATGGGCGAGCCAAGCTGGGCCGTGCTGGGAAATCTCATCCGGGAACTGTCGTTCATGCAGGCGTGGCGGCGGGTCGACTTTGAGGTAAACTGGCTGAGTGTCGCTCCAGACAACTTCATTGAACTCACGGCTCCACTGGTCGAAGGACACCCCTTCGCCCCATTTCTGCGTACCTTCTCCTCCGACCCCGACGAAAAAGCCAAGGCATGGAAGCACTGGACTTTGCAACATCCCGAGGGGCTTGAAATCACTTCGATCGCCCTTTGGTCGGCATACGTGAAGCATAGCTGGTTTGCAGACGGCATCAGCCAGCACGTCCATGAGTCGATCGACGAAACGGCGAGGGATCTCTATCTCTTCAGCAAGAGCAAGAGATCTTTGACCCAAGAAGACGTGCAGGCCATATTGCGAGTCGCCAAAGCTTCACCCTATGCACGGTCGATAGCCCTGGAGATGCTTCTTGAAACTTCAAAACGCTCGGACCCTGTCTTACAGAAGCAGGCACGCGATTTTCCCGGCCTGGCAAGTAGTATCGCCAGAAATCACAGGATGTTCGGCGAATTGGCCGAAGCCGAGCAGTGGCTGAAGGTGTCGGTTGCCGCCTGCCCGGAACCGCGGGCCTATGAGGAATTGGCTCGTATTTACAAAAACCAGGGGAAAACCGATGCGTGGATCGCTACGTTGGACGAGTATCTGAAGCAGCCCGACTACGGCCTGTCGCACGGCATGGTTCGCGCGACGCTGGCTCGTCACTTCATGGCAAACAAGGAGTGGGATAAGGCATTGCCTTATGCGCAAGGAGCCGCCGAAACGTATGCGCAATGGGGCCTGATGGTAGGTGCCGAATGTCAGGAAGGGATGCAGCACTGGGAGGCGGCCGAATCGCTCGCCAGGGCGGCCTCCGAGCGCTACACCTGCGCCGCGTTGCATTGGTATCTGTTTTGCCGGCGAACGGGCCAGGGCGACCTGGAAGCCGCCCGCAAGCTGGCCATGGCTGTCGCGAATTCGGATACCAATTTTGCCGGCGAACAGAAGGTGGCCGCCTTTTGGATCCTGGAGAAACAGCCGGAAAAGGCCCAACAGATCTTCGCGGGCTATTTTACTCAGAACAATCCGGTCTTCGGGCTGCACGTGGCACTGCTTGCCGACGAGCTGAAAAACACGCGGCGACGCGACGAAATCCTCGCGCGGTTGAGCGAGCAGCGCAATCGTTATCGGCCCGCATCGGGTGGCATGGCCTACGTACATCTGGCGAGCCTCGCGCGGATGTTGGCGAACGACCTGGCAAAAGGCGGGAAAGGCGATGTCGATCTGGCCGAGGCGGATCGCGTCAATCAGGCTTATCCTCTTCCCGACGAGTCGCCGAGCCCTTGCGACTTGGAGAGAAATGACCCGCGCAACCCGCGTATTGCCTTCAACTATTTTCTTGGCCGTTACCTTGATTTGCACGGTAAGCCCAAGGAGGCGATTGTGTCTTGGAAGAAGTGCGTCGCGGAAACGGAATTCATGTTCGACCTTCACCGTTCGCTGGCCGGTGCCGAACTGACCGCCCGCGGCATCGCGCCGGAGCTTTACAAAGCCGCCAAGAAGCCCAAAAGCACTTCACCACCCTACGATCAAGGCCCGCTTGAGACAGAGTGAATCGTGGGCGCACCATTGATTTCGCCCTATCGCCAGACTGCGGTCCCGCCCTGCTGGGCCACCTGAATCTCGCCCAGCAACTGCCGGCTAGGGGCATGTTGCGGATCGAGGACCAGGGCCTGTTGCAGCGAGGCGGCTGCCGACTGATTCCGGCCGCTACGATATTGGGCATCGCCCAGGCTATAGAGCAGTTCCGGCGTGGGGCGATCTCGCGACAAGGCTGCGGTCAGGCTCATCACGGCGTCGTCATAGCGTCGCAGAACCATGTAATCGAGTCCGGCCCAATACAGAACCTGTTGCGGTTCCTCGCCCGGCGAATAGGTTTCCGCGAGGCTCTGCATGCTCTCCAAAGCCCTCTGCGGCTGCCCCAGGCTGCGATAGACGGCAGCCGTTTCTTGAATCACCTGCCGGTCGCTAAGATCACACCCGGCTGCCCGATGGAGATCCGTTAGGGCCTGAAAGTAAACGACCTGGGCCGGAACGCGGTCGCCGGCGGCCAGGAGGCGGTCACCCGTGCATCGCAAAACGCGGCCGCGAACTCGCCACGCGGCCGCCAGCTTGAGATTCCGGCTCAGGACTTGGTCGATGTTTTGTCCTGCTTGGTCCAAATGGCCCATTTCCAGATACATCTCGGCCAGCCGGACCCTCAGATCGGAATCTGGGCTAAGACGGCATGCCTCTACCAATTGGGCCACGGCCTCGGGCCGAGCGTTACGCAGCCAAAGCGTTTCGGCATAGTAGCACCGAGCATCGCAATCGGTGGGGCAAGTTTTTACAGCCTCGGCCAACTTGGCTTCGGCCTTCTCCGGCTGTTTCCGCTCCAGAAGCTCGTTGCCTTCGCTGGAAAGCTTCCGCGAGGCCGTCAGTGTGGCCGGAACGGGATCGCGCAGCCCAACCCATTGGCACCCCGCTGCCGGTCCTAGGCAAGCTGCAAACAGTATGGTAAATGAAATTCGGTGCATTCTTACCCAATTCTGAAAATCGCCGAGAGCGTAACAAATCGGCAAGGCAGTTGCTACGCCGATTTTCCATTTTGGCACGATAAGGCGACGGAATATACTCTGCTCTACTCAAGGGAAGGGAGCTTGGTATACTGTCGCGGTTGAGATTGTCCCGATCCATACCAACCCGAAGCGCAAGCGAGGCAACGACTTAGCAACCTCGCTCGCGCTTCGGGCTAGTGTCAGTCTCAACCGCGAGCAGTATAGTTCTTTTGGGAATGCCACGCCCCACAAGCGGGTGCCCCGTGTTCCCTGCGCCGCATCCGTTTGTTACGATAGTTCCATGCCAGCCACATTCGACAACTTGGGCATTGTTTTTCAGTATCCTGACAATTGGCAACTGGATGAGGAAGAGGTCCGCGCTGGCCAAAGCGCGGTCACGGTCTTCAGTCCCGGTGGGGCATTCTGGTCGGTCGCCGTGCATCCAGCATCGGCCGATCCAGCCCGAATGGCCCAGGCCGCCTTGGATGTCATGCGCAAGGAATATGAAGGCATGGAAGCTGAGCCGGTTAACGAAACCATCGCCGGACACGATCTGATCGGCTTCGATCTTAATTTTTTCTGTCTTGACCTGACAAACACAGCCGGCATTCGCAGCTTGCGTGTTGACGGTGCAACCTACACCATCTTCTTTCAGTCGGAGGACCGCGAATACCGCGAGATCGGTCTGGTTTTCGATGCGATGACACTCAGTCTCCTCCGCAGCATTGGCAAAACGAAGTAGTTTCTGACATCCTGCCTAGCCTTGGCCACGGACGAAAAAAATCGGTTGTGGCCGTTCTCTGACCGAGCCACACCTCGGGGATGAACCACGAAACAGACGAAAAAACGAAAAAAGACAATAAGAACGAAACTTTTCCTTTTCGTCTGTTTTGTGTTTTTCGTGGTTCCTCCTTGCAGCTTCTCCCCCCCTCTCCCAAAGACTTTCGACAGAAAAATGAGGGACAGAAAAATAGAAAAGAAATAAACAAACCACGGATAACACGGACGACACGGATAGGAGAAGGTAATTATCCTTCCTGTCCTTTATCTTCCTGTCTTTTATCCGTGTTTCCATCCGTGTTTCCTCCGTGGCCCTTTCTCCTCCCTCTTCTTTGCGCCTTTGCGCGAAATCCCAATCTTCTCCTCCTCATCCGTGTTATCCGTGGTCAAATCTCTCCTTCAAAACTGCGAAACCGCAAGCGGCCAGCAAATCCTCCTGTCTTATCTTTCTGCTCACCATCTTTCCGTCCTAATTTTGTCTTCCCATTTCGTGTTTTTCGTCTCTTTCGTGGTTCCCGTCCCCCCGTCCTCAATTTTCAATTCTCAATTCTCTATTCGCAATTTTCCTGACACTAACTTTTTCTATGTGTTGACCAAATTGAGGCAAAATTGG
>JBAWVO010000281.1:0-8600 GCA_037147235.1 Planctomycetota bacterium | reverse complement strand
CAGTGAAGTCATAGCACAATACCCGATTTGATACAATGCCAGAAGGACACAAGGCAATTTTTACAGAACATGCAATAGAACGACCCCGCCGGTCGTAACCGACGGGGTCGCGGTAAAATCGGAATAAAGGATCGACGTTACTCTTCGCCTTCGGGCTTGGCTGGCTCTTCGCTTTCGGGCTTGGCCAGCTCTTCACTTTCGGGCTTGGCCAGCTCTTCGCTCTCGGGCTTGGCTGGCTCTTCACTCTCGGGCTTGGCCAACTCTTCGCTTTCGGGCTTGGCTGGCTCTTCGCTTTCGGGCTTGACGATGCGCGGAGCGATCAGCGGACCGGAGCCGCCACCAACACCACCCTTAAGCTCGGCCGACGGGGTCGAAGATTGCGACTTGCCGGAAGCGGCAGCCTGCTCGTCGGCTGCTTCCTCCGCGGCCCACTCAACCCGCTTCCGGGAGAGGCCGATCTTCCGCTCGTTGGCATCGACGCGAAGAACCTTGACCTCGATTTCCTCACCGACCTTGACCACGTCCTCGGGATTTTCGACCTTATGGTCTGCCAACTCCGAGATGTGCAGCAGGCCTTCGAGGCCGTCTTCCAGACCGACGAAGACGCCGAAATTGGTGATCTTCGTAACCGGACCCTTGACGACTTGGCCGGGCTGGTACTTCAGCGGAATGTCGGTTGCCCAGGGATCCTCGGTCAGTTGCTTCATGCCGAGGGCGATGCGGCGGCGTTCCTGATCGACGCTCAGCACGCGGCAATCGAGCACTTGGCCCTTCTCGACCATTTCGTTGGGATGGCTGATCTTGCGGGTCCAGGACATGTCGCTGACGTGCAGCAGGCCGTCGATACCCTCTTCAATCTCAATGAAGGCACCGTAGTTGGTGAGGTTGCGGACCGTGCCTTTGACCAAGGCTCCCGGCGGATAGCGGTCGGCCACGCGGTCCCAGGGGTTTTCCAGGGTTTGCTTCATGCCCAAAGAGATTTCGTGCTTCTCCTTGTCGATCTTCAGCACGACGACTTCAATCTCGTCGTCGACCTGGACCAATTCGCTGGGGTGACTGATCCGACGGGTCCACGACATTTCGCTGATATGCACCAAGCCCTCAATGCCCTCTTCCAGCTTGACAAAGGCACCGTAGCTCATCACGTTGACCACGGACCCCTTGAGTTGCGTGCCGACCGGGAACTTGGCGGGCACATTTTCCCACGGGCTGGGAAGCTTCTGCTTCAGGCCCAGCGCGATCTTTTCCTTCTCGTAATCAACATGCAAGATCTGGACTTCGATTTCCTGGTCGATGGCGACCATCTCGGACGGGTGGTTGATGCGGCCCCAGCTCATATCGGTGATATGCAGCAGGCCGTCGATGCCGCCGAGGTCGACGAACGCGCCGAAATCGGCGATGTTCTTGACCACGCCCTTGCGACGCTGGCCGATTTCCAACTCGGCGAGCAGTTGGGCCTTCTTTTCGGCCCGCTCGGCCTCGATCAGGGCACGGCGGCTGACAACGATATTGCGCCGGGCCTCGTCGATTTTGAGTACTAGGGACTGGATGGTCCGCCCGATGTAATCGCCGATATCGGCCGGGCGGCGAATATCGACCTGACTGGCCGGCAAGAAGACCGGTACGCCAATATCGACCAGCAACCCGCCCTTGATCTTGCGCGTGGCCACGCCCGTGACGACGTTGCCCTCGTGGACCGAATCCATGACCGACAACCAGGCCTCGATTTTCTCGGCCTTGCGTTTGCTGAGGGTGATCATGCCGCGGGAATCATCGACCAGGCCGTGGATGTCCTCGACATCCTCGATCAGGACCTTGATCATTTGCCCGGGTAGGGGCAGCTCTTCGCCTTCATCCCACTCGCTGCGGAAGATAATGCCTTCGCTCTTGTAGCCGACGTCGACCAAGACGACGTCGCCTTCGGTTCGCAGGACGCGCCCTTGGACGATCTGGTTGACGGCTACTTCCTGAGTTCCCCAGTCGAGTTCTTCCGGCAATACCGCTTCTAGGGCTTCATTGAGTTCCTGCTGCCATTCCTCCTCAGAAAGGTCCAGCGTTCGGATGAGGTTACGATTGACCATGAATTCGATTCCGTATCTAAAACACGCACACAAAAAGACCACTCGTTCGCCCGGTTCCCGGCACCCAGGAACTACCATGCGGACCATCGAGAATCGCTCATTATACAAGGAAAGGAATAATTAGGCAACGGCAGCGGAAAACCAAGTACGGAAGAAGGGTGGGACGACCGCGGCAAGCCCCACCCTACAATTATTCGCGTTCCACACCTGGAACCGGAAGATCCCACTTCGCATCTCCCCAGAAGTAGGGTAGGGAGAGTGAAACGAGCCCCACCCAAAGCGGACCGCAACAGAATTGGTGGGGCTCGCTGCGCTCTCCCCCATACGAACGAAATTAAGGAATTCACTCGTTTGGGTCTGTTGGAGCCTCAGGCGGGAAACCGCCCGGGGCCACCTCGTTGTTACATACATCTTTTGGACCCCATCCGGCTTGCCCGGATGGTGAACAAGGTTAAATGGCTAAAATGGAGAACAAAGACCAACACGACCCCATCCACCTTGGTGGATGGTGAAGGAGGTTGCTTGGCTAGATCGCGAACATGGGCTAGCTGGATAACCTGATTCACCATCCAGCAAGCTGGATGGGGTCGCCCCCCTGTTCGGCGCGGGTCTCCCGACCCCGCTACCCGTTCGGCGCGGGTCTCCCGACCCCGCCGAAACGCTGGACCGAAGGTCTCCCGGTAGACGGGAGACCTTCGGTCATCGGCGTGGCTCGGTCAGAGACAGGCCACAACAAGATATTTCGATTAAATCGACAAACCGCCTGCGGTGATAAATCACCGCACACCAAAGGTTTGCCACTTTTTGCCGCTGGGGAATACCTCTATAATGCCAGCATGAGCGTTTCCGGCGACCATCTCGATGCCTTGCTGCCGCGGTTCGGCCTGACGGCGTTCCGCCCCGGCCAGCGGGAAGTCATTTCCACCGTTTTGGCCGGAAAAGACTGCCTGTGTGTCATGCCCACCGGCGGCGGCAAGAGCCTTTGCTACCAATTGCCTGCCCTGATACTTGATGGGCTGACGCTCGTCGTCTCGCCGTTGATCGCGTTGATGAAGGACCAGGTCGATCAACTCCAGGCACGGGGATTTCCCGTCACCTTCATCAATAGCACGCTGCCCGTCCAGGAGCAGCATGACCGGCTCGATCGTATCGCGGCAGGCGAGTTCCGCTTGGCGTACGTCGTTCCGGAGCGGTTTCGCAGTTCGCGGTTTCTGGAATCCGTGCGAGCGGTGGGGCTGAAACTGCTGGCGGTCGATGAGGCCCACTGTGTCAGCCAATGGGGCCACGATTTCCGCCCCGATTACGCCCGGCTCGGTCATTTTCGCAAAATGCTGGGCAACCCGACGACCATCGCCCTCACCGCCACGGCGACCGACAACGTGCGTCGCGACGTCGTCGAGCACCTCGCCCTGGACGAACCGAAGATTTTCATCACCGGTTTCGCCCGCGAAAACCTCTTCTATGAGGTACTCAGCCCGCGAACCGATCGCGAAAAGGGCGAGATGCTCGTCAAGTTTCTCCGCGAGACCCCCGGTACGGGCATCATCTATGCCTCCACGCGGAAGCGGACGGAAGAAATTGCCGAGATCATTGGCAAGCAAACTTCGCGGCGGGCGGCCGTCTATCATGCCGGCCTGCCGCCCGACGAACGCCGTGCAACGCAGGATGCCTTTATGAGTGGCCGCATCGAAGTCATCACCGCGACCAACGCTTTCGGTATGGGTATCGACAAGGCCGATGTGCGTTTCGTCATCCACTACAACCTGCCAGGCAGCCTGGAAGCCTACTACCAAGAAGCCGGCCGGGCAGGCCGCGACGGAAAACCGTCGCGATGCGTGATGCTCTATCACGGCGGCGACCGTTATATCCAGGAGTTCTTCATTGAGAACTCTTACCCCGGGCTGGACGTTATTCAGAAGGTCTATGAATTCCTCGCTTCGCTCGACGAGGATCCGATTCAACTGACCCAGCAGGACGTCAAAGAGTATCTGAGGCTGTCGATCGGCAACGACGGCGTGGGGAATTGCGAGCAAATCCTGGAAAGCGCAGGCGCGCTGGAACGGCTTGTGTCGTCGCAGAACATGGCCACGGTGCGGATTGACAGCGATCTGCCCACGTGTGTCGATCTATTGCCTCGGCAGGCCAAAGTGCGGCGGCGGGTGTTGCAGGCGGTGGAGAAGATCGTGGGCGATCAGCGGGACGAGTTGGTCCAGTTCCGGCCGCAGGATTTAACCGCGGCACTTCAGATGGAGCAACCGGCCGTAGCCCACGCGCTTCATGAATTGAGCGAATCGGACTGGTTTACGTACGTGCCGCCGTTTCGCGGCCGGGCCATCCGCATGTTAAAGCGAGACGTGCCGTTTGAAGAGCTGGAAATCGACTCCGCAGCCCTGGAGAAGCGCAAGGCGGCCGAATACGACAAGCTCAACCGCATGGTGCGATTCGCCCTCAGCGGCGCGTGCCGGCAGCAGGATATTTTGCACTATTTTGGCGAGAGCGAGGCAGGGGAATGTCACCACTGTGATAATTGCAGCAAGCACAAGCCCCGCGACCGCCACAGCGAACCCCAAGCGGCAGATCACCTAAAGGTGGGGATGCAAACCGAGGACGCAATCGCAAAACCGTCGCCGTCCGGGGTGGTCGTCGCCGACAAGTTCGCTGCCGATGAGTCCACCGAGGAGGGGGTGACCGAGACCGTTCGCAAGGTACTCAGCGGGGTTGCACGCGCTGGATCGCGGATCGCATGTGGCAAAAACCTCATCGCTCAAATGCTCTGTGGTTCCAATTCGGCAAAGATCAAGAAGCTACGTCTGGACCAGTTGACCACCTTTGGGCTGCTTCGGCAGTTGAAGCAGGCGGAAGTCACGACGCTGATTGAGATTCTGATTGCCATCGGCTGCCTAGAACAGGAAAACATCGATCGCTTCCGCCCCGTGCTGAAGCTCACGCCGCTGGGGGGCGACGTGATGCGGGGTAATGCCGAACTGCCTGTCGGCTTGAGTCTGCCGAGCGAACTGCGTCTCAAACTGCGGCGGCCAGCCGCCAAGGATGTGCCGCGGCCGAAGGTCGTCGAGAGCGCGGCCGAAATCGATCGGGACTCGGCAATGGGTCAACCGCCGGCACCGGTCAACCGGCCGTCGTATTACTGGACTTGGCGGCTCTTGTCCCAAGGTTTTTCAGCGGAAGAGTGTCTAACGATCCGCGGAATCACGCGGGAAACGCTGCTGGATCACGTCTTCCAGGCGGAAGGAAACGGTCTGGAAGCAATCGTCCGTCAGACAGTCCCTTGATCTACCGCACGGCTCGTAAGGAAGTACGTGTGCTTCGGCCGTCCCCGTTCGCGCGTCACTTCGACTTTTCTGGTAACTAACTCTGCTGCCATCAACCGAGTCAGCCGGCCACGGATAGCCGTCTGGGTAACGTGAAAATGGGCGGCTATCTCGATTACGGAGTAGCCTTGGTGATCCGCAAAGAAGCTGAGGAGGTCCTTGTCGCACATGGGTTGACGGTCAGTCGGCGACTTGGTTGGGGTCTTTTTAAGTTCGTTTCCCATGATGTTACCTTTCGTTAAACGGGTTAGCCCGAGCCGATCAGCGTGAAAGGCGTATAACTCTCCGCCGGCCCGAGCTACTTGGCTGTCCGGTATACAACCCGGAACAGCCCTCCCAATAGACTCCATTCTACCATTTTTCGACAGCGTGGGGAGTGGGCACCCAAAGAATGGGCAAAGTTGTTCGTAAAACGGAATTTATTCCGTTGTTTTGCCCATCCTTGCAGCAAGTCGAGGCTTCCTGCACAATGAAGGTTATGCTGTCGCACCCCCCCCGATTGGCTAGCTTGGCTGAAATCGTCTATTTCGCAAGGATCCCATCATGCCTCAAAACCCCGCTTCCGAAATCGCCTCCCTTCGCGATCAGATCCGCCACCACGACTATCGATATTATGTCGAGGCGGCGGCGGAGATCAGCGACCGCGACTACGATAAGCTCCTGGAGCGGCTCAAGCAGCTTGAAGCGGCCCATCCCGAGCAAATCTCGCCCGATAGCCCCACGCAGCGCATCGGTGACCAGTCGGTGAGCGAGTTACCCCAGGTCGAACATCGCGTGCCGATGCTCTCGATCGAAAATACCTACAGTCTCGACGAGCTCAAGAAGTTCGGCGAGCGGACGGCCAGGCTGCTGGAAGGCGAACCGATCGAGTGGGTCGTCGAGTTGAAGGTCGATGGCGTGGCCGTGTCGCTGGTCTATGAAGACGGGCTGCTGGTCCAGGGCGTCACCCGGGGGAATGGCCGCGTGGGCGACGACGTGACCCACAACATCCGCACGATCCACGACATCCCCTTGCGGCTCCGCGGCAAAAAGTATCCCCGCATTCTTGAACCGCGGGGTGAAATCTACATGACCAACAGCGACCTTGTGCGGCTCAACGAGCGTCAAAGGGCCGAGGGGAAGCCGCTGTTTTCCAACACTCGGAACGTGGCTGCCGGCTGCATCCGCCTGCTCGACCCGCGGATCTGCGCCGAACGGCGGCTGCGGTTCTTCTGCCACTCGGTTGGATATCGCGAAGGACACGAAGCCGAGTCGCATATTGATTTCCTCAAGGAGATGGCCGATTACGGCATTCCCGTGACGCCCGGCATGGCCTGCTTTCCCACCTTCGAGGCGGCTGCCGAGCATTGCGAGCAGCTCATCGAAAGGCTGCACGAGTTGGATTTTGAGATCGACGGGCTTGTCCTCAAAGTCAACCGTTATGCCCAGCGGGACCGGTTGGGGGCAACCTCCAAGGCCCCGCGTTGGGTTATCGCCTACAAGTTCGAGAAATATGAAGCCACGACCCGCGTGAATGCCATCCGCGTGCAGGTTGGCAAGACCGGCGCGATCACGCCCGTGGCGGACCTGGAGCCGGTTGAGCTGGCCGGTACGATCGTCAGCCGGGCCAGTTTGCACAACGCCGAAGAGATTGAGCGGAAGGACGTTCGCGTGGGCGATATGGTTGTGGTGGAAAAGGCGGGCAAAATCATTCCGCACATTGTCCGCGTCGAGGTGGCCGAACGGAAAGGGGAGTTATCGAAGTTCTCCTTTCCTAAAAACTGTCCCGAATGCGGCACACTCGCAGTCAAAGACGACGGCGGCGTCTACATCCGCTGCCCGAACCCTGAATGTCCGGCCCAGCTCAAGGAGCGGATCCGCTACTTCGCCGGCCGCAACGCGATGGATATCGAGGGGCTGGGCGACAAGCTCGTCGATCAGTTGGTCAATCAGAAGCTCGCGCAGAGCTACGGCGATCTTTACCGTCTGACGGTAGACGGGCTGCTAAAGCTCGAACGCATGGGCCGCAAGTCGGCTGAAAATGTACTGGAGGGTATTGAGGCCAGCAAGGGCCGCGGTCTGGCCCGGTTGCTCAACGCCCTGTCGATCCGTCATGTGGGCAATCGCGTGGCCAGCGTATTGGCCGAGCGGTTCCGCACGATCGATGCCCTCTTGGCCGTCGGCATCGACGAATTAAGCCGGACCAACGAGATTGGACAGGTGATCGCAAAGAGTGTGTATGAGTTCTTGCATTCCGAGTTTGGCCGCAAGGTAATCGAGGATCTACGTGCGCAGGGTGTGAAGATGGAATCGACCGCCGCCACGGCTGCCGTCGCTGGGGCGAGAAAGCTGGAAGGCAAGACGTTCGTCGTTACCGGTACGCTGGTGAAGTACAGCCGCGACCAGATCAATGAGTTTATTACGGAGCACGGCGGTCATGCCGCATCCAGCATTTCCAAGAAGACCGACTATCTCGTCGCCGGCGAGAAGGCCGGCAGCAAGCTGGAAAAGGCCCGGCAACTCGGTGTCAAGGTGCTGAGCGAGGAGGAGTTCGTGAGATTGATTACTAGGGAAAAGGGGTCGATCGTGGGTGGGTGACAAGTGGCTCTTCCGGTTCTGGGTGCAGCAGTAGGGTGGGGAGAGCGCAGCGAGCCCCACAAAAGCGGGATGAAACCGAATTGGTGGGGCTCGTTTCACTCTCCCCACCCTACAATTATTCGCCAACCTCGCCTCCCGTTCGGCGCGGGTCTCTCGACCCCGGACAGGACGATTGAGAATAGCCAGTATCAAGCGAAATGAATTATCCGCGAAAGAACGCATGGAACGCAAAAGAACAGGCATTCTTTCTATTGCGCACTTTGCGGTCTTTCGCGGTGAATTAACGGCTCCCCCCTTGTTGTGGACGGTCTCTGACCGAGCCATCCGGTCGACCGGAGGTCTTACGAAGACGTTCGGTTGCGCAATCGGTCTTGCAGATTGGTGGTCAGCGATTCAAGCTTGGCAAGGTCCAATGCTCGTAGCTCCTGTTCCTCGCTGACAGGCGTACGGAGTATTGCCTGAAGTGTTCGGATCAATTTGATCTCGCCTTTGATCTCGCCTTCGATCTCGCCTTCGATCTTTCCTTCGATCTTTCCTTCGATCTTTCCTTCGATCTTGCCTTTGATCTCGCCTTCACGCACACCCTCACGATGGGAGGCGTTCATGGCCCATT
>JBAWVO010000280.1:0-8602 GCA_037147235.1 Planctomycetota bacterium | reverse complement strand
GCAAAAGAACAGACATTCTTTCTATCGCGCACTTTGCGGTCTTTCGCGGTGAATTCCCTTGGCAGTGTTCGGCGCGGGTCTCCCGGCCCAGCCGAAACGTAGAGTTTTGAGTGTGGCTCGGTCAGAAGACCGGCCACAACGGGGAAAATGAATTATCCGCAAAAGAACGCAGAGAACGCAAAAGAACAAGTATCTTTCTATTGCGCACTTTGCGGTCTTTCGCGGTGAATTCCCTTGGCAGTTTTCGGCGCAGGTCTCCTGATCCCGCCGAAACGTAGGCTTGAGTGTGGCTCGGTCAGGAGACCGGCCACAATAGGGCTCCCCGCTCCACACCCAACGCGGTTGAATACTACTTCGGAATCCTCGTGGGATCGACCGGCTGGTAGCCGAGGCGCTGGCAGCCGTTGCGCGTGGCCATCGTCTGGTGCGTAGCCGGGTCGATACCCCAGCCGACTAACTGTACGTGCCCATCGCAAAAGGCCGCATGCCATCCGGCACCGTGCGAACTTCCGAAGATCTGCGTCGCGTTCGCGGGAGGATTGTTGTTGGCCGAACGATCCATGCTCGGCAGCAGGCTGGTGTTGCCCCAGCGAATGAGGCTGACGTCGTCGCCCGACATCGCGCTGAACAGATCGCCCGGATCGTTGCCCGTGACGTAACCCTCAGGTGACATATACTTTTCACCGATGAGGTAAGTCGTTTGCTTGGTGTTGGTAATCATGGCCTCGGAGACTTGGCTGTGAATACTGGCGATGCCGTTGAACCCTAAAGTCTTGAGGTTGGGCCAAGAATAACTTCCAGCAACGGCCAAGCTAGCAGGACCCGCACCGTGCGTAATAACGACCGATCCGCCGTTGATTGCATAGTCGGTGCGGCCAGCCTGCGTCACCGTGCCCGAACTGGCTTGAAACTGAAACGGACCGGACGGATTGGCCCCGCCGGCCCCACTGGTTGACACGGGATATGCCACCAGACCGTCACGGCGCGTCGGGCAGTGTAAAAGTGGTATGGGCTTGGAAACCCGCGCGGCACTCGCCGTGGAGCTGATCGCCAGACTGCTACCTTTGCCCAAATCGTGCAAGGCGTCCCCGTCAATATAGGGAAGAAGTTGATAGATCCATCCACCCGGTTGGTTGATCCCCGTGCCATTGTCGGGATTCCCAACCCAGTTGCTTCCCCAACCGCCGCTAGGAAAGGAGCCGAGCTTTTGGGCGTGAGCCAAGCAGGCTAGCGACAACTGGTGCAGGTTGTTTGAACAGGTGGTCCGGCGGCCTGCCTCGCGCACCGCGTTGACGGCTGGCAACAACAATCCCATCAACATGCCGATGATCGTGATCACCACCAGGAGTTCGACGAGCGTAAAACCGTGTAGGGGCCGTTTCATTGAAATACCTCTTTGCTCCGAGAACAGCGTACCCGAGTACCCCCAGAGGGCCATCGGGAGACCAGTCTACTCTAACGTCATACTACCCCATTTTGACGGCAGAGGCAAGCCAATATCTTATCGCCGGCCGCGGCTCATGCGACGGGCGATGGCAAAGGCCATTTCCAGGGCCTGCTCGTAGTTTAGTCGCGGGTCAACCTCACTGGAGTAGGCCCGTCCGAGGTCGGCCTCACACAAGCCCCGAGCACCGCCGATGCACTCCGTCACGTCTTCGCCGGTCAACTCGACATGTACCCCCCCAAGGATTGATCCAAGCCCCTGGTGGATGTCCAATGCCTGGTTGAGTTCGTCGAGGATTTCGTCAAAGGATCGGGTTTTCACGCCCGACTGCGTGACGAGCGTATTGCCATGCATTGGGTCGCAGCACCACGTGACGTGCCGGCCGGCGCGGAGCACCGCTTCAATCAACCGAGGTAGACACTCCGCAATCCGCTTCACACCGAAGCGATGGATGAGCGTCAACCGGCCCGGCTCGTCGTGCGGATTGAGGATTTCGATTAGGTCGAGGAGCTGTTCGGGCGTCATCGACGGGCCAATCTTCACCCCAATGGGATTGGCAATCCCGCGGAAGTATTCGATGTGAGCACCGTCCAGTCGTCGGGTGCGTTCGCCGATCCACGGAAAGTGAGTACAGAGGTTATACCATTTGTCGGGCCGGCGGGGGACTTGCCGCGTTTGAGCCTGTTCATATTCCAAGTGCAGGCCCTCGTGGCTGGTAAAAAAATCAACCCGGGTTAATTCGTCCAGCCGCCTGCCGGCCACGGTCTCCATGAAGTGGATTGCCGCACCGATCGAGTCGATGATCTGGCGATAGTCGTCGGCGGCGGCAGCCGCGTGGTGGAAAAAATCGAGGTTCCAGAACTCGGGATGGTGCAGGTCGGCAAAACCGCCATCGACCAGCCCGCGAATGAAGTTGATCGTGAGCGCGGAACGGTGATAGCCTTCCAGGAGATAGGCCGGTTGTGGAGTCCGCTCCTCTGCGGTGAATCCAGGCCGATTGGTCAAGGGGCCACGGTAACTCGGCAGCGTAATGCCGTTGCGGGTTTCGGTTTCGGCGGAGCGGGGTTTGGCATATTGCCCCGCAAAACGCCCCACGCGGATTATCTTTTTACGGCAGCCGTAGATGAGCACAAAACTCATTTTCAGCAACACTTTGAGGTTGCTGGCGATGATCGACGCCTGGCAATCGTCGAAACTCTCGGAGCAGTCGCCCCCCTGGAGCAGGAACCGTTCGCCGCGCGATGCCTCGGCAAGCTGTTGCTTGAGGGCTTCGACTTCCCAGCTTGTCACCAGCGGCGGCAGCTTGGCCAGTTCCGTGATCGCACTTCGCAAGGCCGTGGGATCAGGATAAGTAACCCGCTGCTCCATCGGCTTGCTACGCCAGGTGTCGGGGGTCCAAGAGGGTTCGAGCATGGGGGAGCTATCAGTTGATGGTGTGGGGAAAATCCGAATGTCGAAATTCTAAACAAAATCGGGCTCTCCGCCGGGTTTGCGGATAATTGTGGTGCGGGCGTCCCGCCTGCCCAAGATGTTGTGGTTGAACCAGGCAGGCGAGACGCCCGCACCACAAACTTGGCGGAGAGCCGGATTTCTCGCTCTACTCCACGGGATTTCGCCGCGGCCGGTCGCACTCCATCTCGTCGATATAGCGACGCAAGCGTTCCAACTCGTCGGTCACGTGCCGCAGGTTCAAGAGGTTTTCCACTCGCTTGAGTAGTTCAAACTTATTGATTGGCTTGCGGAGGAAATCGTCGCATCCGCAGGCCACGGCCCGCTCGATGTCGCCCGGCTCGCCCAAGGCGGTAACCATGAGGACCATGATGTGGCGAGTCTCGGGATTCTTGCGCAGGAGGCGGCAGACTTCAAACCCGCTGAGCTTGGGCATCATGATGTCCAGCAGGATCAGATCGGGCTTGAATTCGGCCACTTTCTCCAGCGTCTCGTGTCCGTCGGCCGCCACGCCGATCTCGCAATCGACCTCGGCCAAATAGGCTTCCAACAGCTCCACGTTCGGCTGGTTATCGTCGGCGATCAGAATTTTACTTGAGGGCATGGTTTCGCTCTTTGAATCGTGTACAAGCTCAGAAGCTCAGTGAGATGCTTGGTAGATTGCAGGTCGATAACATGGCGGCGGGACTGGTTTTCCAAACGCTCGGGCAGCATCCAGCCAGGCCTCCTTGGCCATTTCTAATTCGGCGAGAGCCTCTTCTGGAGTGCTACCGAACGATGAGCACGCCTCAAGGTCGGGAATATCTGCAATGTATCCTTCATCCTCGTCGCTGTAAAAAATATTGATGTGATAGTCTTTCATGCGATTCTCTCCAGACTGAGGTTATGCCGTTCCACGAGTCGCAGGAACTGGCTTATCTGATACGGTTTGCCTTCCCCGTGGACCTTTTGTAAGTTCAGCAATTCTGGAATGGCTGGGTGACGGAAAATATGATGGCTCCCCTTGATTCGAACAAGTTCAAAACCAAATCCCTGGACAAGCCCGGTCAAATCGCTGAAATCGACATTCCGAAGTTCGCCACGAACCAATCTTAAGAGCAACTTTTCGCGATCCATGCATTGTCCTCAAAACGACGTTGTTGAGAAAATGTTTCATGAAGGTACGTGGAACTGCTTGCACAACTCGCGGACATTGCCGCGGATACGATCCAACACGGCCGGCTGATCATGTCCGCGAAGGGCTTCGAGGATCCAACCGCCGATGGTGCGCATCTCGCCACAACCCATCCCGCGGCTGGTAATCGCCGGCGTGCCGATGCGAATGCCGGAGGGATCCATCGGTTTCCGCTGGTCGAAGGGAATCATGTTCTTGTTTACCGTGATGCCACTCTGGCCCAGTGCCTTTTCAGCCTGCCCGCCAGAGAGACCCAGAGGTGTGACGTCGGCCAGCATAAGGTGGTTGTCGGTTCCGCCGCTCACCAGCCGCACACCGCCGGCTGTGAATACATCAGCTAGGGTTTTGGCATTATCGAGAACCTGTTGAATATACACTTTATAGGCTGGCGAGAGGGCCTCGCCGAAACAGACCGCCTTGCCCGCAATCACATGCATCAACGGCCCGCCTTGGATGCCCGGAAAGACCGAGCGATCAATGTCTTTAGCATAGGCCTCTTTGCAAAGGATCATCCCGCCTCGCGGACCGCGGAGCGTCTTGTGGGTGGTGGTGGTCACGAAATCAGAGACCGGCACCGGATCGTTATGCAATCCGGCGGCGACTAGGCCGGCATAGTGGGCCATATCGACCATCAGCTTCGCGCCGACGTTTTGGGCAATCTCGGCAAACGTGGCGTGGGGGATCTCGCGAGGATAGGCACTTGCCCCGGCCACAATTAGCTTCGGCTTGTGTTCCTTGGCTAACGCGGCAAGCTGGTCGAAATCAATGCGGTGGGTATCCGGCCGGACACCGTAGCTATGGAACTTGTAAAGCTTGCCCGAACTGTTGAGCTTCATGCCGTGGGTCAGATGCCCGCCATGTGCCAGATCGAGGCCCAGCACAACATCGCCTGGATTGAGGACAGCGAAGTAGACGGCCGCGTTGGCCTGGGCACCCGAGTGCGGCTGGACGTTGGCGTGGTCGGCACCGAAGATTTTCTTGGCCCGGTTCCGAGCGAGATCTTCGACCACGTCAACATATTCGCACCCACCATAATAGCGTCGTCCTGGGTAGCCTTCGGCGTATTTATTGGTCAGCACGCTTCCCATGCACTGCATGACGGCGGGGCTGGTGTAGTTTTCGCTGGCGATCATCTCCAGCCCGTCGCTTTGACGCTGGATTTCCGCGGCGATGGCTGCCCAGACGTCTGGGTCGTGCTTTTCGATCGAGTTCATGGTTCGTTTCGTTTCAATTCACGCCCGCATGCGACGGACGGCTTCATGAGGGCATTTCGCCCTTAGGATCGGCGCATAAATAACTGTCGTGTTTTGCCCACTCGCCGAGCGGGGACGGACGGCACGCGGAGTGTGCCTGCTACTTTTCTTGCGACACTTATTGATGCGCCGATCCTTAATGTCGATAGATCCTCTATTCTGGACTGCCGGACAGAATTCGTCAATGGAAGGGTCAATGTGCCAGGGAAGTCGCCATGGCCTTTTGGTGGCATTGGACCAGATAATCGCGGGCCGTCGTCAATCCCTTGGCCATCTCGACCGGGCCTGGGTGGCCGTGCATGAAGGGGTTGACGTACTCGGCGTAGCCCGCCTGGGCCAGGGCCGCGATCCAGGGGGTGAAATCGGCCGGCCCGATGCCCGGCAGTTGCTTCATGCCTTCGGCATGTTGCCAGGCATAGAAGAAGAGCAACTGCTTTCCGACAATTCCGATGACTTCCTCAACCGAAACTTTTGCGACCTGCAAATGGTACGGTGCCAGGGCGATTCCCAGACGAGGATTCTTGTTCAGTTCGACGAACGCCTTGAAGGAGTCCTTGGAACTGAGCAGGCTGTCGGCATGGTTCTCGATGGCGATCCGCGAGTTGTATTTTTCGGCCAATTCCAATTGGGGCTTGAGTTGCTCAAGCAATGCCTTCATCTCCGCGGTCAGGTTCTTGACCTTGCCATAGCGGGCCTCGCGCACGGCCAGGCCGCCGCCGACCTTGCCGAGGAGTTCCGCAAACTTCGGATACCCGACGTTATAGCAGGTGAACGCGCACAGTTTCAAGTGGTGCTTGGCAAGCAATTCCTTGAGGCCCTCAGGCCCCAGTCGCTTCTGGATCTCGTTCAGATGGGGAGATTGGAAGCCCGCATGCCAGAAATCAACTGCCGTGAACCCCAAGGCGGCGATCCGCTCGCAGGCATTCTCCACGGAGAGGGAACCGAACTGCACGGTCGAAGTGGACAACCGCAAGGGCCACGGCGTCTTTCCGCCCGCGGGAGGTTCGCCCGCATTTGTCCGCGTGGATAGCGCATGGGTCAGCGCGGCACCGGCCAGTACCGTGCTGGATTGTTGCAGAAACGTACGTCTTGAAAGTTGTGTAGCGTGCATGGTTTACCAGACCTTCCATTTCTCGCGGAACGGTCGGACGAGCATCTTTGCGGCGTCCGGATCGTTGACAATCTTCTCTTGTTCGGGATCCCATTGAATCGCGCGTCCCGTAATCGCCGCGATGTTTGCCAATTGGCAGACCGCGTCGCAACGAATCGCCATTTCCACCGGGCACATCGTCTCCTTGCGCGACTTGACACAGTCGATGAAGTTCCGGTTGTGTTCCGGCGAGACCGGGAGTTGCTCATCGCTCGGTTTGAACTTCTGCTTCCAAAGCGACTGGTTGCTGGCGCGGAAGCCTTCCGCGTCGCTAATCCAGCCCTCGCTTCCGTGAAAAATCAGGCCGTCGGAGGGATGCCAACTGTGAAGGTACTGCGAGGCCACCGGCTTGGCCGTGCGATAGTCCATGAACCGCAGTTTCACCCCGTTGGGATAGTCGCACATCACGTCCCATCGCTCCAGCGTTCGGAAAATGCCCTCCTTGGGAACATTGCCTGTTCCCACATAGCGAATCGGGCTGGTATTATCGCTCTTGTTACCCCATTGAGCAAGTCCCAACTCGTGGATGCCGCACCCGGCAATGAACCCCAGGGAGGTTTCGGGGCAATGGTATCCGCCCCAGGGGGTTGCGCGATCGACGGTGTACGGGACCATCGGGGAAGGCCCTTGCCATGCGTCGAAGTCGAGATCCGCAGGCACGGAAACTTCCGCGGACGATCCGTAGGGCTTGACGACGTACTGGCCCACGTCATTCGATACGTCGCGGCACCAGAGGTCGATCCGCTCGAGTTTGCCAATGTAGCCGTTGCGCACGAGTTGGATCATTTGTCGGTATCTTCCGATGGAACGGTATTGCGTACCGAGTTGGAAGATCCGCTTCTTCTCGCGGACCACGTTGCGAAGGATGCCAGTCAGGCCGAAATCCAGCCCTAGCGGCTTCTGACAGTAAACGTCCTTCCCGGCTTGGACTGCGGCAATCGACATCGGCGTGTGCCAGTTGTCATGGGCACCGATGATGACGGCATCCACGTCGGGGCGGGCCAGAATTTCCCGAAAATCGCTGTAGGCCTTGACGATGCCGCTTCCGCCGTACTTCTTGTTCAACCTGGCGGCGGCCGACTCTCGCCGGCTCTTGTAAGTGTCCGCCACGGCGACAATCCGCACGTCGGACATTGGGCTCAAGATCGGAATGTGATAGTTGCTTCCGATGTTGCCGCATCCGATCTGGCCGACGTTGATTCGGTTGCTCGGTGCGTCAGCACCAAACAGAGGCTTGGTCAGAACGATAGGCACGGAAAACGCCGTGCCAACCGCGGCAACGCGCTTCAAAAAATCACGACGTGCAAGAGTCGTCTTATGGCTCATATTCAATTCCTCGTAAGGGCGCAACCGCCTTGTCGGCTTTCAACAACAAGGATCGGCGCATCAACAAGTGTCGCAAGAAAGTAGCAGGCACACTCCGTGTGCCGTCTGCCCCCGCTCGGCGAATGTGCAAAACACGACAGTTATTGGTGCGCTGGTCCTAAGGCCAGTTTCGCATCGGTTAGCCGTTCGGGGCCGAGTCCACGCCGGACTCGGTCTAACGGCGTTGCCATGAGTATGAACGAGCGGCCCAGAGAAGTCAAGCCGATAGGGGAGTCTTGAAAATATCTGTCGCGAATGGATTGTCCGGGCGGATCACCTCCACCTCCACGCCATAGGCATCGCGAAAAGCCCGGCCCGAGACCCGGCCTGGGGACCATTTGACCTCAAAGGCCCGCAGCTTGCTCCCCTGCCGCACGACCATGTCTACCTCGGATTGCGTGCGAGTGCGCCAGAAGAAGAGTTCCGCCGGTGAGCCGGCCAAGGCATTACGTTTGGCCGCCTCGGCAACGACCCAGTTCTCCCACAAGGCACCAATATCCGGCCGGAATTCGTCGGTCGAGAACGCAGTGAGCAGGGCGTTGCGGATGCCCGTATCCCGCACTTTTGAGATACATGGGGTACATTATAATCGATCATTCTGCATACTACAAGGCTCAGAATCGCCGGTTCTAAGTGAGGAACCGCAGCCTCTCGGTTGTCGTTTATCGCTTGCCGTGCTATGTTCACTGTAGATCTAGCCTGGAAAATCTTGGCTATACTGTCCGCGGTTGAGATTGTCCCAATCCATACCAGCCCGAAGCGCAAGC
>JBAWVO010000279.1:0-8611 GCA_037147235.1 Planctomycetota bacterium | reverse complement strand
ACGCTCTACGCTCCACGCCCCCTGCCCCCCGAGCCCGACGATGACGACTCCCCGGCCGAGGCTGGTTTTGTGCTGGATGCGGTCAATGTAGGAGAGACATGGCGGCGAGCGATCGAGAAGATTCCCGGCATGGTGGGTGAACAGGCCAAGAAGTTTAGTCGGCTGGAAATATCGGGCATGAACCGAGTGACGGTCTTTTTTTCGCCCGAGAATGCCTTTTGCAAGACGGCCTGCCAGCGGCCCGAGCAAGTGTTGCGATTTGAGCAGGTCCTGAAGGGTGTCACCGGCCAGATGATTCGGGTCGAGTTCAAATTGCTGGAGGCTCCTCCGCAGGCCACGATCGCTCAGCCGCCGGTTCGGCCGGTGGTTTCACCCCATCAGCGGCTCATGGAGGCGGCCAACCATCCGCTGGTGCGGCGAGCGAGCGAGTTGTTTGGTGCCCAGCCCACCTCGGTCGAAGAAGGATAAACACAATCTAGGAAAGCCATTCATGTCTGAAGTAACGCGTTCGGTAACCGAATTGATCAACGAGTTTGCGAAAATGCCGGGCGTTGGCAAGAAGTCGGCTGAGCGACTGGCGTATTACGTGCTTCGGCTCAACCGCACGGAGGCGCTCGTCCTGGCCGATGCAATACGCAATGTCAAGGAGAACGTGCGGTATTGTCGCAACTGTTACAATCTGGCGGAGCAGGAGGAGTGCGAGATTTGCCGCGATCCGAATCGGAATCGCGAGGTAATCTGCGTGGTGGAGCAGCCGCGTGACTTGATGGCGCTGGAGCAGGCCGGAACCTATCATGGCCTGTATCATGTGCTTTTGGGGCGAATTGCCCCCTTGGAAGGGATGGGGCCTGAGCAATTGACGATCGACACCCTGGTCAATCGGGTTCGCAGCGGCACCGTCCGGGAAATCGTCATGGCTACCAATCCGACAGTCGAGGGAGACGGAACGTCGCTTTACATTTCAAACATATTAAGCGATTGTGCGGTGCGAGTTACCCGCCTGGCGCGTGGAATTACCACCGGCAGTATGCTAGAATTTGCTAACAAGGAAGTGTTGGCAGACGCCCTTTCCGGACGGCAGGCATTTTAGAGAGCTCGCATAAATAATTTGTGGTGCGGGCGTCCCGCCTGCCCAAGAAAATGCAGGCGAGACGCCCGCACCACAACGAATAAGTTATCTACGGTATAGTTTTATGCGACTTTCACTCGGTCAACACATACAAATGCAGCAGCGGCAGATTCTTGCGCCGCGGATGATCCAGTCGATGGAGATTCTGCAGTTGTCGATCCTGGCACTGCAGGAGCGGATCGAGCAGGAGATCATGGAGAATCCCGTGCTGGATCTGCGGGAGGATGATCCTGATCTGCCTTCGGAAACTTCCGAAACCGAGAGCCAGGATTCGCCCGACGCGCCCAGTGCCGAGGAACGCGAATTGGTCATCAACGAGACGACCAAGAATGAGGACGACTTCGAGCGACTGATGAAGATGGATGGGGAGTGGCCCGACCAGTCCGAGGAACACCCTCGTCCGTCGCGCGGCGAGACGGAAGATGCCGGCGAGCGGAAGCTCGACGCCATGGCCAACATGATCGCTCGGCCGCAGTCGTTGCAGGACTATCTCCGCGACCAGTTGGGGTGGTTTGAAATCGATTCGGCCTTGCGGGCGATGTGCGAGCGGATCATCTACAACCTCGATACCAACGGCTATCTGCAGGGCCGCCTGGAAGACATTCTGGGGTCAGACGCGACGAAGGAAGATCATGCCCTGGCGCAGCAAGCCCTGACGGTGGTGCAGAGGCTCGATCCACCCGGTGTGGCCGCCCGTGATCTCCGCGAGTGTCTGCTGCTGCAACTCACCCCGGGCATGCCCCTTTTCGAGCAGTTACAATCGCTCATCACCTTCTATCTGGAGGATATCGAGTACAATCGGCTTCCGGTGATCAGCCGTCGCACCGGCTTTTCGATCGAGTTGATCCAGCAGACATTGACCGAGTTGCGGAAGCTCAATCCCAAGCCGGGTGCGGACTACAACAACATGCCGGTTCCATCGGTCACGCCGGACGTGTTTGTTGAACTTGGCGACGACGGCAAGTACCACGTTCGCATCGAAGATGGCCGTACACCAAGCCTCTTCATCAGTCCTTATTATCGCAAGCTGTTTGCCGCCGGGCAAGTGAATGACGAAACCCGCGAGTACATCAAGCGAAAGATTAATTCGGCCCAATGGCTTATCGACGCGATCCAACAGCGGCGAAACACGATCGAGCGGGTTGCCCAGGCGATCGTCGATCACCAGACCGAGTTTCTCAGCAAGGGCCCCGAAACGATCGAGCCGCTCAAGATGCAGCAGATTGCCGAAAAGGTTGGCGTACATGTGACCACGATCAGCCGAGCGGTGGATGACAAATGGATTCAGACGCCGCGCGGCATCTTCCCGCTGAAGCGGTTCTTCTGTGGCGGCACGGTCGATGCTGACGGTGAGGAGGTGGCCTGGGACACGATCCGCTTGAAGCTTCAAGAGCTGGTCGATAACGAAGACAAGCAATGCCCGAAAAGCGACGACAAGTTGGTCAAGGATCTCGCCGCGGCCGGTGTGACCGTGGCTCGCCGTACGGTGACCAAGTATCGCAAGGCGATGAATATTCCCAGTTCGCGACAACGTCGCGATTGGAGCAATATCTCGGAGCCACCGCCGGAGTTTGATAAGGAGGAATGATCGCTTACGCCAGATCGCGATCCTCAAACATCAACAGTGCGGCCAACATCGCGAGCGAGCTGTAGGCCAGGCAATAGAGTGCGGCCAGGCCGAGATAGGCCAGGGGGACGGTTTCGCCGGTGGCAATGGGTCCATAGATATTGAAATGGTCCAGCACGGGCAGGATGGCGGCCAAGAGATCGGCAATGAACGTGACGATCGGCATCTGTCCCATGGCCGACTTGGCCAGCATCGGCACGAGATGCCCCAACACGTAAATCGAAAAGCAGATCACCAGGTTCGGCAGCATTCCCAGCCGCGTGGAAATGGCCACGCTGATCGAGACCATCACGGTCGTTTCCAAGAATGCCAGGACCAGCCCTGGGGCGATGCGCACGACCTCTTCAAGGCATTGCTGCGAATTCGGCTCGGGCAGGGACGTTTCCCGTGCGTCGTAAAACACCTTGTACGACACGCTGGCCAGGAAGAAAACGCCGAGAACGATGAACAGGATCGCCACCGGGCCGAGGATGCCCAGGAATTTGCCCAGGACAAAATCGCGGCGGCTGATCGGTTTGCAAAGCACCGTGAGTGCCGTGCGGCCTTCAATTTCCTCGGCCAAGGAAGTGCTTGCGGTCCAGAGACCCAGGACGATTGACAGCAACATCACCAGGGTCAGACCGTTTTCTTCCACCACCTTGACATCCTCGCCGAAAGTGAAGTACGGCAAGAACAAGGATAGGGTCAACAGCGAGATCCCGGCTCCCAGAAGAATATAAAACAGTGGCTGCAAGACGGCTTCCTTGCCCGTCGTCCGGGCAATGGCGGCAATCTTGGGAAAAGCCAACTGGAGCATAGTAAACAACACGGCCAGCACCGCAAAGGCGGCGATTCCACCCCAGCCGATATGCCAAAAAGGCTTGACCCAGGCGGGCGCGTTCACAAAATCGAAAAAAGCAAGGGGCAGCAAAATGTCGGACATGTTTTCGTCTCAGCTTAAATCGTCGAAGTAGGTCAGGCTTTCCAGCCTGACAGGGAACCGGTCAACGTCAGGCTGGAAAGCCTGACCTACTTGATATTCTGGCGGGTGGTTGAATCAGAACCGCACATCAAAACCTGAAAACCCTCCGGTTGCCCGGGAGGGGGTTTCGCGAACGTCGCGAATGTAATGGCCCATCTCAACCTGGATGGCACGAAGCATCGCCCGGATCTCCTCGGAAAGGCCTTCCAAGACAAGTTCGACGCGGTTGTCGGGGAGGTTTTTGACATACCCCGTTACGGCGAACTGCCGGGCGATCGAACGCACCGTGTAACGGAACCCGACCCCTTGCACCCTTCCCGAGTAGTAAACCTCGCACCGCTGGATCTCCTCATGCGGCTCCATCTGCCGTTTTCTCCAAAACCTCCAGTATAATGTCCGATGATCAAATCGGCTAGTGGCTCGGTCAGGCTGGTCTGGTAACGCATTTTCCCGAACTTTCGGGAATCACGCAAAGCCATTTAGGTACTCGTAGGACCGCTGCTACGATGGTAGACTTAGTCGTTAGTTACGAACCGCTTACAACAAGCCAAAGGCGATCCTCCGAGGATGTCACTTATCGCGTTTTCCGACGTTTTCCTGGGCTTTCGCGGCCCTCTGGTCTTGGACCAGGCCAATCTGACGATTGAGCCGGGCGAGCGGGTTTGCCTCTTGGGTCGCAATGGCACCGGCAAAACGACGCTCCTCCGCCTCCTGCAGGGTACTCTGGAGCCGGATCGGGGCGCGGTCATTCGGCAACAGGGGCTGTGTACCGCGATGCTCCCCCAGCAAGTGCCAGCGGACCTTCGCGGCTCGGTTTTTGATGAGGTCGCCAGGGGGCTTGGCCCCATGGCGGAACTGTTGGCCGAGTATCATCATCTGGCGAGCCGGCTTGCAAGCGAAGAAAGCCACGACCTTCAGGCGGAGTTGGGGCGCATCCAACACGCACTGGAAGCGAATGGCGGCTGGCGCATGCACTCGCAGATTGAAGCCGTTGTCTCACGCATGAGCCTCCAGCCCGACGCGGACGTGGCCACTCTTTCCGCCGGCATGAAACGTCGCGTGCTGCTGGCCAAGGCCCTGGTCGGCAGCCCGGATCTCCTCCTTTTGGACGAGCCGACCAACCACCTCGACATCGACGCTATCCGCTGGCTGGAGGATTTCCTGCTGCGTTCCAGCGGCACGCTGCTGTTTGTTACGCATGATCGAGCCTTGCTCCGCACCGTGGCAACCCGCATCCTGGAACTCGACCGCGGCCGGCTCACAAGCTGGTCGTGCGACTACGCGACCTACCTGAATCGGAAAGAGGCGACACTCGAAGCCGAGGCCAAGCAAAACGCCGAGTTCGACAAGAAGCGTGCTCAAGAGGAGGTTTGGATACGCACCGGCATTAAGGCCCGGCGGACACGCAACGAAGGCCGGGTCCGCGCCCTGGAGGCATTGCGCGAGGTCCGCCTCGCTCGACGCGATCGTCCCGCCGACGTGAAAATGGAAATTCAGGACGCAGACCGCACGGGCCGGCTGGTGATCGAGGCCAAGAACCTCCATTTCCGTTACGGCAGCCGTGCCATCGTCGACAACTTCTCGACCATGATCATGCGGGGTGATCGGGTTGGGTTGATCGGCCCCAACGGCTCGGGCAAGACGACTCTCTTGCGCCTGCTGTTAGGCGATCTCGTGCCGCAGACGGGGACCGTTCGCCACGGAACCAATCTGGAGGTTGCTTACTTCGACCAACTCCATGCCCAACTGGACGAGACAAAATCGGTGCGCGAAAACGTCCGCGACGGATCGGACTCGGTGACGATCAACGGCCGCACTCGCCATATCATCGGCTACCTCGAAGATTTTCTCTTCACTCCCGAGCAGGCAAGTAGTCCCGTCGCGCGGCTCTCGGGGGGCGAGCGGAACCGGTTGCTGCTGGCTCGGCTTTTCACCAAACCGTCCAACGTGCTGGTCATGGACGAACCGACCAATGACCTAGACCTGGAGACACTTGAACTGCTGGAAGACCTCTTGAGCGCGTATGCCGGCACGCTACTGTTGGTGAGCCACGACCGTGAATTTCTCAACAATGTGGTGACCAGTACACTCGTCCTGGAAGGTGAGGGGCAGGTCAAGGAATATGCGGGCGGCTATGATGACTGGCTCCGCCAACGTCCGGAAGAGCAGTCGCCGGTCGCCAAGCCTGCCACCGCCCATCCCGAGCCAAGGCAGTCACCGCAGCCGCGCACCCGGCGTTTGACATACAAAGAACAGCGTGAGTTGGAGGCATTGCCGCAACGGATTGAAGCATTGGAAGCCGAACTAAGCGAACTCCATCAACTCGCGGCCGATCCGGCCTTCTATCGCAAGGCACCGGCCGAAATCATCAGCGTCAAGGGCCGTTTGGAGTCTCTCCAGAGTGATCTTGCCGAGGCATATCGCCGCTGGGAGGAACTGGAGATGATCGGCTGATTACTAACGGATAAAACGAGGGCTTATAGCCCCACCCGCATCCAAACCGCTTTGAGATACTCCGTCTCCGGCACGGTGGCCGATACGGGATGATCGGCCGCCGCCCCGGTGCGGGCGAGAAACTGCATCGGCCGCGCTGCGTGCCGTTCGGCAGTTTCTTCCGAAGCCGCAGAGATCAATTCACCTGCCTGATAGGCCGATTGCCGCAAAAGCTTAACGAAATCGTCCTCCTTCAAGAGTCCCGAACAGCAGCAGCTTAAAAACAGCCCACCGGGCTTTACTAAGCGCATCGCCAAGCGATTCAAGTCGAAATGCTTTCGCGTGCCCTCTTCTAACTCAGCCCGGCAGCGGATCAGTTTCGGAGGATCGAGCACCACGACATCATAGCGGCGATCCAACCGCAGCATCTCCCGCATATAGGCGAAGGCGTCGTCCTGCACAAAACGGATGCGTGCCTGGTTCAAGTTGGCATTCTCCCGGGCCAGCTTTAGCGGTTCTTCATCGAGATCGACGCCCGTCACCTCGGCAGCCTTGCCTAGACACTTGGCCTGCACGGCAAACCCGCCGGTGTAGCAACAGAGGTCGAGTACCGTGCGGCCTTCGCAGAACTCGGCCAGTCGCTTGCGATTTTCACGCTGATCGCAGAAGAAGCCTGTCTTATGGCCGCCGACGAAGCGGACACGGAACCGCGTGCCGTATTCGCGAATGGTCACTTCCTGCGGCAAGTCGTCCGAGGCAAAGCCGGGTGGCTCGTAGCCCTCTTGGCTGAGGAACTGAGGGCTGGGCCGTACAACGGAAAACTTGGTGCCCAGGGTCGGGGCTAATCGGGCAAGGATAGCCTCTGCCCGCTGGTACATGCCCAACGTGTAGGCCTCGGCCGAAAGCACGTCGCCCAGGCGATCGATGACCAAGCCTGAAAGACCGTCAGCCTCGGCATGGATTAGGCGGTAGGCGTCGGTCACATCGTCCAGCCGAAGCATGTCGCGGCGGAGCGTCACGGCCTCGTCGAGCTTGTTCTGCCAGGCCGCGTTGTCGGGCAGTTCTTCTCCATAGAAGACCATGCGGACGGCGATCTCGCTCCGCGGATTATAGAGGCCATAGCCCAGCACGCGGTCGTTCGGTCCATAAACCGCCAGCAGATCGCCCGGCTTGGCCTTGTCGATGCGATCGATCCGCTTGCGATAAAGAAACGGGTGCCAGCTTGGCGAGCGAACGAACGCGGCCGGAATGGGCGCGGAAGGGTTCGGCGCGAGGGGACGCTGGCGAAAGATGTCACCAATGAACGATTCAGGCGGTAGTTTACTGGTTTCCTTACTCATTTGCCTTTGCTTGTTTCATACGATTGCCACGTTATGATCACCGAGAATTAGAGAACAAGACCTCCACTACCCATTCTACACTCGCTTGGTTAACCAATGCAACGCGGGGGGGATACCATTATTAGACTTGGCCACGGATGAAACACGGATGGAAGCACGGATAAGAGGGAAGGAGACAGGAAGATGGAAATAACCATTATCTTCCTCCATCCGTGTCATTCGCGGTTCATTGCTTTCTTCCTTATTTTTCTGTCCCTCATTTTTCTGTCGAAAGAATTGATTAGGATTCACCGCGAGAGAGTACAAAGAGCGCAAGAGAAAGATTTTGTTCTTTTGCGTTCTCTGTGTTCTTTTGCGGTGAATTTTTTTGAGGACGAAGGGAATTGACCGCAGGGGACGCAGAGGGGCGCGGTGGGGAGAGAAGAGAAGATGCTCGGCCGCGTTTTGAGACGCCGGAAACCCGGCCCCAAGAGGGAATCAAAACGCTAGTTGCGTGTGCTGGCCCCGGAATTGCCCAGGATGCAACTCCTTGCCAGCAATAGGGTTGCGAAATTCTCCAGGGAACCTTGCTAGCGAAGAAAACGTCGGGTAGGATTGGTGGATGTATCCGTTGTGCTCATTCGCCTGGTAAACTTATGAAAGTTCGCGACGTCATTAAACGCTTGGAGGCCGATGGCTGGTATCGTATTCAGTCGAAAAGCGGCCATCGTCAATTCAAGCACAACGCCAAAAAAGGGCGAGTTACGGTGGCGGGCCAGCTAGGTGTGGATGTACCGATTAAAACCCTTAAGAGTATCTGGAAACAGTCGCAATTTTCGGAGGAAGATTGATGCGTTATGCAATTGTCATCGAAAAAGGCCCAACGAGCTACGGAGCCTATGTCCCCGATCTGCCGGGTTGTGTGGCCGTGGGAAGATCCGCTGGAGAGGTCAAAAAATTGATCGCTGAGGCAGTCCCTTTGCACTTGGAGGGGCTACACGAGGACGGTTTACCCATTCCGGAACCTGCTACCGAATGCGAATACCTGGAAGTATGAGTTTATCGAACCAAAATGGGGGAGTTCCGAGAGCATGAGCGAACCGGGCGCGTGCTTGGCGACGACGATTTTCACCAGCGGTTGG